>NZ_CP156084.1:262500-593500 GCF_040687965.1 Methylocystis echinoides
CGCTACATGGCATTGCAGATGAATAGCCGCCTGGCGACATCCGCTTCGGTCGGGTCCGACTGGCTTGATCTCGGGGAAGACCCCGCCATCGAAGTAGACGGCCGCCGCCATACGGCAGACGATCGACGACGCGTCTCCGCGCGCTGGCTCTCCGGCACCGTTCTGACGGGCTTCTCCGGCGCGCTGCTCATCAGCGCCGCCGCTTATACGGCGCTCGATCAGCAGACGCGTTTCGCCGAAGCGCCGACGCGCGCGCAGCCGGCCCGCCAGGCGGAACCCGACGGCAACATCGTCAATCCAAAAAAGGGCGACCGCATTATGCGCGCGGTCGACGTCGTCGCCGCCAAGCAGACGTTTCGCGCTGCGACGACCTCCAAGTCAGGCGACAAGGAAGTGGTGCGCACGCGGGCCTTCACCCATGTGGCTGCGACGCTTACGCTCTCGCCGACGAGCTTCGCGGGCGAAGTGCCGCCTTATAATCCGCTCAAGCTCGTGAGCGACGCGCGCGCGCCGGATAACAGCGGCGACGCGGACGTAGCGCTGGACGAGGCGGAAGTGTCCTTCGTCACCAAGGATCTCGGCGTGCTCGAGATCGAAGCCCAAAGCGCAAAACTTTCATTCGACGAGGCTCAGGCGCAGGTTCTCGAGCAGGTGAAGAGCAGCCTTGCAGCCGGCCCCAAGGCCCTGCCGCTTCCCGGCCAGATGCTGCTCTCGCGCACGAGCCGCGCAGCCGGCATCGACCCGCAGGCGCTCGCCTATGCGACTCCCGGAACCTCGCTGACCGCGCCTTTTTCCGCAATCGAAGTCCGCATGGTGCCGGAGAACGTCACGATCGCGCCGCGCGACACGCCACAGCCCACGCAGATGGAGGAAAAGCTCGCGGTCGTGCGCCACGGCGAGGATCTCGCGGCCATTCTTGCCGCCAATGGCGTGCCGAAGGCGCGGATCGCCGCGGTCGTGGCCGCCTACAGGGGCAAGCGCGATCCGGTTCGCGAGGGTCAGCGCGTCAAGCTGCTGTTCGCGGATTTCGACGGTTCGGGCAAGAACATGCAGCTGGCGCGCCTCTCCGTTTACAACGACGAGGAAATTGAATCGATCGTCGCCGCGACCGACAAAGGCACATTCGTGCAGACGCCCACGGCGCCGACCGCTGTCGCCAAGCGCGGAGGGTCCAAGCGCAATTCCCCGGCGCTCGACGAATTCGGCGACATCGAGGAAGATCCCGGCGCGATGCGCCTTTATGATTCACTCTACGAGACGGCGCTGAAACAACAGATCCCCAAGCCCATCATCAACGAGCTTGTGCGCGTCTTCGCCAATGACGTCGATCTGCAGCGCGCCGTCGCCGGCGGCGACTCGCTCGACATCTTCTACGACGAGCCGGAAGACGGCTCGGGACCGACCCGCGACTCGCTCCTTTACGCGTCGCTCAGCACGCGCGACGAGACCTATCGCTACTATCGCTTCCAAACCTTGGACGACGGGCTCGTCGACTATTACGACGAGAATGGCCGGTCGAGCCGCAAATTCCTGGTGCGCAAACCCATCTCCATCGGCGAGACGCGCTCGGGCTTCGGCATGCGCCGGCACCCGATCCTCGGCTATTACAAGATGCACACGGGCGTCGACTGGGCGGCGCCCATCGGCACGCCGATTCTCGCGGCCGGCAATGGCACGGTCATCAAGGCCCAGTGGGACTCAGGCTATGGCCGCCGCGTCGAGATCCAGCACGCCAACGGCTATATCACTACCTATAACCACATGTCGGGCTTCGCCCGCGGCATTACCGAGGGCGTCCGCGTCAAGCAGGGGCAGGTTGTCGGCTTCCTTGGTTCGACGGGCCTCTCGACAGGCCCGCATCTCCACTACGAAGTCATGGTCAACGGCCATTTCGTCGATCCGATGCGCGTGAAGCTTGCGCGCACGCGCGAAATCGAGGGGCGCATGCTGGCCGAGTTCAAAAAGGAGCGCGACCGCATCGATTCGTTGATGGCCAAGGCGCCCAACAGCAGCAAGGTCGCCACGCGCAGCGGAGCTGCTCCGACGGCAAGCCGATAAGGAGATCAAGCCGCGCGGCGCAGGGCGGCCGGCGTCGGGCGGGCCGCACGGATAGCCGTCGCAATGGCGTCGATCGTGGCCATGGTCTCGCGCTTGAGCGTCTCGCGCGGCAACTCCACTTTGAAGGTCCGCTCCAGAGCGACAAGCAGGCGGATCGCGTCGAAGGAGCTCAGACCCAGCGCGTAAAGGTTGGCGCGCGGCGTCAACTGCGCCGCCGGAAGGACGAGCTTCGCTTCCTGCTGGATGAGGCGTTGGATGGCCGCGATCATCTTTCTATCTCCGCATCGCTTCTCAAAACCGATGTTCGAAGATTAGGCGCTGGCGTGCGCCGTGTTCGTGCGCGTGCGCACATGGCCGACGGGCAGGCATGGTCTTAGAACCCAAGCCGTCGCCTGACGCCCTCGGCGCGCGCGCCAGCCGCCCGCAAGGCGCGCAGAGTCTCTGATCCCCGGCTTTTGGCGAGCTTCTCGCCCGTATCATCAAGAACGAGGTCGTGATGCCGATAGCGCGGCTCAGGCAGGTCGAGAAGGCGTTGCAGCAGGCGGTGCAGGCTCGTGGCGAAGAAGAGATCATGGCCGCGCACGACATCGGTCACGCCCTGCAAAGCGTCATCCACGACGACGGCGACATGGTAGCTTGCGGGCGTATCCTTGCGGGCGAGCACGACGTCGCCCCATTGCGCAGGATCACAGGCAGTAATTGCAAAGTCGTCGCCCTCCCGCCATTCCCGCCAGCTTAGCCCCTCCCCGGCCAGAGCCGCAGCCCTCTGCATGTCGAGCCGCAGCGCGACGCCGCCTCGGGCCAGAATGTCGCGCGCAGACCGGCGCGGCTTCTCGCGGCAGGTTCCCGGATAGAGCGGCGCGCCGTCCGGGTCCCTGGGCCAATCGGGATGCGCCGCCGCAACGCGCGCGATGTCCGAGCGCTTGCAGTCGCAGGCGTAGAGCAGCCCCATGGCGTCGAGCCCTTCGAGCGCGCGCGCGTAATCCTCGAAATGTTCCGACTGGCGCCGCACGGGCGTTTCCCAAGCGAGGCCGAGCCAAGCGAGGTCCTCATAAATCGCCGTCTCGAATTCGGCGCGGGCGCGGCCCCGGTCGATATCTTCGATGCGGAGCAAAAAGCGGCCGCCGCTTGCGCGCGAGAGGGTGAAATTGAGCAGCGCCGAATAGGCGTGGCCGAGATGCAAAAAGCCATTCGGCGAGGGCGCGAAGCGGAAGACGCGGGACGTCATGCGCGCCTCGGCGAAAGCCTTCCCCTAACGCCCGCTTGCGCGGAAAGCGTTAGGGCGAGGATTGCAAATCCCACTATCATTGAGCGCCCCAGCCGCCTCATCCGGCGCCCGCCTCAGGCGCGGGCCTTCATCCGCCCGCCCTCCGCGATCGCCAGAGCGGCGGCGAAAGCTTGTTCCCTGTCGAGCTCGCTCGTATCGAGCAGCACGGCGTCGGCGGCCGGCTTCAAGGGCGCGGCGCTGCGTTCGCTGTCGCGGGCGTCTCGCCTTTTCACATCCTCGAGGATGGCGGCGTAATCCACCTCCTCGCCGCGCGAAGCCAGCTCCAGCGCGCGGCGTTGGGCGCGGGTTTCGGGCGAGGCGGTGACGAAAACCTTCACCGTGGCGTTCGGGCAGATGACCGTGCCGATGTCGCGGCCGTCGAGCACCGCCCCCTCGGGCCGTGAGGCGAAATTGCGCTGCAGGTCGATCAGCGCGGCACGCACCGCCGGCATCGCGCCCATCAGCGAGGCCGCCTCGCCCATCTCGCGACCGCGCAGCCGCGCCTCGTCGAAGTCGATGAGCGACAGGCCGCGCGCCGCCTCCACCGCCGCCTCCACGTCGTCGAGCGGCAGACCCTCGTCCATGAGCGCGCAGGCGGTCGCGCGATAGAGCAGGCCGGTGTCGAGATGCGGCAGGCCGTAATGCGCCGCAAGCCGGCGGGCGAGCGTGCCCTTGCCGGAGGCCGCAGGCCCATCGATTGCGATCACGAAGCTCACGAGAAGCGCGCTCCGAGACCCTCCATCAGCGGGCGAAAGGAAGGGAAGCTCGTTGCAATCATGGTCTGGTCGTCGACCATCACCCCTTGCTGCGCGGCGAGGCCCATGACGAGGAAGCTCATGGCGATCCGGTGATCGAGATGCGTTTCGACGATTCCGCCGCCCGCGACCGGGCCGCCGCGCACGATGAGATCGTCGCCCACAATCTCGCAATCGACGCCATTGGCGACGAGCCCTGCCGCGATGGCGGCGAGGCGATCCGACTCCTTGACCCGCAATTCTGAAAGTCCGCGCATGCGCGTCTCGCCCTTGGCGAAGGCGGCGGCGACGGCGAGGATCGGATATTCGTCGATCATGGAGGGCGCGCGCTCGGCCGGAACGTCGACGCCTTTGAGCGCCGAAAAGCGGGCGCGTACGTCGGCGACCTCTTCGCCGCCCTCCTCGCGCTTGTTGTCGAGCGTAATGTCGGCGCCCATTTCGCCGAGCGTCGTCAACAGTCCGCTGCGCAGCGGATTGGTCATGACCCCTTCGACGACAATGTCGGAGCCCAGCGTGATCAAGGCCGCAACCAGCGGAAAGGCGGCTGACGACGGGTCGGCGGGCACGCGCACGGGGCGCGCGACGAGTTCGGGCCGCCCCTCCAGCGTGATCTTGCGGCCATGCGCGCCATGGGGCGCGCTCGTGACCTTGGCGCCAAAATGCGCCAGCATCTTCTCGGTATGGTCGCGCGACGCCTCGGCCTCGATAACGACCGTGCGGCCGGGAGAATTGAGGCCGCAGAGCAGCACCGCCGATTTGATCTGCGCCGAGGCGACGGGCGTCTTGTATTCGACTGGCAGCGGCTCCGCCGAGCCCTGCAGGACGAGCGGCAGCCGCCCGCCCTCCGCCTGTTCGAGCACCTGTGCGCCCTGCAGCGTCAGCGGGTCGAGAATGCGCTTCATCGGGCGCTTGCGCAGCGACGCGTCGCCGTCGAAACGCGCGACGATGGGGTGGCCGGCGACGACGCCCATCATCAGCCGCGACCCGGTGCCGGCGTTGCCGAAGTCGAGCGTCTCCACGGGTTGCAGCAGCGAGCCGAGCCCCGCCCCCCAGACGCTCCAGCTGCCGGGACCATGGCGCGTGACCTTGGCGCCGAGCTGGCGCGCCGCCTGCGCCGTGCGCAGCACGTCCTCCCCTTCGAGCAGCCCCTCGATCTTGGTCTCGCCGACGGCGAGCAGGCCGAAGATCATGGAGCGGTGAGAAACGGATTTATCGCCCGGCGGACGGACGCGGCCGGTCAGCGGGCCGGAGGCGGCGGCGCTCAGCGGCGCGGCGGGAGCGTGGGAGGCGTCCAAAATGCGGGCCCTTGGCAAGCGGCGCGCATCCGCGGCCGCCGCTACGGGGCCGCGGCCAGCGCGCGGGAATTTGTCCTGGAGCGGGCGATGGGAATCGAACCCACGACATACAGCTTGGGAAGCTGTCGTTCTACCACTGAACTACGCCCGCGCGATTCCATGTGTAACGCTCGTTTGGCCAGAATTCAACTTGGGTTCCGCCGCGGTCGCGTGGTCAAGCCGCGTCCTGCTCGGCCTCCGCCTCCGCCTTGGGGAGCGTCACGCGCACGATCAACCCCTTGGGCGCGCGGTCGAGCAGCGCGACCGAGCCGCCATGGCTTTCGACGAGCGATCGCACGATCGAGAGGCCGAGTCCGAAGCCGCCCTTGTCCCCCATCGTCCGCCCGGCCTGGCCGCGCACGAATGGTTCGAAAACAGTCGATTTGATTTCGGCGGGAACGCCCGGGCCATCGTCGCAGACGTCGATCTGAAGACGGCCCTCGGAATCCTCGGCCGCCCTGATCTCGACGTTCGCCGCGTAATTGACCGCGTTCTCGACCAGATTGGTGAACACCCGGGCCATCTCGGAGAGCGAGCCGCGCATCATGAACTCGCCGTCGCTCGCATAAGCGACGTTGTGGCCCAGATCGTTGAACTCGTCGACGACCGTCTGGATGACGCTGCCGAGGTCGATCAGCGAATGATCCGCGCGCGTGTTCTCGGTTCGCAGATATTCCAGATTCTTTCGCAGCATCAAATCCATGAGATGGATGTCTTTCTGCATCTTCCGGCGTAATTCCGGGTCGGCGATGAACTCCGTCCGCAAGTTCAACCGCGTGATGATGGTCTTGAGATCATGGCTGACCGCCGCGAGAACATGCGTGCGCTCGGTCATCATCGCCAGAATGCGCTCCTTCATGCCGCGGATGGCGCGGCTGAGATCGCGAATCTCTCGCGGGCCGCGGTCGGTGAGGGCCGCCTTGAGGCCCTCGCGGGTCGGAAAGGACTCGGCCCGCCGCGCGAGCTCGGCGAGCGGCGCGATGATGGCGTTCGACAGGAAAAGCATCACGGCCGTCGCGCTGATGAAGAACAGGAAGCCGACCCGGGCCCAGCGCGTGAAGAAAAAGGGATAACTCGGCTCCGGCTCCCAGAGCCAGCGCCACAGCAGCCGCGGCGGCTTCCTGTGCTGCGCGACGGAGACGAGCGCATAACCGCCCTTCTCCAGCTCGAGCGCCAGCGTGTCGTGCGCGGCGTTGAGAGGGGCCGTGGCGAATGCTTTGGCGGCGCCTGTCAGATGCGCGTTGATACGCCTGATCTCGGCTGAAAAAACCGGTTCCGTCGTCTCGAACGGAACCGGCTTCGCGTCGCTGACGACGATGCTGGTGTAAGGCGCCGCGAAATGGATTTTGTGGATGATGGTCTCGCGTTCCTCCGGCGGCGCCGAATCGAGCGCGACCAGAACGCCTGTCAGGAAGTCCGCCTCCGAGACGTAGTGCCGCCGCCCCTCGGACTCCATCACGTGCAGCATCACGACGATGACGAGCTGATAGGCGAGAATGGAGCCGAGAATCAGCAGCGAGATCTGGCCGAGGAGATGATCGGGCCGCAGCCGGCGGATGATGTCCGACAGCGCCATTAGGGGTTCCTCCGCGGGCTTTTGTCCAAATCGACGGACGTATGAAGTTGCGAGCGGGCGGCGCCCTATTTGGCCCCGAAGTGCTTGGCGAGCTTGAGACCCTGCCCCTGGTAATTCGAGACGCCGCCCTCGCCGTAGAGCGCTTCCGGCGTCTCGGCCATGCGCTCGTAGACCAGGCGGCCGATGAACTGGCCGTCCTCCAGCACGAAAGGCACTTCGCGGGAGCGCACTTCGAGAACCGCGCGGGCGGCGGGCCGGCCATCGGGACCGGCGCCGAACCCTGGATCGAAGAAGCCGGCGTAATGAACCCGAAACTCGCCGATCGCGGCGTCCATCGGAGCCATTTCGGCGGCGAGATCGGGTGGAATGGCGAGCCGCTCGCGCGAAGCGAGGATGTAGAAATCGCCGGGATCGAGGATCAGCCGGCCATCCCGCGCCGGCAGCCGGTCCCAGTAATCGTCGACCCGATAGGCGCCGACGCGGTCGACGTCGATGACGTCGGTATGCTTCTGGGCGCGATAGCCGACGACGCCGCCAAAGGCCTCGGCGCCGAGCGCGACGCGCAGCACCATCCCGTCCCGCAGATTGAGCGGCCCGTCCACGAGCGGAACGCGCGCATGCAACTCGGCGAGCGCCGAATCCGAGAGCGCGACAGCGCCCTGCCCCGGCCCCGACGGCCGCATTCGGAACCGAAGCTGGTTGAGCCGCGATCCCATTCGCGCGCGAATTGAAAAGCTGCGCGGCGAGACTTCGGCGTAGAGCGGCCCCTGATAGCCGGGCTCGACTTCGTCGAAGCGATCGCCGCGATCGGTGATGAGGCGGGTGAAAATATCGAGCCGCCCGGTCGAGCTCTTGGGGTTGGCCGCGCCGGAGACGCTCCCGGACAGCGCGAGGCTCTCGAGCAACGGCACGACATAGACGCAGCCGCGCTCGAGGATGGCCCCGTCGCCTTGAAGGGACATTTCGTCATAAGCCAGCGCCGAGAGGATGTCCTTGACGCTGCGATCCTTGCCGGGAAGGAAGCTGGCCCGTACCCGATACGCTGTGGCGCCGAGCCGGAGATCGAGGCTCGCAGGCTGAATTTGCCCCTTGGCGAGCGGCGCGCAGACGCGGATCGTCCCCGTCTCGGCCATGGCGGCGATCTGCCGGCTGGAGAGCACGCCGCCCTGAGCATGTTCTGGAGGCGTCATGCCGCTTCAACTCCTGGACCCAAGAAAGCTCTCAAACGTGGGATAGCGCCGAGCCTGCAAAAGGGCAAATAGCCGCCCCGCCATTTCAGGAGATTGACAGGCCCGCCCGCTTTTCGGATTACTGCCCCGTGGTTATTTGAGCCGGCCGGCTTGCCGCCACGTTAAACCAAAGCGCTAAAAGGCCGGGTCTCCCGCCGGAAACCCGTTTGCTATCAAGCCGCGGCCCGCGTGTCGGCGCCGCTTTCAGGATGCGGCGCGTCGGCGCGCCCGGAGGGAGAGAAGAATGTCCAAAGACGGCCTGCGCAAGCTCAAGCCGGCGACGCAGCTCATCCATGGCGGGACGACGCGCTCCACCTTCGGCGAGATGTCGGAGGCGCTGTTTCTCACGCAGAGCTTCGCCTATCCGACGATGGAGGCGGCCGAGGCGCGCTTCAAGGGCGACGATCCGGGCTTCATTTACTCCCGCTTCTCCAATCCGACCGTCGCCATGTTCGAGCAGCGCATGATCCTGCTCGAGGGCGCGGAGGCCGCCCGCGCGACGGCGAGCGGCATGGCCGCCGTCACGGCGAGCCTTCTTGCGCAAGTGAAGGCGGGCGACCATGTGGTCGCGGCGCGTGCGCTGTTCGGGTCGTGTCTCTATGTCGTCGAGGACCTGCTGCCGCGGCTGGGGGTCGCCTCGACCCTCGTCGACGGCGCCGACCTCGCCCAGTGGAAAGCGGCGGTTCGTCCCGAAACCAGGCTGTTCTTCCTCGAAAGCCCGACCAATCCGGGGCTCGAGGTCTATGATCTGAAGGCCATCGCCGACATCGCCCATGACGCGGGCGCGCGGTTCGTCGTCGACAATGTCTTTGCGACGCCGCTTTTGCAAAAGCCTTTCGAGCTCGGCGCCGACGTCGTCGTCTATTCCGCCACGAAACATATCGACGGCCAGGGACGCTGTCTCGGCGGCATTATTCTCTCCTCACAGGCGATCATCGAGGAGAGCATCCATAATTTCCTGCGCCAGACCGGCCCGGCCATGTCGCCGTTCAACGCCTGGGTGATGCTCAAAGGTCTGGAAACCCTCCCGCTGCGCGTCGGCCAGCAAACGGCGAGCGCGGGACGAATTGCGGATTTTCTCGCCGAACAAACGGGCGTGACCAAGGTGCTCTATCCCTTCCGCCCGGACCATCCGCAGGCGGAGCTCGCGCGGCGGCAGATGAGCGGCGGCGGCACGCTGGTGAGCTTCGTCATGGAGAGCAAAGAGCAGGCCTTCAAGCTCGCCAATGCGCTCCAGATCATCAAGATTTCGAACAATCTGGGCGACGCCAAGAGCCTGATGACGCATCCGGCGACGACCACCCATCAGCGCCTGACCCCGGAGGCGCGGGCGACGCTTGGGATAACCGACGGCATGCTGCGCCTGTCGGTCGGTCTGGAAGACGTCGAGGATCTGATCGAGGATCTCGCCGAAGGCCTCGCCGCCTCCAGGCGGTGAAACTTCCGCGTCGACGCCGCAAGGAGGGACCGGCGTCGACGCGGGCGTAGCGCATGCTGCCAAGAAGATCAGGCCGGCGGCGCGCGCGCCCGGTTCGACAGGCGGGGCCGAGGCGCCGGCGCGGCGTGGTCCGCCACCATCCAGGGGAGGCTAACAGGCTGGATGGCCGCCTTGCCGACGTGACCGGGCCACGCCGCTGGGGGAGCGGCGCCGCGGCAGAGCGTCTGACAGAGGACGCAGTCAATGCCACGGTCGTTTGCGGGGCCCGGCCGCCCCTTCTGCGCGTCGGACAGGGGGGCGCCCGACGCGAAACAGATAAAAAAAGACGCGAAAGTGTCCGATGGTCCCGCGACTGCGCGCGCGGCGAGCGGCGCCGCGAAGGGCGCGCTCGTCACCAGCGCGGCCGCCGTCAGCAGAACGCGCCCGACCACATGGCCGATCAGGCTCGCCGCTTTGGCGCGCAAGGACAGGAGGGAGACCATTCGCGTCACTGCCGCGTCCGCTTATGACGCGACGCGCGGAAACCGCGCTCGGCGCTCGAGATCGATGAGGCGGATGGCGCCGCCCTGCACGTCCCGCCACAAACCGAGCGGCCCCAGCGTCGCGCCTGAGGCGACGACGATGCTGCGCTCCTGTTTTTCTCGTGTTTTGAGCGTTGCGAGCGCCGCTTGCGCCAAAGCGCAACTACGGCCGCTCGGCGGCTTCTTGATGCCCATTGCATTTCTCCCGATGGCCGCTTTTCCACGGCCTCTTCCGTTGCATGGCCAAACGCATGCGCGTCCTGAAGACAGGCGATCGCCGCATTGTGCCGTCAGCGTGTGAAGATCAGGAGAAACTCGGCGGCGCGCGGGCCTGACGCGCAAAATCGCGCGGCGTCGCAACTGGAAGGCGCTCCGACGCCGCCCACTGGACCGGCGCCCAATCGACCGACCTGACGCCAAGCGTCATGGGACGCGCAGCGACCGGAGCGACGCCATCGCAGAAGGACTGGCACAGGGCGCAGTCATGATGACGGTGGTGACGATGCGTATGACCGGGCGCCTTTTGCGACGCATGTTCGGCCGCGGCGTTCAGGCAGATTTCCGACAGCCCGAAGGCCTCATGCGCAGTGGCGACGCCATTCGCCGCCGGCGTGATGGCCTGCACGGCCAGCGCCAGAGCGAAAAGGGCAAATGTCAGCCACCGACGGGGCATAGAACGCCTTCAGTCTCGAAACCGCATCCTTGCGAAGGACGCCATAGAAGCAAAAATACCAGGCGCCTGCAACCGATCGCGTCAAATATAAGGGGGCTTCCTCACTTTTCGTGCTGATTTGCGGTTGGCGACTTCAAGGGCCGCCGATGCGACGCCCGCTGAAGGTGAGGGGAAACTTGGCGCAGATCGACCGTGTCGCGCCGAGGCTCTTTCTCCACGGAGGCAGCCTTTCAGCTGCGTCTGGCGGAGAACAGCGCCAGGACGGCAACGTCGTCGAGATCATTCGCGGCGGCCTGCGGCGTGAACGTCGCCTGGCCGTTTGGAATCGGTCGCCAGTCCTGCGCCGGCGAGCCGTCCTTCAACATCTCCGAGAAATGCGCTTCGACGAGCTTCGTCTTCATCGAGCGGCGGAACAGGTAGGGCAGCGACTGGTCCAGCGTGTCGAGCCGGATGGGCGCGCCCGCCGCTTTCTGGAACGCGTCCCACACGTCCGGAAGGTCGTGCTTGAGGCTCAGCAGCACGCAAGGAGCGCCGGCCGGCGCAGTGGCAAGCGATTGCACGCTCGCGTAGAGCGCCCCGAGGCGCTTCTCGACTGCGTCGCGCGCAACGGCTCCTCCGGGCTTGGCGACGTAACGGAACGTCATGGCCACGTCGCTGATGGCGCGGTAATTCACCCGCCGGAACGTCTTGGGCATCCGAAGGGTCCACCGCGACACCGCGCCCCGGCCTTCGAACGGCAGGTAATCGTCACTTTGTCCCGAGAGCTCGAAGCGGCCACCGTCCTCGCGCACCGTGCTGAGCGCGATCCAGGGCGCCTGCGTCACGCCGTCAGGGGCGATGTCGGGCATGTTTGCGGCCGGCGCGACCTTGCGGCGGAAGGCCTCCTCCAGCACCAGTTCTCCCGTTAACGGGGCCCCTGGGGTCTGGAGATAGGGGATCGTGACCTGCACGCTGCGCAGGCGCCGGTCGTAATGACCGGGGTAGTCGATATCGAACAGCGCCTCGGGGATGGTGAAACGCGCTTCGCCGGTTTCGCGCAACGTCCATAGGGCTTGCGGCGCGATCTGACGCAGGGATATCTGGCGCGTGATCTCGGCGAGCTCCGGCGGCTCGACATAGGCGCGCTCCATGTCGGCGAGGCAGGCCAGCAGCTCGTGTCCGCTCATGAGCTCGCCCCGCGCATCCGCGGGCCGCGAGACGCGCACGAAGGCGCGTGGCTCCCGCTCGTAGCCGAACGAGGCCTGGGCCATGAGCGCGCGCTCGAGCGCCAGGTCGAAGCAGCGGCGGAACAGCTCCATCTGGCGTTCGATGCGATAATCGAACAGCTCGACGTTCGAGTGCTTCTGCTCCAGATAGGTCTTCACCTGATCCGCGTACAACACAGCGTCCTGCTGGACTGCGAGCTCACGTTCGGCCACGCCTTTGCGCAGGACCGCCACGGCGGCGGCGTGTTCGGCCCGTTTGATGTCGGCCGCGGCCTGATGCAGTTGCGCCGCCCATTCGCGCTCGCGCAGCACGTAGCTCGCCTGCTTGCCCAGCAAACCGGCGAAGAAGCTGTGCATGGCGCCGATCGCCTGCTTCTCGCGCGACAGGGCGGACTGAAGCCCCGCGAGTTGCTGCCCGCCGAAATGGACCGCCACGCCGCCGCCGAGCGGCTTCACCGCGGCCTCGATGCTCGGGATGATCTGCAGCACAGACCCCAGGATCTCGATGTTGGACGCCTCCGCGGCCTTGTCGGCGGCCTTGAAGCTTTCCTCGATCTCGCCCGCCTCCTCGGAGAGGATTGTGCCGCCGGAGATGATGCCGGCACCGCTCACTGTGGTGGAGCCTCCCACGCCGGTCGCGCCCATGGCGGCCGCGGCGGCCGGCCCCCCGAACGCCGCGCCCAGCAGCAGCGGAGCGACGCTCAACACCGAAAGCGAGCCGACCTTCACGTCCTTGGCCTGCACGAGATTCAACGTGCGCTGCAACGTGTAGCGCTCGGCCTTGCCGGCTTCCTCGGGTTTGGGAGCCAAGGTGGGTTCGGCCAGGTCGGCTCCCAAGAGGTCTCGGTAGTGGCGCCATCGCTCCAGGGGGGCCAGCCGTTCGGCTCGGGCGCTTTCCACCGCCCTGGCGGCCTCGTCCACCTGCGCCTGTCGGGTCTGGAGAATGAGATCGGCCAGGTCCTTCTCGTTCTGGGCCCGCTTGTAGGCCAGTTCCTCCGAATCCCGGCGGTCGCGCGATTCGCTGAGCGCCGCGCCGAGCCGCGCCATCGCTTCGGCCAGCGCCACGGCCTCGCGATGCACGGCGCGGAAGCGCCGACGCGGCGGCGGCGCGGTCAGCGCGGCCGCGACGTCGGCAATGTCGAGCCCGGCCGCCGCCGCCTCAGCCAGCAGGGCCGGGTCGATTGGCGGAGAGAACAGAGGCAGCTGTATTTGCTGGCCGTCGATGTTCATGCCGTTGCGGACCTTGTAGAGGCGGTCTTCCACCAGGTCCCACAGGGCCAGCAGCTTCTGGTTCTTCTGCACGCCGAAATACTGGATCGAGGCGCGCCGCACGACGCCCAGCGCGGCGTCGGTGGTCGCGGCCGGGGTCGCGCCCGCGGCCGGCCCCAGCAGGGTTTCGGCCTCATAGGCGACGTTGCCAAAAGCGTTCAGCCGCGGCCGAAGCTCCGCATAGGACATTGCCGGCAGCGTCGTGCGCGCCGTCACCGTCTGCGGGCGGGAGCCGGCGCACGCATGCGCGATGACAAAGTGCTGGATCGAGGCGTTGACGTCTTCGGGGGTGAAACGCCGCAAGAAGCGATCGCCGATCGCCACCCGCAGCAGGATGTACTGCATCGCCGCCCAACGCCTGTAGGCGCCCGGCCTGAGCCGCGCGAGGCGATGCGCGCGGAACGGAAACAGCCGCAGCACCTGGATCTGGGCCAGCATGGCGGTCTTTTGAGGATCCCCGTCGGGACGGGAAAGCGACGCCAGAAGTTCGTCGATGGGCGTCATGTCGACATGGCGCAACGGGGTGAAGCGCCAGGCGTTCGCCACGTCGTCGCCGTAGTCGAGCGGGTTCAGCACCCGGTGAAACCACTCGAGCGCCTCATCGAGACGCCCATTCTCCCACAGGCGTTTCATCAGCAGCATCGGAGCGTGGAAGAACAGCTCCCAGTTGTAGACGCCATAGGCCGAACTCGCCTCGAAGGCGACGCCCTCATCCGTGGGCCCGGTCACACGGTTGGGGTCGGCGCCGAACGCGGCCATGAAGCTCGCCGGAGCGCCGAGGCTGCGCAGCTGTGTCTCGGGCGCGAGCAGCGCGTCCAGGCCGCCGGTGCGGAACGCCTTCGCGAAGTCCTCGGCGTGGGCGTGCCAGAAGGGTTCGACGGTTAAGTTGACGGCGTCGACGGACATTGTGCGCCGTCCAAGCTGGGCGACGCCGTCCAGGAACGAAGGACTGACGGCGGCGGCCCGCGCAATGCTAACCTGTGGCCTGATCGCAGCCGCGGCGAAGGCCGCGCCATCGTCCTTCGGCGCCAGAGCGGTCTGGATCACGGCGGCCGACGACAGGCGCATTGCCGCAGTCGCCGTGGCGGCCCACGGATGGGTGGGCGCCGTTTCGGGGGGCTGGACTGCGAGCAGGGCCGCGCGGTCCACTCCGCTCGTGACCGCCGTCGTCCAGGGCAGATGGTCCTTGGGCGTCTTGGGCGCATCCGCGGCGATCGTCGTGGTCCCAACCGACGGAAAGGCGATGTAGCTGCGCCCGCTGGCGTTCAGAAAGAGCGGCGCCTGCAGGGGCGCTCCGAAGCCCTGGTTCAGCGTCACGATCCGGGTATCGGTCGGCGCGTCGAACAGCCGATCGCCCTCACGCGTCTGACCGGGCGGCGTCGCCTTGACGGCGCCGCTTGCCGACAACCCCATGTAGGAGCCTGACAGGGACGCCGCCGACAGGGCTACGTGGTCGCCGTCTACGAACCCGCCCTGGCTGCGCGCAACCATTTCACGCGACCGCGTCGGCAGGGAGAACCGCGCCAGGGCTTCGACCCGCTGCGCGCGGCCGGCCGATCTCGGTCTGCGCAGACCCAGGACGATGGAGGCGGCGTCGCCGGTCCCGGTCGCCTTCAGCACCAGGTCTGCGGGATCGGGGAATTGCGGCTCGTCCCGGGCGAAGACCGCCACGAGCTGGCCCGGCGACAGGCCCGCCAACAGACCGCCGGCTCCCCTGGGGCCGCCGCTGATCGAGACGCCTGTGTCGTTCCACCAGCTCTCGTAGAGCGCCGAGGACTGCTGCTTTGGCGTCCAGGTCTCCCCCTGCAGCTGCGACCAGCAGAGCTTGACCTCCCAGTAGGGAGACGCAAACCGCGGCGTGATCTTTTTCTGCGGGTCGATCGACGCCTGCTCGGGCTGATCGACCTTGCGCACGAGCGTCGGCCAGAACAGATGAAGCCGGCCTTCGTGCATGACCGGCAGCACGTGGACGCCGGATTCGAACAGGCTCCCGTTCGACCCGTCGCCGGCGCGCGGGCTGAGGCGATCCTTTTCCACGCCCTGGACGTCGGCGTTGATCTGCGACCAGGCAGTCCACTCCTGATGATGCTCGTAGCGGTTCAGCCTCCGGTAATAGTATTTGCGTGGCACGCCTCCGCGGCTGCGGCCGACGACGTGCAGCACAGAGGTGAATGCGCCCATCTCGTCTCCCTCGAAGACGGTCTGGAGAAACGTGCCGCAAACTTCCAGCGAAGCCACCCCGCACACGGACTCGAGAAGGTCGGAATAGCCGCGCTCGGCCGTCGCCGCGGTCGCATCGGACTGTCGCAGAGCGTTTTCGAAGGCCATGAAGGCCGGCGTCTTGTCGTCGCGCCAACCCGGCTCCAGCAGGTGCTCCGGGAAGAGCAGCGCTTGCACCAGCGACGCCCAGGTGGGATAGCGCCCGGTGATGCGCCATTCTTTGGCGTTGATCTGGCTCGGCGCAACTCCGTTCTTGATCTCCAGCCCCATGAGGCAGCGCTGCACGAAGATCTGCACGGCGAAAATCGCCTGCCGAATACGCGACGTCAGCACGAAGGCGTTGGTCTGCATGTCGATGAAGTAAAGGCCGAAGAGTTGGTCCGCATCGCGCAATTCCTTCTTGCGAACCAGATAGGCGACGAGCGCGTTCCGACTCGCCTCGCGGATGGGATCGAAGATCCGTCGTGAAGCGTCCAGCCAGCCCGACGCGCTGAAGCGCGACTTCAGCCCCTGCAACACGATGTCCAGGGCCGCGGCGGGGACCGGTTCGACCGCAGCCGCCGCGCACTGCGCACAGGTGAGGCCAAGCTTGTGCGCCGCCTCGATACGCGCCTTCAGCAGCGCCAGCGCCGCAAATGGGCGAGCCGCCGCCTGGTCGGGTTCGAGCGCCCCGAAAGCCGCCGCTCCCGCATCCGAAACGGCGGCGGCCGGCGTCGAGAGCCACCGACCCACGGCGGCCGCGGCGGTGGCGTCGATGGCGCCTGCGGCCTTGACGAGCGCCGCCGCCGCACCCGCCAGCGCGGCGGGACGGCCGGTCGCCTTGATGCACATCTGAGCGACGGCGATCTCGCCCAAGGCCATGGCCCTGACGGTCGCCCCGCCGCCCAGGCGCGCCTGCGTGAGAAGTCCCATGTCTCCCATTGCGAGCGCAGTCGTGGCGTCGTCCCAACCGAGAGCCGCGCTGATCTGGACCGCACGCCAGGCCGCCAGGAGCTCGCCGGATGCATCTTCCCCGGCCGCGATCACGTCCAAAGCCGGACGGTCGCCGACCTTCAGCAGCGCCTTCGCCGGATCGTCCGCCGCACCCAGCAGAGCCGCCACGGTGGCCGCGGACCCGCCGATCGCGGACGTTGTCGCGGCGAGCGCCGCGCCGCGCCGGCGGCGCAGGCGCGCATTCTCCCGGATCTCGAGCTCCTCCTGGCGGGCCTCGGCGCGGCTGACGCGCGTCGCTTCGTCCAGATCGGACTCGCCCTGCGCCGGAGCGGTCGTTTCGTCGGCCCGCTCGGCCGCATCTGCGTCGTTGGCGGAGACGAGCGCGCGCGCAATTGCGTCGCTGACAGCGGCAGGTTTCCAAGCGTCCGGCGCGTCGCTCACGAACGTGCGTATGGCGTCGACGTCCGGGACGGCGTCGAGAACGAGGCGGGCGCGCCGCATGAATGCGAGCAGCGCCGAGGGGGCGACCGACGCCGCCAGGTCGGGGCCGCCGAGAGCCTGCGCCAGCGAGACGAGGTCCAGCGCCGGGAGCCCGAGCAAGCCCGCCATGGTCGTCACGCGGTGCAGCGCCGACACGGCTTCCAGCGTGAGGGTTGGGAGATTCATCGATCGGGCGAGTTCACGCACCGAGGCGGGTTCCAGCGCCAGGGCCGCGGCGATCCCGGGGACGCCGGTTTCCAGAGAAGAATTTCCCGTGAGCGGAGCGCCATCCGCGTCGAGCCCAAAGGCCGGGTGCAGTCGCGCGATCCCGGTGGCCAGGAACAGCCGCGCGTAGAGCGATGTTCGACCGCTGGCGCCGATGCCGCCAGCCAGGGCCGCCGCGACATGCCAATCGACGTCGCACAGGCGCCGCAGCTCAGCCAGCGCTCCCAAGGCTTCCAGGTGGGGGAGCGAGAAGGCCTCGTCGCCATGCGGGCCGACAGCCTCGAGCGCCGCATCGAGCTCGTCGAAGGTCGCCCTCATACGCCGCGCCAGGCGAACGAACCCGTTGATCCGCCGCCAGTCGGCCTCGGTGCGCGCACGTGTCCCGGGGTCGCTCCCGTCCAGACGGCCGCCGTCGAGCGTACGAACCTCGAGAAGGTCGAGGTCGCAGCCGAGCGGCGGATCGAGCACCCAGATCCGGTCGAGCCGATCCTTACGCGCCTCGAGCAGGTCCGTCACGTCGGCCAGACTGACCTGGCCAAGAGCCATGGCCTCGGTGATCTTGGCGTCCGAGCCTTCCTGGTAGCCGGGCTGACGCACAGTCTTGAGCTGGTCGACGGTCAGGTAGATTCGCGCCCGAACGTCACGCGCGTCCGGATCCGGGACCTCGCCGCCGACGACGCGCGTGCGAAGCAGGGCCACCAGTTCCGTGTAAGTGATGTCCAGCGCCTCCAGGAGCGTGCGGACCTTCGGCAAGCCCTTCATCCATTCCACGCCCTCACGGCCGAACAGGGCGGCGGTCTCGATCGGGGTCGGGCCCGGCGTTCCGTCGAGCCTCATGCCGGTAAGGATCTCGACGTCGCGGGCGAACAGGCCAAGCCGTTCGGCCTGCAAGGCGGTCGCGGCGCCGCGTGCGTCGAACAGCTCCAGCAACGCAGCGCGGTCGACCCCTCCGAGCGCCAAGGCGGCCCGCGCCGTGGCGAGCAGCCTGTCGTACGGCAGGCTCATCGGATAGACGGCCGCAGAAACGATCTCGTACGCCTTGTCCTGGACGTTCTCGGGCGCGGCCGACAGCTGTGGTCCGGTGACGCCGTAGGAGGATTCCAGCGGTTTGCCGGCCAGGTCGAATCCGCTCGGGGGCTTATCTTGGGCGACGATGCTTTCGAGGATCTCGTTGATCAGATCGATGGTCGGGATCGTCGTATTGGTATTCTCGCAGCTCAACTTGATGTGCGCGAGATCCGGTCGCCGACCTGGAGCCTGCTTGTCGACGTTGCCAATCAATACGTCGAGCGGCGTCACCCCCGCGGCGTCGGGCGAACATCGCTTGTCGAGGAACTCGAACAGGTCGACCAGATAGGCCGCCGGCCCCATGACGGAGCGGCAGTCGTCGCATTCGCACATTTCCGCGCCGCCGAGCAGATCCTGCAGCGAAGCGACGGCGTCCGGCTTCGGCTCTCCCCGCGCACCCTGCGCCGCGGGCTCTGCAGGAGCGACAGGCGACGCTTCGGCGCCCAGCGGTCTACCGGGGACCGCCAGCGCCGGCGTCGCGTCGTGGCGTTCCTGGTGGTAGCCCACGACGAGGGTGGAGACGGTCTCCGCCTGGCCGGCGGCCCGCCGGTGCAGGGCGCGCAGACCGGAGACCTGCTCGGGCGTCGCGCCGACGGCGCGGGCCACGAAAGCGTCTTCGCTCAGGCGTGCAATGTCGAGCGCGCCGCGGAAGGGCCCTCCGTCCGCCCCGCGCAGCGACAGCGCCGTCTTGAGTGTGACCGGGTCGGGGCTCACGCGAAAGAGGCGCTGCACGCGCGCCAGGCCGGCGACCGCCTCGGCGCGCGCGGCGGGATCATTCACGCCCTCAAAAAGCGTGTCGGCATGCGCGTTCACGAGATCGGCGACGCGGTCGCGGGCGAGGTCGAACGGCGTGGCGCGTACGGCGCGGGCGAGCGCGTCGGCGGTCGCCTGCGGCATGAGCCCTGGCGCGTCGCGCGCCACGGCCGCGACGTCGCGCGCCACCACGGCGGTGGTCTGCGTGACCGCCAGCAGCCCCGCAATCTCGGCAGCCCTGCGCTGGGCCGCCGCTTCGGCGTCTTCGCCCGTCCGCGGCGCCGGCCGGGCCAGCGAGACCGCGTCCGCCAATGCGCGCTCGTCGAGCTCCAGAGCCAGCGTGCGCAGGGTGGTCGCCCCGGGCGCGGCCGCGCGCAGGCGCTCGGCCAGCCCGGGGGCGCCGCCCGCGAGCGCGGCCGTCTGCAGGGCGAAGCGCGCCCCCGCCACGTCCAGGCCCGGCCGGTCGGCCGCGAAGCGCGCCCACGCCTCGTCGTCGAGACCGCCGCTCGCGGCGCGGGCGAACAGGTCGGCGCGCACCGCCGGATCGGGAATGGCGTCGCGCAGGCTCGCATCGAAGCTCGCCCCAGAGTCCAGCGGGAGCGCCATGGCGCGCCGCGCCGCGGCGTCGCGCATCCGCGCCGCCGCATCCTCGATGTCCGCCTCGGGCGTCGGGGGAATGAGCCCGTCCGCGACTGCGTCCGTGAACGCGCGAGCGAGCGCGGCCGGCGTCTGCGCTGCGACCGCGCGCAGGTCACGGGCGCTCAGAAGCCGCACGACAGCGAAGGCGTGCTCAGGCTTGCAGTCGAGGTCGCGAGCGAGCCGATGCGCATCGGCCATGTCGGCAACGTCCGCGCGCGCCAACCCGCATTCGCGCGCCGCGAAGCGGACGTCGCCATTCGCCGCCTCGTCGAAATCGGCGAGCGGCGCGCGCGTCGTGAGCGGCGCGAGCGCCTCCGTCAGGCGCTCGAACAGCGAAGGGCCGCGCGGCGCGCGAACATCGTCGAGGACGATGCGCACGCGTTCGTCGGGCCGCGCCACGAGCCCGAGCGCCAGTTCGTCCACCCCGACGGGCAGTTCGTCGGCGATCGAGGGATCGCCCTGCACGGGCAAGCGGACGATCGAGAATGATTCGACCGGGCGCTCGCCCTGGGCCAGCGTGAACAGCATGTCGGCGCGCCGAGCGGCGTCGCCGCGCCCCTCGCCTTCCCGGAACGCGGACGGCCCGTAGGCGATCGCGAACCTGCCCTCGGCGTCGGTCACGACCGGGGGCTCGCGCCGTCCGAGCTGCTCGCGCGCCGGCCCGACGTCCCGGTCCCACGCGACGACCGTGACACCCGGAACGGGCAGGCCATCCGCGCCCACGACCGCGCCGCTCACGCTGTAGGGCGCGTCCTGGGGCTGCTCGGGGCCTCCCTCGGCGGGCAGCCTGAGATCAATCGCGATCTCCGGGCGGTCGCCGCGCACAGTCTCGGATCGGGCCCGCTCGGCCCCGTCGGGCCCCAGCGCCCGCAGCACGAGGTCGGGGCGATCCTTTGGCCGGCGCACCAGAGCGCCCTCGCGGGCATAAAAGCGCGGGTCATAAAAGGCGCGGTAGCGCCCGTTGGCGTCGCTGCGCACGCGAGCGCAGGCGACGGGATTGTCCACGTCCCCGAGTTCGAGGGCCACGTCGGGGGCCGGCGCGCCGTCCGCGCCGATCACCGCCCCGGCGCAAAGGAAGAACACGTCCCGTCGCAGCGCAATTTCGTTCATCTGCGCCGCAACCTCGGGGCTGATCTCGCCTGGCGCGGGCGCGGCGATCCCGAACTCCTGCTGGAAGGCCCTGACGGCCTCCAGGGTGGTTGCGCCGTAAAGCGCGCGCTCGCGCTCCTCGGGAGCGATATGGCCGCCGAAACCCATCCGGTCGAGAAAGGCGTGGAGGTTGGACACCCCGTCGCCTTGCGCGCGGAACGCGAGAACGGTCAGGGCGACAAGCGCAAGCGGTTCCATGCTGACCTCGTTGACGGCGACCGTTCAGCCCGACGATCAGCCGGCCCGATCGATGTGGTTACAGGATGACGCCAATCGCTTCCGTATTGGCCCGTTCGAATGTCTTTCAGAATTTCTGCAGATACTTCGTCGCCTGTCCGGTCTTTGGATTGACGTAGATGTGGACCGTGGGCAGCCGCAGTTTCACCAGGCCGGTCTGTTGCTGGTAGCGCATCGTGTCCAGCATCGTCTGCGCCGTTGCGTCGGTGAAATGCTCGGGCTTGGGAGCGCCCGCGTGGAACTTCAACTCCTTCGTCGCGGCGCCGCCAAAGGCAGGATCGTCGCCATGGAGAACGAAGTCCGGCCCAGCATTGGCCGAGTCCCCGTAGCGAGCCCATTCGGGGTGCGTGTTGGCGCCGGCCGCTCTGTGGCCCTCCGTGCCCGCGAGCCTCGGATCGTGCGACGTCACCAGCTCCTGGCGAAAGGCGTTCGCTCCCCGCTGCTCGGCCTGCGTCAACTGCGCGGGCGCCTTCGTCACTTCTTCCAGACTCTGACTGCGCCACCACCCCGAGCGCGTGAAGCGTTTGAAGATATCGAGTTGACCGCGCTTGCTGAGCGAAGAGAAAGCCTTCTGCCCGACAGCCATGAACACGTCGAGGAAAGTGAAGACGAGGTTGACCCCGGCTACCGCCGCCTGACCCGCCTCGCTGGCGTTTTCCTTCGAGCCCATGCCGAAGCTCAGGCCCCCGCTGTTCACTTCGTCGCCCGTCTTGCCGAAAAGGGAAAGGATGCTCTCGAGAAAGGGGGGATTCTGGGTCTCGGCGAGCATCAGCCCGTAATCCATCTCGGTTTTCGGCGGCTGCCCGTCCTTCCGGTCGCCATGGCCGCCGGCCTGCGCCGTGCTGCTCCCGCCGTCCTTGACGACCCCCGCGCCACCGGGCGCGTGAGCGCCGCCGGGCGTCGGCGCATCCCCGCCAGGCGTCGGAGAACCGCCGCCCGGCGCGGGCGTCCCGCCGGGTGTGGGCGCGCCACCGGGATTTCCCCCTGGCGCCCCGCCGGGGGCCCCCGCTTTGCGGGGCTTTTTTGGGGCGGCTCCGGGATGTTCTCGCCGCCACTCTTTCTCGACCTGCTCCTGGGTCAGCTGGTTCTTCCGGCGTGCGTTCTGCGCCATCAAGCTTTCCAGTGACTGCCCTGCATGGCCGTCAGGGTCGCGCATCGTAATGGGGTTGCCGCGGCAATATTCGTAGAGGTTCGTCCCATCCACGAACCCCGCGGGATCGCACGCCATCCACCTCCCCAGCCACGGCGCGTAGTAGCGCGCGCCGTGATAGGCGAACCCGGTCTCGCCATCCCGCTCCTTGCCGGTGAAACGGTAGCGCTTCGGCGCCTCGAGTTGCGCCCGGACGCCCTGATAGGCGGTCGAGCCATACGGGTGGTATTCCTCGTAGGACAGGATCGCGCCGGTCTCGTCGAGTTCCAGCGCCGACGATCCGAGATGGTCGTCGTAGCAATGCCGCCAGAGCCGCGCCGGCCCTCCCCTGCCCCGGGTGCGGGTTTCGATATCGAGAAAGGCCTTCTGCCCGTCCGCAACCCGCAAGGTCTCTCGCTCGCGCTTCAGATTGCCGGCGGCGTCGACCTCGCGGCAGATTTCGAAGCCGTCGAGATAGAGCCACTCCTCGTGACCGGCGGCGGCGCCGCCTGCGCCTACGCGGGTGATCCGCTTGCGCATGCGCTGGCCGGCGCCGTCGTACTGGTAGTCGGCGCGGCCGCCGCCGCCCAGGTCGACGGAGGCGAGCCGGTCGGCCTCGTCCCACACCATGTCGGCCAGCCGATCGGTCCGGGTCACGTTGCCGTGCGCATCATAGGCGAAGGTCTGACGTTCGCCCGCGATCTCGACGTTGCTCACCCGGTTCGAGACGCCGGCGCCGAGCAGGCTGGCCTCCGCATAGGCGTAGTCCCGCGTCCAGGAACCGCCGTCGGCGACGTGGCGGACCTGCTTCAGATTGCCGACGGGGTCATACACGTAAGACTCGACATAGGCGCGCATCGCGGCGCCGTCGGCCGGGTGCTCGGCGCGGCGCTCCGCGTCGTCCCAGGTGGGCGGCGCCGCCCCACCCTGGCCGCGATGCTCCCGGCCGCGGGCTTCGATCAGCCGCGAGAGCGGATCGTAGAGGTAGCGCCTTTCCGCCCGGCAGACCTGATTGCGGAAGAACACGGGCTGCTGCGCAGTATCTGCGATCTCGGTGACATTGCCGACGGCGTCGTAGACGTAGCCGAGGTTCTGCACGCCCTCTGGGGCGTCCCCCGGAAAGCCGCTTCCCCGCAGCGTCCGGATGGCGTTCAGGCGCTGGTCGACGGGATCGAAGTCGTAGTAGGTCTCCACGCCGTTGCCATGGGCCACGCGCGTGCGGCGGCCCTTTGCATCGTGCTCGACCGCCCGCACGGCGCGGCGGGTCGCAGAGGCGGGGTCCAGCAGGCCGTCGGGCGCCACCGGCAGGTCCAGCCACACGTCCACGACGGCCACGCGCCCGGCCCTGTCGTAAACCGGACGGATCGCGCTCGCCAGAGCCCCGCCTCTGTCGGACAGCGGCGTCATGGTCTGGACGGGACGGCCGAGCGCGTCCGTCCACACGCGGCTGGTGAAGGTTTCCGGCGAAAGCGCCGGCGCGGCGCTCCAGTCGGGTCGCCCTTGCGGATCGGCCACGAAGCGCCGGCTGGCGCGACGTGCGGCGCCCGTGAAGTCATAGGCCTCGACGGTCGCGACCCCTGCGCCGTCGAAGGTCTGGAACACGCGGCCGCGATGGTTTAAGGCGCTCCCCTGCCCCTCGCCGTAAACGACCTTGCCCCGCAGGCGAACGCCCGCCGCGTCCTCTACGATGTCCTCCGTAGGCCGCCGCGCCGCGTCGTGGCGATGGCGGGAGACATGGCCTCGAGAGTCCCTGGCCCAGACGGGCCTGCCATCCACCGCCTGCAGTGAAACGCGCAGTCCCGCCTCCATGCTGTGCGCCCGGACCGGCCGGCCCAGCATGTCGTGGAGCGAACGGGCGCAGACGCGCCCCAGCGCGTCCACCACGGCGGCGGCCTGGCCGCGGTCGTCATAGAGTGTCCCCGTGACGCAGAGTTGGCCGCCGCCGTCCGCAACCACGAGCGCCGGACGGCCGAGCGCATCCACATAGGTGCGTGCTGGCGTCTCGGCATGAATGGCGGCGGCCGCGGCCGCGCGCTTGCCGGCTTCGCCCTTCAGCCCGTCGGCGCGCTGCTTCGACCACGCGACGGGCCGATCCTGGATCGGCAGTCGCGCGACATGCGGCCCGAGATCGGGGTCGGCCGCGTGATCGACGATCAGCGACGTGTCGTTTGCGTCCCACACCGTGCTGGTCCACGGCGTGAAGCGGGTTTTCTCGATGGATCCGTCGGGGTGCAGGGCTCCCACCGCCCGTGACAGCGGGTCATAGAACGTGATCGTGCTGACGCCGACTTGCAGGTCGGGCTCGAAATCCGGCGAGGCGGAGAAGAACGGCTCGAAGGTCCGGATGGCGTTGCCCTTGTCGTCGTGGACGGTCCAGCCGGTGACGGCCCAGCGGACGGGCGCCGTCGCACCGTTCGGCGACAGGGGGCCGGCGTCGACCAGCGTCTTGGTCTGCAAGGGCCGTCCTCCGCCATCCAGGTAGGACAGCGACACGCCGATGCGCGTCTGTTCGCCGGGGGTGAGATCGGAGGCGTGCGTCTCGCGCCTCAGCGCCACCGCGACGCAGGGCCGTCCCGTGCGGGAGAACCGTGTCGAATCCGCGATCGTGCGCGTTGTGGCGGCGCCCAGCGCGGCGGCAGCCGCCTGCGGACCGCGGACGGGATCGGCAAGCGCATCCAGGAGGGCCTCGACATCCACCGTGGCCAGCATGGCGTCGGCGTCGGGCGCCTCGTCTCCCTCGGGCGCGGCGGCCTTGCCGGCCAGCGACGCCGCCGTGACCGAGCCCAATGGATCGAACGCCGCGAAGCTGCGGTTGAGGTTGGGATCGGTGACGACCCGGGGCAGTAACGTGCGCCGGTCGTGCTCGGCCGTCGTCACATTGCCGACCCGGTCCTCGCCAACGGCCGGCAGAAGGTCCAGAGCGTAGTCGACATGCGCTGCCCCGCCGAAGGGGTCGCGGAAGGTGCGGGGCAGGAAGAAGTGGGCCGTCGCCTCGGCCAGTTCCGCCTGGGCCCGGGCCACCCGCTCGACCGCGCCTGCGGCCTCGGACGGATCCGGCCCCCCTTTCACGAAGAAGGTGCGCCCGCTCGGACACCACAGGCCGCCATCCTGATCGAGATCGCGGTAGCCTGCCTCGGCGAGGACGGCGGCATCCGGCCCCTGCGCCCCGAAGCACGCGGCGCGCAGCGCCGGGGTGAACGCCTGCTGGAGACTTTCGTAGACCAGTCCGCGCGGCTCCAGGATGGCGAAGGGCAGCGGACCGGCGAGGTCGTCCCGTCGGTACAGCGTGCGGGACCGCGTGACGAGCAGGCGTCCGCACGGAGACGCGAGGGGATCGAGCCTCTCGACGTCACGCGCCTGCGCCACGAGCGCGTGCGCCTGTTCGAGGCGCAGCGGCCAGGGTGACTGCAGCGCCGTCCCGGCCAGCGCATAGCCGCGCGTTTCCGCCACGGCGGGCAGGCGCCGCGAGTCCGGCGCGTCGACGTCGTTGGTGAGGTCGACGCACTGCAACGTCGCGTGGGTGCGGGTCACCGCTTGCGCAGCCTCCCCCGGGAAGGGCGGCGCCGGCCCGCCATGGGCGACCAGGAGCGATGCGACCGGCTGCCCCTGGGGGCCGCGCCGCAGGACGAAGCTCTGGCTGACGCGTGGCGCGCCGAGGCTGCGTTCGAGCGTGACCGACAGGCTCTCGCGCGCCAGCGCCTGGACGATGGCGGGCCGGCCCGTCCGGCCAGGCTGGCGCGCCTCCGCCTCGTAGCCATGAACGGCGATCGAATACGGGGTGGGCTCGGAACCGGACGAGCCGGGATCATCCGCAATCTCCTCGCGCAGGAGCATGCCCTTCAGCGCACGACAGGCGTCGCGATGGTCGGCCGGCGACAGGGCGGCGGGGATGCGTGCGTCCGGCACGCTCAGCCGCTGGGCCAGATCGCGCTTGGGCCCCGGCCCGGCGGCGGCGCCGAAGAATTCGGACGCGTAGAGCCCGGATTGCCCGCCGTCGGGCGATGCGCGGCCCGTATGGTACCAGCGGCGCGTCCGCACCGGCGGCTTTCGATACGCCTCCTCCGCATTGGCCGCCGAAGCGAGCGGCGCGCCGAAGCTCTCGGCGTCGAACTGCTCGACGAAGCCGAAGCCCCGGAACTCGCGCTCGCGCCCGTCGTAATGGCCGTGGTGATAGGCGTAGCGGGACACGTAACGGCGGCCGGATGTCCTGTCATGCGTCTCGATGCGCTCGACCACCTGTACCGGAAAGGGCAGCCGCATCGCCCAGGGGCGGCCCGCAAGCCTGTCGCGGAGAGCGAAGACCGTCGACGGCGCATAGAACAGCCGCGTCACGGACCCGAGACCGTTGTCGACCTCCGTCAGCAGATAGGGCTTGCGACCGCCCGCCAGGGGGAGATAACGCACCGGCGCGCTGTCTTGGGCCGGATCGCGGCTCGACCAGACGAGACAGGACGTGCCGTTGCCCAGAAGGTCGAAGGCCTCCACGCGCGACAGGGCGTCGAGCGGCGGCGGCTTCGTCCACAGGCGCGGCGGGGCGAAGGCTGTTCCCGTGCAATTGACGTGCACCGACCAGGCCGTCTCGCCGAGATAGACGATGTCGGCCACGCCGGAGCCGTCGACGTCGGCAAGCCGGACGCGGGCGGGATTGAACGGGCCGTCATCGTCGAGGCTTGGCGCGTTTTCCATCGTCACGCGCTCGCCGAAACGGCCATAGCCGAGATTGGGCCAGTAATGGACGGAACGCGCCTCCACCCGCACGATGTCGGTGAGGCCGTCGCCGGTCATGTCGGCCAGGAAGACCGAGCCCGTCAGGTCACGCAGGGCCTCTCGGGGGCCGGCGTCGTCCCCGTCCGCGAGCCGCCTCCAGGCGAGGTCGCCGTAGCCCTCCCCGCCCAGTGACGGCGCCCAGGCGAGACGCTCGTCCTCGACCAATGCGACATCCGGCCGTCCGTCGCCGGTGAGGTCGAGCACATGCAGGTCGGGGCTCGCCCAATCGATCTGGGGCAGCATTGCAAAGGCGCGGTACGGCTCCCAGCCGCCGTCCTCGCGCCGCGGCCAGTAGCCCGGGTCGGGGCCTGTCGTCCGGACCCCGTCAACCAGCCCGTCGCCGTCGATGTCGTCGAGCCGCAGGCCGTCCCGGCGTGCGCCCGACGGATGCTCGGCGACTTGCGCTGCGCCGCCGAGCCGGGCCGCGGGGGCGCCCGCCTCGGCGGTGGCGAGGGGCGAAAGGTTCGCTTTGAACAGCCAAACCGCCTCGGTCTCCACCAGCGCGCCGGCCGCGCCGTCGCCCTCGAGGTCGACCCACGCGACATCGTCGGCCGTGAAGCCGGCTGGCAACTCGGCGAGTCCGGCGGCGTCGGGCGTCAGGAGGGCAGGCTCGAGCGGCTCCGAAAGGCCCTGATACGCGAAGCGCGCCGGCGGTCCGCTTTGCGAGCTGGCTACGCCGCCAGAGGTCGCCGCATGGCCGGTCGCGACGACCTCGACGAGCCGCGACGCCACCGGGTTGCGATCATATGAAAAGGCGAGCGTGCGCGTCAGGACGGCGTCGGCCTCGCGCCCTGCAGGCAGGCGGTGGAACATCAGCGCGCGCTCGCACAGGGCCGAGGTGCGGATCTCGAAGCCGGCGCGGCGGCTCGAGAAGGCGTCCGGCCGCACGGTCGGGGCGCCTGTCGGCTCCCGGCCCGGCATCGGTCCGGGGTGGTCGCCATAGTCGAACACGAGCTCGAACAGAAACCGCTCGTCTCCATCACGCCCCTTCGGCGCCGAGACTCCGTAGCGGACGCGCTTGGGCAGACGCTGCGGATTGACAAAGCCGGGCCGGTCCGCCCCGGCGTCCCGCACATAGTCGATCAGCGTGCGCCCGCCGTTCGGCATGAGGACCTCATCCGCCAGCCAGCGGAACACGCGCGTCGCGTCGCCAGGGCCGGCGTCGATGCGCGTGTCAGGCCTCGTCCCGAACAAGGTCACAACGTTGTCGGTAGAGATGCTGCGCCAGTGCACAACGCCGTCCGGCGCCGTCCAGCGCTCGATGCGTGCAAAGGAGCCCTCGATCCGCGGCGCATAGCGGCGAACCTGGAACCCGTCGCGCACCGTATCGGCGCCGTCTATCGCCACGAGGTCTTCGCGTCCCGCGAAGACGAACACGTCGCTGTCGAGACGATCGTCGTAACGGGGCAGGCCGCGGTCGGTTCTGCGCGAGATCTCCGGCAGGTCGAGCCGCCATCCCAACCCAAACGGACCCGCCCCGGCGCCGCTGTCATAAGACACGGCAAGGGCCGGCGTTTCCCCGGGGCGTCCCGGGGACAACGGAAGCGGAATGCTGAAGCTGGTGGCTCCGGTCGCGGCGTTGACCTGAATCTTTTCGCCGAGCGGCCGGATTGCTCCCCCGCCCTTCGGAAGTCCGATCTGCGGCGCGGCGTCGATGGCGGCCGCCGGGCGATCCCTTCGGGCGTCCGCTGCGGTTGAGCCGACGCGTCCGTCCTCCGACGGTGCGGCGCGGTCGCCGAAGTTTTGACGGTCGCCCAGCGCCATGGCCTACCTCGCGTCGAGACCGGCAGGATTTAAAAATAAACTTGATATATCCGTCGTTGAGCGACCAACCGAGCCTTGCTCACGATTTCTCCAAGGTAGTCTCGGCAAGAGCTGACGGTCAATAATGCAGGGGGTTGCAAATTCTTTGGCGCACCTCCTTCCGAAAGCGCTGGCGCGCCCTCCTTGCCCAGAGCCGAGGGCGAAGACGCTGAGTTGATTTCTTGCAGCACGCCGGGGAGTTAAGCGATCACTGGAGACCGCTATCTCGAGCGACCGACGACATGCGCGCCGCCCCCCACGCCAGGTTTGCGCTTAGGCCGTGCAATCTCTAGTTTACACGCGACGCGCGTATCGGCGACGGCGCGCAGACAGGGGTTGGGGGGAGACAGATGCGAATCTCGACGATCTTTTTGGCGTGTAGCGCTCTTTGCGCGCAGCAGGCTGCTCTGGCAAATCCGGAGATAAATCCAACCGTTCTCGCCCCGGCGGCGCGACAAGCTTTGCCGAAGAGCCGCGTCACTCGAATTCCCCCACAGGCCTACCCACGATTGAAGCGCGCGAGACCGGCTCCTCCCCAACCCATCGTCAAGAACCCGGAGGAGACGCTGTTCGACTGGCCCTGGAACTGACGGCGGCCGCGACCGCAGGCGAGGTCGGAAATCTCTCCGCGTCGCTCGCTTCCGCCGCGGAGAGATTGAACCGATCAGAATTTGAACCGCACGCCGCCCTGGAACAGGCGCGGATTGCCGGCGTAGATCGAGCCGGTCGCGTTCTGCGCGAGCGTTGTGTAGCCGGCCTGAACGATTTGCCCGTTCACGAGGCCGACCTGGTTCTGGATATTATTGGCCGAGGCGACCCAGTTCCGGTCGAAGATGTTGCGCACCTCGAAATAGGCTGAAAAACGCTTCAGCCAGAGCAAATCCACGTCCCTGTCGAAATGGACATTGGCGCTGACGAGGCCATAGCCGGGGATCGTCAGGACGTTGCCATTATCGATGAAATAGGAGCTCTGATAGGTGTATTCGACGAAAGCGCCGAGCCCCCTGAGATCGCCGAACGGCAGGTCATAGGAGAGACGCCCCGTCGCCGTATGCGGCGCGACGCCGGGGATCTTGTAGCCCGCACGGTCGAAATAGCCCGTCCGCGCCGCAGTGCCGAGCTGCTCGACGAACTCGGTGAAGATCTGGTTGTTGTAGGTGTAGTTCGCCATGACGCGGACGCCGTCATAGGGCCGCCAGTCGAGAAGCGTCTCGACGCCGCGGTGCACGGAGCCTGGCGCATTGAAAGTGTAATTCAAAAGGCCCGCGCCCGGCGACTGGGTGAGCTGTTCGTTCTGATACCACTCGTAGAAGCCCGTGAGGCTGAAGAGCAGCGTGTCATAGGGCTTCCAGTCGAAGCCGATATCGAAGCCCGTGTTGCGCTGGGTCTTCAAATCGACATTGGCGCCCGGCTGGCCACGCTGATTGACAAAGAGCTGGCCGGGATTGGGCGTGCCATAGCCGCTCGACGCGCGGAAATGCGTCAGCAGGTCGGGCAGCACGCGCCATGTCACCGAGGCCTCGGGGCCGAAATTCCAGTAGGTCTTGTTGACCGGTATGCCCTGCCAGCTGGCGATCTGTCCGATCCGCGCACCCGTCTGGAAATAGGAGTACTGGTCCTGCAGCGCGGCGATCTTGGTCATTTCGGCGGCGAGGCCGAGCACCATGGTGACGTCCTTGGAAAGCGCCACCTCCTCGCGGCCGCGCCCGCCCAAATTCTGCATCATGGCGTTTTGCTGCGCCTGAAGCGCGCCGGTCGCGCCATTGCCGATTCCGAGCGTGTTGTTGGTGTAGCTCGTGTAGCGGGTGCGGTTGAAATAGAGGCCCGCAAAGTGCCGCGCCTCGTAGCCGAGCAGCGACCCGACCTTTGTCACATCCGTCGTGGCGTTGACCGCCGGCTCGTCCTGCAGGGCCGCCGTGGCGCCCGTCGGCTGGATGATGTTCTTGTCGTCGTAGATGACCTGCGTGCGCCACTTCGTATTGACGTCGAAATCATGTTCCCAGCGCAAGCCGATAATGTCGCGCCGATCGTTGCGGTTGAACCCCGCGAGCCAGGCCGTCGTTCGGAAATTGAGCTGGTTGCTCCGGGCGTTGCGGCCGTCGATCGGAACCACCGCGGTGGCGCAAAGATTGGTGAAGGCTGTTTGGGCGACGCCCGACTGCGGCGAGAGATAGCAGCCGTATTGATAAGGATTGAGATAATACTGATTGAGCGACAGCCGGCCCGAGAGATCGCTGTAGAGCTGATTGTGGATGAATTTGAAGGTCAGCAGGTCGTTTGGGGTCACCTGCCAGCGCGCGGTGGCGTTCACGGTCTGCGTGTCGCCGCGCGTGTGAAAGGTGAAGCCCTGCTGGCGCACGTCGCTGGCGAAGACGGCGATGTCGAAATTGTCCTGCTTCTTGCCAATGGCGACGAAGTTATTGAGATAGCCGAAGGAGCCGGTTTCCACGCCATAATCGACGCCGTCGATCTCCGCGCCGGTGCGCGTGCGGAAATTGATGGCGCCGCCATTGGCGAAATTTCCGAACAGGGCCGAGGACGGGCCGCGATAGACGTCCACGCCGGCGTAAGCGTGGGGATCGGTCAGATCGGTGCGCGACAAGCCGTCCGGCTGGGTCACCGAGAAGCCATCCTCCAGCATGACGATGTTGCGCACGCCAAAGCCGTTGCGCGCCGACGAGCCGCGAATCGAGATGACGATGTCGCGCAGACCGTTGCCTTGTTTGAACGAGACGCCGGGGCTGTATTGCAGCATCTCGCGGACGGTCACGAGCGGCATGGTCTCGAAATCCTTGCCGCGCACCGTCGTGAAGGTCTGGCCCGTCGGCTGACGGTAGACCGGCATGCTGAGCTTTTCGGGGCTGAAACCGGGCGCCGCGGCGAGATCGGGATTGGGCGAGGTGACGAGAGAGCCGGCCGGCGTCGTCACGCGCGGGCCGGCGGTGCGCGCGGCCGCGGCGGTGCTGCGCCGGGCGCCGCTCCGCGCGCCGCCGACGTCGATCGTCGGAAGCGATTGCTGCGCCACGGCGGAAGTAGCGACAAGGAGGGCGAGCGCGTGGACGGAGGCCGCGCCCAGCAAATGATGACGAGACATGCGCTTGGCTTTCTGGCATGCCCACGCGCGCCTGTCGGCGTCGGGCGCAGAAGGGTTCTGCACGCCGCCGCAGGAACGCGGAGCGAAGGACGATCTTGTGCGGCCGCAGCCGCGTGTTTGTGGCTAAGAAGACGCGCGCCGGTCGCGTCGAGACGCGTCAGGCGTCAGGCGCTGACGGAATCGGCCGGGGGACCGCGGGCGAACCGGGCCTGCGCAAGGCGCGGTGTGACGCCGCCGGCGTCGCCCGGGATAGGGGCCGCGACGCGGTAGGCGCGCGGCGCCATCGGCGCGGGCGCAAATTCCGTGAGCGAGACGCCCGGCGGTCCAGCGCAGAGGCAGCAGGACTCGCAATGCTGATGACGCCGCTGATGGCGGCTGTCCGCCCCCTCGCCAGCTTGCCCGGCCATTTCGGCGCAATGCGCCTTGAGCGCGAGTTCGCCCGGCATGGCGCGCGCGACGCCGACCCCGCCCGCGATGGTCTGTATGACCAGCGCAAACGCCAGAAGCAGCGCGCGAAGCGAAGACGGACGCATAAGCTATTCCAAATGATGCCTTGCGGACAATTGACCAGCTTGCGGCGCACGCGCAAGCACATCTGACGAGTCAAAAGTCAAAATCCGGCGCTGTGCCTTATATGTCACATTTGGCTTGCTCCCGTCGCTCATTTGGCGGGCGCCGCGCCGTGAGAAAGGCGTTCCCCTTTCGCCAGGAGCGTTCTAAGATTCCCGTCATGTATATCGCCATCACCAACGACATACAGGTCACGGCTCTGCCGGACTTCCTGCCGGACCGCTCCGACCCCGATCAGGGACGCTATTTCTGGTCCTATACGATCGAGATCGCGAATCTCGGCCGCACTCGCGTGCAGCTTCTGTCGCGGCACTGGATCATCATCGACGCGAACGGCCGGCGCGAGGAAGTGCGCGGCCCGGGCGTTATCGGCGAACAGCCGGTGCTGGAGCCGGGCGAGACCTTTCGTTACGCCTCCGGCTGTCCGCTGACGACGCCATCCGGGCTGATGCAGGGCAGCTATCGCATGGTGACCGATTCGGGCGAGGCCTTCGACGTCGAAATTCCCGCCTTTTCGCTCGACAGTCCCCTGTCCAACCCGACGTTGAACTGATGGACGCCCTCGACCGCGCGATCGACATGACGGCGCGACTGGTGGCTTTCGACACAGAAAGCGCCAAGTCCAATCTGCCGCTCATCGACTTCGTCGAATCCTATCTGCGCGAACACGGCGTGCCCTTCGTGCGCGCGCCCAACGCCGCTGGCGACAAGGCGGCGATTTTCGCCACCATCGGGCCGATGGGGCCCGGCGGCGTGGTTCTCTCCGGCCATACCGACGTCGTCCCCGTCGAGGGCCAGGACTGGAGTTCCGACCCCTTCACCCTGCGCCTGGACGGCGGCCGCCTCTACGGGCGCGGCGCGGTGGACATGAAAGGCTTCGGCGCCGTCGCGCTGGCGATGATTCCGGAATTCAAGAGGGCGGCGCTCGCGCGCCCGATCCACATTCTGCTGAGCTACGACGAAGAGACGACCTGCCTCGGCCCGCTCGACGTGATCGCCCGGCTCGGCGTCGACTTGCCCCGGCCCAACGCCGTCATCGTCGGCGAGCCGACCTCCATGCAGGTCGCCGACGCGCATAAAAGCGTCACCACCCATCTGACGCGCGTCAGGGGCTTCGAGATTCACTCCGCCAATCTGCACCGCGGCGTCAGCGCCGTGCATATCGCCTGCCGGCTGGTCGGCGAACTGGAGCGGATCGCCGATGAATTGCGCGCCGCGGGCGACCCCTCCGGGCGCTTCGATCCGCCCTATTCCACGATCCACGTCGGCGTCATCAAGGGTGGCACGGCGCGAAACATCGTCGCCAAGGATTGCCATTTCGAATGGGAGTTCCGCGGCCTGCCGAACGCGGATCCCATGTTCGCGCACGACCGGCTGGCGGCCTTCGCCGCAGAGCTCGGCAAGACGGCGTTCGCCAATTTCCCGCAGTGCGGGATCGACATCGACACGCTGGTGAAAGTGCCGGGCCTCGCGCCGGAGCCGGGATCGAGCGCCGAAACGCTGGCTTTGCGGCTGGCCCGGCGCAACAGCACCATCGCCGTGCCCTACGCCACCGAGGCCGGACATTTCCAGGAGGCGGGCGCGCCGACCGTCGTTTGCGGCCCCGGCCGCATCGATCAGGCGCACCAGCCCGACGAATATGTCGAGGTTTCACAACTCGCCGCCTGCGTCGAGTTCATGCGCGCGCTGGCGCGAGAGCTGGAGGCCTGACGGCCTCCCTCCCGGTTCGCCTCAGTCGCAGACCCATTTCCAGTTCTGCCGCCATTGGCTCCAGCGCCAGCAGGGGCCGGCGCCATAGCTCCACCAGCGTCCATGCCACCAGCGCTGTCCGCCCGGACCGGGCCCATAGCCGCCGCCCCAGCCGGGGCGCCGGTCGTCCCAGCCGCGCCGCTCGTAATCGCCGCGCCGCCGGTCGTAATCGCCGCGCCGCCGGTCGTCCCCGTAGCGCCGGCCATCGTCCCAGCCACGCCGGTCGTCATCGGCGCCGCGGCCGTCGCTCCAGCCGCCTCTGCCGCCGTCGCGATCCCCGCGACGCTGCCCCCCTCCGCCGCGGTCCTGATCGTAACCGGCGCGGCCGCCGCCCTCGTCGTCACGCGCCGCGTCATAGCCGCCGTAATTGCCGCCGCTCCAGCCTTGCGCCACGGCCGCCGCCGGCAGGACGAGCGCGCCCGCCAGCGCGGCCGCCCGAGCCAATTTGCAAAAAGCAAGCATTGTGATCCTTCCGTTCTATGTTGAAACCGCCGCCCGGCTGATCAGCAGGCCCAGACCCACTGCCCGTACCACCACCGCCAGCAGGCGCCGCCATGTCCTGCGGACCAGCCGTAGGGCGGCGCGTAATAGCCGCTTCCCTGCCAGCCGTAGCCGCCATGCCAGGCCCCGCGGCCGCCCCAATAGCCGCCATGAAAGACTCTGTCCCCGCGCCAATCGCCCGTGAGCCAGCCTTTGCCCGAATGCCAAGCGAGCGCGGAGGGCGGCGACAGCAGCGCGCCCGCCATGAGCGCGGTCGACAAAATCTTCCTGATCATCGTCTCTCCTAAGCCAAGGTCCCTCGCTGCGCCGGAGGGGAAGCGGACGCGCGCCCGACTCGACGCTACAGCTGCGCCTGATCTTGTTCGCGCGTCTCCGCGGCGGATTGTGGGCGGAGCGGCTTGCCCGAAGGCGGCGCGCGCCAACCGCGCCATTGGCATTGCTTTCGTAAGTCGAGCGGCTATAGTCCGCGCCCATTCCGAGCCTGCCCGACGCCCGATGCGCGCGTCGCGCCGCCAAACAGAGACGCTGCGATGAAACTGATCCCGGACGCCATGGCGCAAACCGAACAGCCGGCCGCGACGCCCACGCCCACGCCCGCTCCTGCGCCCGTCGCCCCGGCGCCGAGCGCGCCGGCGCAACCGACCCAGACCCAGACGGGCACGGCGGCGAGCGGAGCCCCTGACGCCGCCGCGCAGCCCCCGTCCCTTTCCGATCTCGTCGCCCAGCTCGTCCCGATCTTCGTGGTGATGGGCATCGTTTATATCCTCGTCATCCGCCCGCGCTCCCGCCGTGAGAAGGAACAGCTCGCCGCGCTGCGCAATGTCCGCCGCGGCGACACCATCGTCACCAGCGGCGGCCTCGTCGGCAAGGTGACGAAGTCGATCGACGATAGTGAGATCGAGCTCGAGATCGCCCCCAACACCCGCATCCGCCTCATGCGCGCGGCGATCGCCGAAGTCCGCGCCAAGGGCGAGCCGGTAAAGGAGACGCCGGCGGCGCCGGCCGCCAAGCCCGCCAACGAGTCCAAGGCCCCCGCCAAATCGGCGGCGAAGCCCGACACCAAGGCGAAATCGTAAGCGGCGAAAGCTTCGCCTGCCCTCCTAGAGACGAAATGCGACACGATGCTGCGATTCTCGACCTGGAAATTCTTTGCGATCGTGGCGATGACGCTCGCCGCCGTCCTTGTGGTGGCGCCGAGCATGCTGTCGCCGGCGCATTATGAAGCGCTGAAAGCGCGGCTGCCGTCCTGGCTCACGCCGCCGACCATCGTGCTCGGCCTCGATCTGCAGGGCGGCTCGCACGTCATGCTGGAAGTCGACCAGGCTGACCTGGTCTCCACCCAGGTGAAGAATCTGCGCGACGACGTGCGCCGCATTCTCCGCGAGGAAAAGGTGGCGATCACGGGCGGCATTGGCGCGACGCCGCGCGGCGTGCAGCTGCGCGTCGCCGACGCCGCCGACCGCGACAAGATCCTCCCCAAGCTACGCCAGCTGCGCAACAGCTTCAGCAGCAATATCGGCGGCCAGTCGCCCCTCGAGGTGGAAACCACCCCGGAAGGGCTGATCCGCATCACCGTCACCGACGCCGGCATTCGCGACAAGTCGCGCAAGGCCGTCGAGCAGTCGATCGAAGTCATCCGCCGCCGCGTCGACGCGCTCGGCACGCGCGAGCCGTCGATCCAGCGCCAGGGCGACGACCGCGTGCTCGTGCAGGTCCCCGGCTTGCAAGACCCGCAGACGCTCAAAGAGATCCTCGGCCAGACCGCCAAACTCGAGTTCCGCCTCGTCGCCGAACCTGGCCAGAACCCGTCCGAAGTCGAGGAGCTGGAGCAGGTCGACGAGCAGGGCAAGCTGCCGATCGAAAAGCAAGTCATGGTCCAGGGCGAGGATTTGACCGACGCCCAGCCCGGCTTCGACCAGCAGCGCAGCGGCGAGCCCGTCGTGAACTTCCGCTTCAACATTCGCGGCGCGCAGAAATTCGGCGACGTGACCTCGAAGAACGTCGGCCGCCTCTTCGCCATCGTGCTCGACAACAAGGTGATTTCGGCGCCGCGCATCCTCACGCCGATCACCGGCGGCTCCGGCCAGATCTCCGGACATTTCACAGTCGAGCAGGCGAATAATCTGTCGATCCTGCTGCGCGCCGGCGCCCTGCCCGCCAAGCTCAACATCGTCGAGGAGCGCACGGTCGGCCCCGGCCTCGGCCAGGATTCGATCGACGCCGGCAAGCGCGCAGCCTATGTCGGCGCCGGGCTCGTGGTGATCTATATGCTGATCACCTACGGCATCTTCGGCGTCTTCGCGAATCTGGCGCTTTTCGTGCACATCGCCTTCATCTTCGCTGGCCTCGTCCTGCTCGGTTCGACTCTGACGCTGCCCGGCATCGCCGGCATCGTGCTGACGATCGGCATGGCCGTCGACTCCAACGTGCTGATCTATGAGCGCATCCGCGAAGAGAACCATGCGGGCCGCTCGATCCTCGCGTCGCTCGACGCGGGCTTCAACCGCGCCTTCGCCACGATCGTCGACTCGAACGTGACGATGTTCGTCGCGGCGGCGATCCTCTACTTCCTGGGCTCCGGCCCGGTGCGCGGCTTCGCCGTGTCGCTGGCGCTCGGCATCCTCACCACCATCGTCACCGCCGTGACCATGACCCGCATGATGATCGCGGTCTGGTACCACTATGCGCGCCCGACCAAGCTGCCGATCTAAGAGGCGAAAAGACCGATGAAACTCCTGCGCCTCGCTCCGGAGAACACCAAATTCCCATTCATGCGCTTCCGGCGCGTGAGCTATCCCTTCTCGGCCTTGCTGTCGCTCATCGCCGTCGCGCTCTTCGTCTTCAAGGGCATGAATTTCGGCATCGACTTCGCTGGCGGCACGGTGATCGAACTGCGCGCCAAGTCCGGCGCGGCCGAAGTGGGGACGCTGCGCACGCTGGGCGAAAGCCTCAAGCTCGGCGACATCGAAGTGCAGGCCTTCGGCAACCCGTCCGACGCGACGTTGCGCTTCGGGCTGCAGCCCGGCGGCGACAAGGCCCAGCAGGAGGCGGTCGAGCGCGTCCGCGGCGCCGTCGGCGCCCAATATGACCTGCGTCGCGTCGAGGTCGTCGGCCCGCGCGTCTCCAATGAGCTCGTTCAGTCGGGCACGCTGGGCGTCGTTTTGTCGATCATCGCCGTTCTGACCTATCTGTGGTTCCGCTTCGAGTGGCAGTTCGCCATCGGCGCGGTGATCGCCACGATGCACGATTTGCTGCTGACGGTCGGCTTCTTCTCGATCACCCAGCTCGAATTCAACACGACGTCGATCGCGGCGATCCTCACGATCGTGGGCTATTCGCTCAACGAAACGGTCGTGGTGCTCGACCGTATCCGCGAGAACATGCGCAAATACAAGAAAATGGCCACGGCGCAGATGATCGACATGTCGATCAACGCCGTCCTGCCGCGCACGATCATGACCGCGACGACCGTGATGCTGGCGCTCTTCGCCCTCGTCGCCTTCGGCGGCCAGGTCATCCGCTCCTTCTCGCTGGCGATGATCTGGGGCATTTTCGTCGCGACCTATTCCTCGATCTTCATCTGCTCGCCGATGCTCATCTATCTTGGGCTGCGCAACGAGGACGTCGACCGCAAGGTCGAGCCGGAGACGGAAGTCGAGGTCGAGACAGATTATCAGCCCGAGCCCGCCGCCTTGGCCTCCATGTATGACGATATCGGCGACGCGCCCGTTCCGGCCGCGCCCGCGCCCAAGCGGACGGCGCAAAAGCCCGCGTCGCGGTCCAAGTCGGGGGCGCGGCGCAGACCGAAGTAAAGCGCGAGGCGCGCCCACATGACCGCCGCGCAGGGCCATGTGCCCGGCCGCTACAAGATCGACGATTACGGCGGGGGCGGCTTCCGCTTCGCCGACATGTCCCACCGCGGCTCGATCCTCGCCCTCCCCACCGGCGTCAGCGCTATAACGGCGACGGCCTGGAACGAGATCGACGCCGCGACCGTGGATCACGCGCTTGCCGAGGCCGGCGAGCTCGACCTTTTCATCTTTGGCACCGGCAAGGACCTCATGCCGGTCGCCTCGGCGCTGCGCGCGAAACTGCGCGCGGCGGGGATCGGCAATGAGGTCATGTCGACGGGCGCCGCCGTGCGCGCTTACAATATGCTCCTCGACGAGGGCCGCCGCGTCGCCGCGCTGCTGATCGCCGTCTGATGGCCGAAGCCGCGCCCGCCAGCGACGCGCATTACGCCTATTGCGAGGCGCTGCTGCGCGAGCGCGACCGCGATCTTTGGCTCGCCTGCCTTTTTGCGCCACAGCCGGCGCGTCGCCATATCCACGCCGTTTACGCCTATGCGATCGAGGCGTCCGACGTGCGGGCGCGGGTCTCGCAGCCGCTCTTGGGAGAAATGCGGCTGCGCTGGTGGAGCGACTCGCTGACGGACGAAGCCGTCGAGAGCGTGCGCGCGCATCCTGTGGCCGACGCGCTGCTCGACACGGCGACGCGCTTCGACCTTCCCCGCGCGGAACTCATCGCCCTCGCGGACGCGCATGTCGCCGACCTTTACGACGATCAGACGCCGGACCTCGCGACTCTCGAAGCCTATTGCCACATGACCAGCGCGGGGCCGATGCGCTGGGCGGCGAAAATTCTGGGCGCAAGCCCCTCTCCCGTCTTCGACGAGGCGGGGCTCGCGCTTGGCCTCACACGCATCTTGCGCGCGCCGCCGGGGGCTTTTTATCCGGCGGACCTTCTGGCGCGTCATGGCGCGGACATTCATCTCGACTCGCCTGGTCTGCGCGCCGTGCACGCCGACCTGCGCCACAGGGCGCTCTCCTCCTACGAGTCGGCCCGGCGCGCGGCGCCGACCCTTACGAAAGGCCACGAGGCCCTGTTGCCGGCGGCGACGGTTCCTCTTTATCTGGCGCGGATGATCGGGCGGGACTACGATCCGTGGCGCGGCGTCCGAGAGCCGTCGCCGCTGCGCCGGCAATGGCGGCTATGGCGCGCCGCGCGCGGCGTCGGCCTTTAGATTTACCGGGAAGAACGCAGGGTGGCGCGAGGATGAAACCCGACATTTATGACGACGACAGCCGCCGCCTGCGCGTCGGCACGCTCATCCTCCTGCGCTGGATCGCCATTCTCGGACAGAGCATTGCCTGTCTTTTCGTCTATTTCGTCCTCAACTTCGATTTCCCGGTCGGACTCTGCTTCGTCTTCATCGTCGCCTCCGCGACCCTCAATTTCGGCCTGCGCTTCGGCACGTCCGGAACGTTTCGCTTAAGCGATCTCGAGGCGGTGGTGCTGTTGTGCTACGATCTCGTGCAGCTGAGCTTTCTTTTGTATCTGACCGGCGGCGTCACCAATCCCTTCGTGATGCTGCTTCTGGCGCCCGTGACGATCTCGGCGGTGTCTCTGCCGCGCAATCTGACGCTGTTTCTCGGCATCGTCATGCTGGCGGCGGCGACGTTCCTGTGCGTCGAGTTCGAGCCGCTGCCCTGGTACGAGAACGAGGCGCTGAGGTTCCCGCTGCTCTACCGCGCGAGCATCTGGGCGTCGCTCGCCCTTTCGGCCGCCTTTATCGCCCTTTATGCCGTGCGCGTCTCCGACGAAGGTCGGCTGCTCGCCACCGCCCTCGCCGCGACCGAACTGGTGCTGGAGCGCGAGCAGCATCTCTCGCAGCTCGACGGCCTCGCCGCCGCCGCCGCACATGAGCTCGGCACGCCGCTCGCGACAATCACCCTCATCATCCGCGAGCTGCAGAAGATGTCGGAAAAGGTTGCGCCAGAGGGCCTGAAGGACGATCTCGACCTGCTCGCGCAAGAGGCGGCGCGCTGTCGCGAAATTCTCGGCAAGCTCGCCTCGCTCGGAGCCGATCAGGGGACCATGATGAATGTCCTCTCGATCGATACGCTCATCGAGGAAGTGGTCGGACCGCAGCGCGAATTCGGCGTGAAGCTGGAAATCGCAAAGCGCGGCAACGGCGCCGCCGCGCCGCCGGCCTTGGAGCGCAATCCCGGCATTCTCTACGGGCTCGGCAATCTGGTCGAGAACGCCATTGATTTCGCTCAATCGCGCGTGCGGATCGACGCCTGGTGGTCCCGCGATCTGGTGACCATCTCCATTGAGGACGACGGCCCGGGCTTCTCGCCGGCGATCCTCGACCGGCTCGGCGACCCCTATCTGCGGGGCCGCCCGACCGAGCGGCGCACCAAAAACGATAGCCAGTCCGGTTTGGGACTCGGCCTGTTCATCGCCAAGACCCTGCTCGAACGCTCCGGCGCAACGGTTGAGACCTTCAACGTCTCGCCGCCCCGCACGGGGGCGGTGGTCAAGGTGACCTGGCCGCGCTCCGCGCTGGAGATTCCCATGGCGAAGCTCACGTCGTCCGAAGCTTGAGAGCCTCGACGGCCGGCGATCCTTGAGCTATTTTTGACAAAAATCACTGTGGGAGCGCAGACGGATGATGCCGGAAGAGAACGTGCAACCCGAGGATGCGGCGCTCGACCCGCACTCGGAGTCTCCGAACGCGGCGCTTCCCGACGATCGCTCGCTGCTGATCCTCGACGACGACAAGCCCTTCCTGCATCGCCTCGCGCGCGCCATGGAGTCGCGCGGCTTCCTGGTCACCCAATGTGAAACGGTCGCGGAGGGCCTCGCCGCGCTGGAGCATGCGCCGCCGGCCTTCGCCATCATCGACATGCGACTGGGCGACGGCAACGGCCTCGACGTCATCCAGAAGCTCAAGGAAGCGCGTCCCGACGCGCGCGGGATCATTCTCACCGGCTACGGCAATATCGCCACAGCGGTCACCGCGGTGAAGCTCGGCGCCTTCGATTACCTCGCCAAGCCCGCGGACGCCGACGAGATCTATCACGCGCTGATGGCGACGACGATCGACAAGCCCGACGCGCAGGAAAATCCCATGTCGGCCGATCGCGTCCGCTGGGAGCATATTCAGCGCGTGTTCGAGTCCTGCGATCGGAACGTTTCAGAGACCGCCCGCCGCCTCAACATGCATCGCCGCACGCTGCAGCGCATTCTGGCCAAGCGCGCGCCTCGTTAGGCTTTTTTCGAAAATCAGCCGGTTTTTCGTCCTGGACTGACCGACGGCCGCGGGCCGCGCGTTCGGAGGGGACGAAAGATCGGGTCGATGGACGAGCGGACACTCAAGCGTTCCCTGCCCTGGGTCGTTGCGACGGCGCTCTTCATGGAGCAGCTCGACGCGACGACCGTGAACACCGCCGTTCCGGCGATGGCGGCGAGCCTCCATGTCGCGCCGTTGAGCCTGAAGGCCGTCGCCGCAAGCTATATCCTCAGCCTCGCCGTCGGCATTCCGGTAAGCGGATGGGTGGCGGACCGCTATGGGTCGCGCCGCGTCTTTGCATTGGCGATCGCGGTCTTCACCATCGCCTCCATCTGTTGCGGCCTGGCGCAAAGCGCCCGGCAGATGGTCGCGGCGCGCATCCTTCAAGGCGCCGGCGCGGCGCGGATGACGCCCGTCGGGCGCATGACGATCGTGCGCGCCTTCGAGAAGTCGGAACTGCTCAGCGCCATGAACTTCGTGATCATCCCGGCGCTGATCGGGCCATTGCTCGGGCCGACGGTCGGCGGGCTGATCGTCAACTTTGCGTCCTGGCGCGTGATCTTCTTCGTCAATGTTCCGGTCGGTATTCTCGCGCAATGGCTCGTGCATCGCTACATGCCCGATTATCGGGAGGAGGCGAGACGCCCCTTCGACTGGACAGGCCTCCTGCTGTTTGGCTCCGGCACGGCGCTGCTCTCCTGGCTCCTGGAAATTTTTGGCGAGCACCAGATCGACGCCGAAGCCGGCGTGGGGCTCTTCATCGTCTCCCTTGCGCTGCTCGTCGCCTATGTGCTGCACGCCCGCCACACGCCCTATCCGCTGCTCAGACTGTCGCTGTTTGGAACGCGAACCTTTCGGGTCTCTCTCATCGGGGGCTTCATCACCCGGCTCGGCGTCGGCGGCCTGCCCTTTCTCACCCCTTTGCTCTTTCAAGTTGGCCTGGGCCTGCCGGCGTGGCAATCGGGCCTGCTCATGATGCCGACGGCGGCCGCGGCCATGGGCATGAAATTCTTCTCCGCGCCGATCCTGAAGCGCTTTGGCTATAAATGCGTGCTCGTCGCCAATACCGTGATGATCGGCGCCACCATCTGCCTTTATGCGCTGGTCACGAGCGAGTCCTCGTACGCCTTCCTCACTGCGATCGGTTTGACGCTGGGTTTCTTCAATTCTTTGCAGTTCACCAGCGTCAACAGCATGGCCTATGCCGACATCGACCCGGAGGATTCGAGCATGGCCGCGACGATGGCGAGTTCCTTCCAGCAGATTTCCATGAGCTTTGGACTTGCGGTCGGCTCACTCGTGGCCGCATGGTTCCTTGGCGGCGCGCCGCAGAGCGACCGCCTCGCGGTCACCGCCGCCTTGCATCACGCCTATCTCACGCTCGGCGGTCTGACGATCTTGTCGTCTCTCGCCTTCTGGACGCTGCGCAGGGGCGATGGCGCAAATGTCAGCGGGACTCCAGCGGAGCCGCATTGACTGAGCCCTAAGCCGGGTCCTTGGATGCGGAGAACTGCGCCTGTAGCGTGTCGGCGACGGCGATCGCCTTGCGGATCGTTTCGGCTTCCATTTCCAGTTCAGAAACTTTTCGCGCCCATGACTCGGCGCTCAGTCTCTGTCCGCGACTCACCGCGTCTTTTTGGAGCTTCTGTGTGAGCGCCAGGCGCTCGCTGAGCGTCCGAAGCGCTGTTCCAAGCGCGACTCTGACATTGCTGTCCAAAGCAACGCGAAGCAGCTCATGATGATAGGCGTGGCCGACATGGCAGCGATATCGTGAGGGGGCGTCCTTATCCTCGACTTCCCACAAAACGCCGCCGCACTCTGGGCAGACGAAGGTCGAGCGGCGGCCAATGGCGTCCATTTCGTCCACACTGGCGTTGCCTTCTTTGGCGATTGCGACTTCGAGCTTCAACCGTTGAGGCGCAGGCAAGGGCGCTTGCGCCGGCTGCAGCACGAGAGATTCGAGCAAGCCAGGGATGTCGAAGAGCTTAGAGACATGATCCGGATGCGCTTCGAGCGCCTGCTGAGGCATTTCAGCGTAAGCCGCATCGGCAGGGTCCTGGACCACAGCGATTCCGCCGCATGCTTTCAAATCCGCCAAACCCGACGCCCCGTCCATCAATTCTCCTGTCATGACGACGCCGATGGCGCGATAGCCGCAGCAAAGGCCGACGGAACGCAGCATCGGGTCGATAGCCGGCCGCGCAAAATTCTCTCGCGGGCCAGCGCCAAGCGCGAGACGGTCTCCCTCGAGGATCAAATGCCGTTCGGGCGGCGCGATGTAGATCTGGCTTTTTTGTAACAGCCCGCCTTCAGTCGCGAACTGAGCCCGGAGCGGCCCCGCACTCGCGAGGATCTTGTCGAGCGCGCTGGGAAAGTTGCTGGGAAGATGCAAGGTGACGAGAATGGACGCTGGAAAATCCAGCGGGATTTTACTGACGATAAAGCGTAGGGCGTCGAACCCGCCTCTGGACGCGCCGATCGCGACGAGGTCCCGATTTGTCATGAGCGCTCCACGCCGCGACACCGGCCAGATAGCGCGGGGCAGCGCGGCTTCCACCTTCCCTACGCTTTTTTGCGCCCCTTATGACGAGCGGCCGTCGACGAGAGGCAGAGAAACTCGAAACTCGCTGCCTTTTCCAGGCCCTTCGCTGAATGCCTGGACCTCGCCGCCGTGCAGGCCGACGATGCTGCGCGCAAGCGCAAGCCCGACGCCGATGCCCCGCTCGCTACCGACGGTGCGATGGGCCTGATTGAACAGGTCGAAGACGCGCGGAAGCTTGTCAGCCCCGATGCCGCAGCCGTCATCCCGAACGGATACAACCGCAAGGTCGCCGTCCCGGCGGCTTGTGACGTCGATGCGTCCGTCTGGCGGCGTGAATTTGGCCGCGTTGTGGAGAAGGTTAGCAAAGACCTGAGCGAGCCGCATGGAATCGCCGTCGATCACCAACGGCTCAGGCGCCAATGAGACCGCAACATGCGGGTGCTTTCCCTCTACCTGCGGCATATCCGCCTCTGTCGCCGTGCGAAGAAGCTCGTTGAGATCAAGTTTTTCCCTGCGCAGTTCGATTTTGCCCTGGGTGATGCGCGCCACGTCCAGCAGATCGTCCACAAGGCGCAGAAGCCTTGTCGATTGACGCTCGAGGAGCGCCCGCAGCGACGCCATGTCCTCAGGCAATTCCTTACGCTTCAAGATGCCAAGCGTATTGTGAATCGAGGCCAGCGGGTTGCGCAATTCATGCGCCAGCGTTGGAGAAACTCATCCTTACGACGATCCGCCTCGCGCAACGCCGCTTGAAGCAGGTAGGCGTTGATGGCGTCCGCGGCGAGACGCGCGCAAATATCGACGAAGCGCAGATCATGCGCCGAGAAAGAATGCGGCGCGCGGAAGTGGATGGAAAGCATCCCGATCGCCTTGCGAGAGCTGTCGCAAAGCGGGCTCGCGATGACCGCGCGATAACCCGCGGCCCGCGCTTCCTCCAGACAGGGCGCAAATCCGGGCTCCTTCTCGACATCTTCGAAAACGACGACCTGACATTTCGACAATGCGACGCCGCAGGCGAGCTGCGACGAAGCGTCGACCCTTTCGAAACGCTCGAGAAAGCGCTGCTCGAACCCACGCTGGGCGGCGATGCGGAGCGTCTTGCTTTTCTCGTCGTAAAGCTGAATGAAGCCGAAATCGGCGTTGAGCAACAGGATCATCGAGTCGAGAATCGCTTCGAGCGGCGCGTCGAGTCGATCGGCTTCCACGACCTTCGTGCTGAGTTGCTGGAGACGCTCCATTGCACGGAGCTCCTTCGCCAGCCCCTCCTCCGCGAGCTTGAGTTTGGTGACGTCCGACAATGTGACGACAACGCCCTCGATTCTGTTATCGAGCGTTTTATAGGGCCGCATACGCATGGAAAGCCATTGGCCGTCGGTCGTGCGTATTTCTTTCTCCAGCGGAACAAGCGTTTTCAATACGCTCGCGGCGTCGGCATCCAGATCTGCATAGACCAGCCGGTGCGTGAAATCGGAGATCGCCCGGCCGACGTCAGCGTCGGTAATCGCGAAATAGCGCGTAATCGGCGGCGTGAAGAGTCTTATCCTGAAGTCGCGATCGAGAAACAGCGTCCCCACCTGGGTCGCCGCGATGAGATTTTGCAAATTGTTATGGCTTGCCGAAATCGTCTCGAGCTTGCTCTTCAGCTCGCCGTTCACCGTCTGCAGCTCCTCGTTCATCGACTGGAGTTCTTCCTTGCTTGTCTCCAGCTCCTCGGCGGTCGAGCGATATTCCTCGTTGATCGATTGCAGTTCCTCGTTCGCCGCTCTCAGATCCTGCGTCGCCTGTTCATATTCGCGGCGGCTGGCGCTCAGCCGATCATGCGCGGCGCTCAGCTCCTGACGCAGGCGCGTGATTTCCGTGAGAGTTACGTCTTCGTCCTTGAGAGCCTTTTCATTGACGTCCGCAAGGCCAGCGTCCAGGAAAAAAACCAGAGCGCGCTTTGCGTCGTCGGCTGTCGGAATGACATGCATGGCGACGAGCCTGCGCTCGCCATTGAAGGCGACGCCGAGCGGGAGGGTCAATGACGACTCTTGCTGCTCGAGCGCCCGCTGCAGGGCGAGCTTCAGATCGACCCGCAATTCGGGACGCACCTGAGCGGGCAGCTCCACGCTGAAAGGCCCTTCCTGGGGCCGAAAGAAGCGGCCGACAGTAGGGGACAGATGAAGGATACGGTAAGCGTTGTCGACGAGAACGCTGGGCGGGGCGAAGTGCTCGAGCGCGGAGGCATGGGAGTGTCCAAGCCCTCCGCCATGATCTGCGTCGAGGCGTTGCTTGGCCGGCTGTTCCAGAAAATGCCGGTCGGGGCTGAGCTGCGGCATGACGGGCGCAACTTTTTCCAAGGTCGCCAGCGCAGCGTAAATTCGGGCGTCCCGATCGACAGGCGTGAAGAGCGTGGGCGTCGTCTCGATGGTCTCCGCGGAGCCCAGGAAAATATAGCCGTTCTGTTTCAAGGCGTAGTGGAAGAGGGTGCAAAGCTGGCGCTGGAGATCCCGCTGGAGATAGATCAAGACATTACGGCACGAGATCAGATCCACCTTGATGAAGGGGGGGTCTTTGAGCGCGCTGTGAAGGGAAAAGAGCACGAGGTCGCGCAATTCCTGTCGGACGCGGTAATAGGGTCCGTCCTGCGTGAAAAAGCGTTTGAGACGCGCCTCGGACACTGAGGATTCGATCGACCTCGGGTAGCGGCCTTCACGCGCCAGGGCCAGGGCCGAGCCGTCAATGTCCGTGGCGAAGATCTGGATGATCGGGTGCATCCCGCGCCGGGCGGCTTCCTCCAGCAAGAGAATGCCGATGCTGTAGGCTTCCTCGCCTGTCGCGCATCCAACCACCCACACGCGGATCGACGCATCGCTGTCGGCGAGGCGATCGAACAACACCTTGATGACGCTTTCTGAGAGCGCGGCGAAGGCCTGCGGGTCTCGAAAGAACATCGTGACCGAAATGAGCAGGTCCGAAAACAGCTCCTGCGCTTCGGAGGGATGGCTGTGCAAATATTTATAATAGTCGCCGAGATTGACTTGCCGCGTGATCTGCATGCGCCGCGCGACGCGCCGGAGCAGCGTCGCGCGTTTGTAATTGGAGAAATCGTGCCCGGTGCGAAGGCGCAGAAACGTCAAAATGGCGCGGACCTGCTGCTCGACCTCCTCGCGGCTGGCGCGGCTTAACGCCTCCTTGCTCCGCACCGCCTCGGCGACCCGCTCCGCCAGCGCGGCGATCGTCCCGACGAAGTCGACCACCCCGGTTGCAATGGCGTTCTCCGGCATTGTGCCGTATTCGGCCTCCCTTGGGTCCTGCGCGAAAACCAGACCGCCCGCTTCCTTGACGGCGCGCACGCCAAGCGTCCCATCCGAGCCGGTTCCGCTCAAGAGAATGGCGATGCCGTCGCCGCGGCTCGCCCCGACGGACTGGAAGAATGTGTCGATCGGCGACCGCCGGCCCCTCGGCGCGACGAAGGGGTTCGCGGCGAGATCGTCGCCTTCGATGACCAGCTCTCGATCGGGCGCGATGATATAGACGCAGTTCGGTCGGAGCTCCGCCGACGTCTCAACTTCGACGACGGGCATTTGCGTGCGCGTCGCGATGATCTCCTGCAGCGCGCTCGGTTGTGACGGCGACAAATGTACAATCACGATAAAGGCCAAGCCGAGATCGCTTTTCACGCTTCCGAAAAACTCCTGAAGCGCCGCCACGCCGCCCGCCGACGCTCCGATCGCGCACAAGGGCGTATGGCTCGAGCCGGAATTAATGAGGCTGGTCACGCCGATCCCATCTTGGCTAAATCTTCGATGCTTTTGATATGTAGGACGGTTTATCTCTTTCCGGTAAACGTTCAACTGCCGTCGTGCAGGCGGCTGACGCTGGCGACGACAGCGGCCACCTCGGCGTCTTCGAGCGGCGGGCGGCAACGCATGCGTTTCCAGGCGAGCATGAGCTCCAACGCGACCGAGGGTCGACGTCGCGCCAAAGCAGATGACCGGTCAGTGAGGCGATCGTCGAATTGCGCTCCCCCTGCGTCACGCTGCCCGTGACCGACTCGATCGTGGCGGGGAGAGGCCGATTGCGTTGCTCGAGGCGAGAAAGCGCGGCGTCGCCGCCACGCCGATATCGGCGTTCGGCCAGCGTTCGAACCATGCGGCGATATCCTGCTCGGAAGGGCGGCTGTCTTGCAGATTGGTGCATGGGATCAGAGGGCGCTTGTCATCAGTGGGCGCTTGTCGTGGGGCCGCACAGGCAGAACCGACCATCCTCGGCGCAGATAAAGCCGGGCCGCCTCATTTAATGGCGCCTTCCCCTCCAATGGTCCAAGCCTTCGGCTGTGACGAAAACGCTGGAACCCGAGCCCTCTTTCCTCATTGCGCACTTTAGCAGAAACTCTCCGAAGAACGCACCCGCTGATTCGAGGACCGCAGCCATGGCCGATACGTCGAAAGCATGGGTCTGGAGCCAATATCGCGCCGTCGCCGGCGAGGATAAGGCGACCGCCAATCCTCTGCCGCTGTTCGGAAATTCGTCGACCGAGGGGGCAGGCCTATCGGGAAGAACGCGGCGTGGCGCTGCGTTGGCCCTCGCCATGATCATCGGGCTCTTCTTCCCCAAGATCGCCTTTCTGCTTCTCGTCCTGGCCGTGTTGCTGATCCTCTCGGGCCTGGAGCCGACGCGCTTTCAGGCTTTCATGGAGACTGTGCCGGGCGGGAGCGTTCTGCTCAAGGTCTTGGGGATGCTGGACGCTTTGCTCGGATAAGCTGCGCTCGGCACCCTTGCTACACGGTCGCCGCCATGCCGAAGCCGTCGACGCCGGCGAGTTCGCTTTCGTCGGCCGGCGTCTGCCAGAGGCGGTCGACCCGGGCCCCCCAGGGCCCCCGTCGCGCGGCCTCCAGAAATGCGCTGATCGCCGCATCGGAGCCGGCGGCCAGCGCCTCGACCGAGCCATCCGCCCGGTTGCGGGCCCAGCCGTCGAGGCCCAGCGCATTCCCCTCCCGGATCAGAAAGGCGCGGAAACCCACGCCCTGGACGCGCCCCGCCACGAAAAAGCGAACGACGCGACGGCTCATGGAACCGCGACATTGTCGATGAGCCGCGTGGCGCCGAGACGCGCCGCGGCCAGGATGCGGATCGGCCCGTCGGAAGGCGCCGCGACGCTGGCCAGCGTCTCGGCGTGACGCGCTTCCACATAATCGATTTCGAAGCCGGCGGCGGCCACCGCCTCGCGCGCCTCCGCCATTACGAGGCGGATCGCCGTGCCCTCGGCGATGCGTCTGGCCGCCACGGACATCGCGCGATGCAGCGCGGGGGCGCGGGCGCGATCCTCCGCCGACAGATAAACGTTGCGCGACGACATCGCGAGGCCGTCCGGATCGCGCAGCGTCGCGCTGCCGAGAATGCGCGTCGGAATGTCGAGATCGCGCGCCAGGGCGCGGATGACGAGCAACTGCTGGTAATCCTTCTCACCAAAGACCGCGACATCCGCCTGCGCCTGATTGAGCAGCTTCGCCACAACCGTGGCGACGCCCGCGAAATGCGCGGGGCGGAAGCGATCCTCGAGATCGGCCTTGGCGGGGCCGTCGAGCGAGACCGTCGTGCAAAAGCCTTGCGGATACATTTCCTCCACCGCCGGCGCGAAGACGAGATCGGCCGCGACGCTCTCGAGCTTCTCCCGATCGGCGGCGAGCGTGCGCGGATAGCGGGCGAAGTCCTCGTTTGGCCCGAACTGCGTCGGGTTGACGAAGACGGTCGCGATCACCCGATCGGCGTGGCGGCGCGCCGCCTCGACGAGCGAGAGATGGCCCGCGTGCAGCGCGCCCATCGTCGGAACGAGCCCGATCCGCTCGCCGCTCGCGCGCTGCGCCCGCACGAACGCGCGCATCTCCTCGATCGTGTGAACGACAGGAACCTCGAAGCTCATCCGCGCGGGCCTTTCCGTTGTTCCGCCAGGAGATGGGAGAGAGAGCCGACATAGGCGGGCGGCAGCTCCAGCGCCTGCGCCGCGGCGACAATGTCGGCGAGATAGCCGGGCCAGGCGGCGCCCTGATTCGGCGCGGCCCCGATATACACCAGCGCCGGCGCGGAGCCGAAGGGCTCGCGCAGGACCGGGATGATCCGCTTGGCGTAGAGCCCCTGCCCCACCTGCTCGTAACGGTCGAGCGCCGTCACGTCGGAGACCGGAACGTCCCACAGCGCCCCGTGGACCGTGGCGCGGGGATCCGGCGCGACGCTGGCGAAGCCTGAAGGGAGAATAACGAAGCGCCAGCGCGGCAGCCGCGCCCGCCCCACGAGCCTGGAGCGCGGGCAGCGCCGGGCCATGGCGGCGGCCTCCATATTGGAGCCATAGGCAAAATGAAGCGGCACGGTCAGACCCTCTCGCGCGACGGCGCAAGCGTGCTATATCACGACCGCAAGGAAGGGTGGCCGAGTGGTTTAAGGCAGCGGTCTTGAAAACCGCCGTGGGGGCAACTCCACCGTGGGTTCGAATCCCACCTCTTCCGCCATCAGAAGAGAATCTTTCTTCATCGAATGGGGCATGGTCAGCCCCGGACGCGCGCAAAGGAAGGACGAGGGCTCTCTTGCGGGTGATGGCTCTTCGGCCCCGGCCCGCCGAACTTCCCTGCATCTTCTGGAAAGCAGTTCGGGGTGGCCTTGCTCAACGCGGCGACGCGCCCCCGCCCTCCCCGCTCAGGCCAAATTGCCCGAGATTCTTGCGAACGTCCCCGAAAGTTTGCTTCCGACAGATCTCGCTGCCGAGATTGTCGCGATGGCGATGAGCGAGGCGATCAAACCATATTCAATCGCAACCGCTCCTGTTTCATCATTCATAAAATTTACGAGCACTTGCACGCTGGACCTCCGACTTTTTACGCAAGGCCAAGGTAGATTGCCCAGAACAAATAGAAAAATAGGATATATGAATATGACGCATCCGTTTTTTCGATCGCATCGCGCGCCACAGCCGAATGGCGTCAGCGCCGCACCCTCGCGCCGAGGCGCCTGGCTTTTGTCCAGGCGCCGCCGCTCCTTGTCATAGGTCCCTCAGGCCATGAGCTTCTCGCGGTCGTTGCCAAACCAATGCCGCTCACATGAGCGCGCGGGCCACGCCGACCGAGGGACCTCATTTGCATGTACCGGGGCGGACCTGATCCTTCAGCACGTCGACGTTGGTCACATTGACGTTCCCTGCAGGCAGATATCTGCAGACCCATTGCGTGCCATTGTGCACGATCCCGTTGCTGTCGGTGATGTCGCAATCCGCGCGTCCGCATCCAAGCTGGCAGGAGTCCTTCCAGACGACCTGCGTAAAGTGACCGTTCACGTCCTTGCATTCCGAAGTGGAGCCGCCTTTGAACACGGGATTGTTGAAATCGTAGTTCTTGTTTTCACAATACCACGTCGTCTCGAAGGCCTCTCTGTCGGTTAACGCCGGCAACACGGGCGCGCCATTGACCTCTTTCCAGGCGGCGGCAAGGTTCTCTCCAGTTGAACCATGCACGCCGAGGCGGCATTTCTCCGCATAGGCTTGAGCCTGCTGGGCGAGTTCAGCCGACCATTTGAGCGGCGCGACGCAATGTTGGGCGCGTCGCTCATTATGCGCGCGAAGCATGTCGACCCATTGGTTTGGAGCCGGATCCTCTTTCAGTCCCGCGCACTGTTCCGGCGGCGGTTCCGGCGTGGAGGGCGCAATTTCCGGAAGCGCTCCGCAAATCATGCCGATCGCGTCGATGAAGAGTCCGGCGCGTCCCTGAATTCCTGTTATGGCTTCGCCGTTGCGACAAAGTTGATAATGGTCGGGGAATATGCTTGCGGGCGATCCAACGATGATCGACCGATAGGAGCCGTTGTACGGCGACCTGCATCCGAAATCGATCTCTTTGACGAATTTGTTCGACGAGTTGAGAAGCACCGCGGCGCCGGTGATCACCTGATTCAAGTTACAGGTTTCGATGCGCGAGACATTGCCGCCATTTCCACCGAACGCCGGGCCGATCGGATCGTAATCCAATCCTAAAGGACCGATTTTGGCGCAAATGACGGCGATCTGATCCAACCAGGATCCTGCCCGGTATTTCGCCCCAACCATGAAGTGTCCCGCGGGGCAGTCGAAACGAAAGGCGCCGCCGCCGGGGCCTCCGTAGAGAGGAAATTCTTGCGCCGCTCTGACGGGCGAAGCTGAGAGCAAAGAAAGACAAAGCGCGCCGAAGATAACCCCTCCGGCGCGCTGATTGAGCCACTTGAGGATTTTGCTGAATGCGGTTGAGCGCATGGACGGGCGTCCCAGTCTCAGTGAGAAATGATTCTAGCGTCAATCTTTCAGAAACGCTGGCGCAGTGATTTCGTTCCAGACCAGCGACCCCCCATCTGCGTCCGGGCTTTACTTTGTTTTCTGAATCATGCTCTCGAGTCGATTGCCGGCGGCGCGATGGGTCAGGATCTGTCTGATTTTATCAAAGATAATGACGGCCGCGTCCTCAGGGGGCGTCCCTTGCTGATAGATATTCGAAATCACCGTATACTCGTAACGCGCAGCCTTATTGGACCTGGCCGGGTCTTCCGGCTCGACGCGAAAAGCGAGATAGGCGGACATGCTCCGCGACGCCATGCCGTCGCCTCCAGGTCGTTCGCCGATGAGCGTGACGACGAGTTGCGGCTTCAGCGCGTTCCCGATTGCTTCTGCGAGCTTGACGCGGCCGTTGCGGGCGAGAAATGGCTCGCCGACGGTGACCTTCGCTCGCGAAAGCTCGGACAGGAGCGGCGGAAGAAGCCTCGGGATGTTGTGATGGATGGCTTCCGCGCTCAGTCCATCGGAAATGAGGATCTGAACGTCGCGACCCTCGGGCGTCAGCATCGCGAGCGCACGCGCGTCGAGAGTGGCGCCGAGTTCGGGATTATTCAAATGTTCAAGCTTCGTGGCGGCGGCGGTGTCGATGCGGCGAAGCGTGATCGGGCCGAGCTTCTCTTCTGACAATTCTGCATAAATCGACTCCCGCCCGAGGGCGAGATTGGCGCGCGTTCGACGTGAGACGTCATTGGAGGGCCGAGCGCCGGCATTGTCCCAGCCATAGGCCGCCGGCAGTTTTTTGCATCGTCTTTCGAACGCTCGCCCGTCGCTGAAAATGCGTGGATCGCCCCAGTTCGGGCCCCGCCGAAGAGCGCCCGTTTCATCCCTTTGAAAGATCCCGCGGTCGACCGCCCAGATCGCAAATTCCGGCGCAGTCGTGCGTTCGAAGATTTCTCTCAGCGTCTGGTCGTCGTGCCCGGACGTATCGAAATAGGCGAGCATGCGATCGACGCCGAGATAGACGTCCATGAAGTAATTGGCCCCCGCCGCCGTCAGCAGCGCCGTCGCGACCTGCTGGCCTTCGGTCGTTATTTCCGAGTGGAGCGTATAGCAGGGCGCCATGCCCATCGGCAGACCGAGGAGCTTGCCCATGAAATGATCCTGCAAATTCGACAGGATCATCTCCATGTTGGTTCGGTGTGTCTCAGGGCCGATGAAGCCTGTGACATTGTTGACCATGAAGGGATCATAGCGCCGCGCGAGGCCATAGCAGAGCGCCTCCGCGGTGGTCATGTCGACGCCATTATGTTTTCCGTAAGTGACTTCGCTTCCCTGCCCGGTTTCGAAATACATGAATTGTCTTGCGTCGCGACCGAGCGCGCCGCGTTCCGACATGACCGTGTAGGCATGGTCGAGAAGCGCGATCGTGCAGTCGAATTCCTCCGACAAGGTGCGCTCCGTTCCCGCCAGACTTTGAAACATGATTTCCACGGGCGCGCCATTTTCAAGGCAGGCGAGTTGCGTGCGAATGTGGGAAAGCACGCATATTTGCGTCGGCGCTCCGGCATGGCGTCTCACGGCGTCGATGTGCGTCAGCAGCCTTGTCGTGTTTTCCACCGTATCGATCGCCGGGTTGACGCCAATCAGAGCGTCGCCGGCCCCGAGACTGAGACCCGTGTGAATAAGCAAGGCGATGGCGTCGAGGTCGTCCGTCGGATCGTTGGGCTGAAGCCGGGAGGAAAGCGTATTTGGTAGTCCGACCGTTGTTCGCGCGGTTGCAGAGCACGACAGCTTTTTGCTGGCATAGATGAGCTCATGCACGTCCATGATTTTCGCGATCGCCGCCGCCATCACGCCGGTGACCCCTTGGCCCAAGCGCTTTACGACGGCGGCGTCGCCGCCAAGGATGGCGTCCTTCGCCGCGCCGACGGTCAAGGACGCGATCTCTCGGAACACAGTTAGGTCGATATCGTAATTGACCCGCATGACCTCGTCGACGACGCCATCGCCATCGCCATCGTCGAGAGGGGAATTGTAAATATGTTGCAAGGTCAAGCTGGAGAGAATGCGTCGCGCCGCCTCTCTCTCGAGATCGCTTGTCGCGGCCAGGCCGGCCAATCGATCTCCGGCCTTGTCGTAATCGGCAGCGCCGAGTAGGCGCTTCAGCCCTTTGAAAACGAACTTGCGATCGAAGAGCGTCGCCTCGAACGTCTCTATCGGACGAGGGTCCGGTATAGCAATCTTGGAAAGAGGCGTCAGACCACGCATCGGCGCATTCCTCTCATCCGCCGCCGAGCATGGCTCAGGCGTTGCTTCGGCTTTTGGTGCGATTATAGGACGTGACAAAACAGGCTCAAGCGGCGCTCCAGGAGGATAAGAAGGAACATTGAGACTGCCGAGCGGTTGAAGAGTGTTCGCTTGCCTTATGGGGATGACGCCCATGCCTGGTCGCCCTGCACGATCGCTTTCTCCGCTCATCTTGTCGCTTTTCGCTTCCGTGTGCTTTGCACAATCTTTGCCGGATGCGAGCTATCGCCCATTGCCCACCCGGCCTTTCGACGCGGTAAAGGCGGACGACGAGGCGAGTAAGGCCGGCGTCCAGCAGCAGCAGCGCGCATTGCTGGAAGAGCGTTACGATCTTTCTGACAAACCGATTCCCGGCCTGATGATGTCGGGCGGGCGCAAGGCGGTCCAGGGCGGCGTGCGCGTCAAGCTGCCCAAAGGCGCGACCTGGGACGGTCTCGGCACGATGGCGCCGGAGCAAATCCGGCAGAAGGGGCTCTTTCCCGCGGGCTTCCTGCCGCTTCCGCACGTCAAGCAATCAACCGGCGGGCAAGTCATACCCAAGGAGCAGATCGACGAAATCAGCCGTCAGGAGCGCCGCGACCTCAAACGCTTCGACGTCGATTTCGACCTGCCGGCGCATCTGACGCCAGAGTTTCCGCCGCCCATCTTTCTCACGACGCGCCCCGATCTTGGCGACGTCTCGCGCGGCCAGCTGCTAACGATCAGGAACCATTACAAGATGATGGTGGGGCTGCTGACGCCGGTGCAGCTCGAGGGTCTTCGCCTGCTTCTAACGCCATTTCCGCAGGAGGAATTCAATCAGACCGAAGAACGCAAGGTCGCGGAACAGTCGCTCGGCATTTCCTGCCTCGACTGTCATTCGAATTTCCACACCAACGCGGCTTTCCACCAGACGCCGGACCTTCGGCCCCAGGCCGTGCGCTTCAGGCTGGATACGGTAAGCCTGCGCGGCATGTTCAACCAGCAAATCCATGGGTCGAAGCGGTCTTTGCGCTCGGTCGAGGATTTCAGCGAATTCGAGCAGCGCACCGCCTATTTCAACGGCGATCAGGTCAGCGCCCAACGCAAGGGCGTGCATTTGCCCAACCGCGCGGATCAGGTCGCGATGATGGCGCAGATGCAGAACATCATCGACTTCCCGCCCGCGCCGAAGCTCGATCCGACCGGGCGCCTCGATCCGACGCGGGCGACGCAACAGGAGCTGGCGGGCGAGAAGCTGTTCCTGGGCAAGGGCCGATGCGCCGAATGCCATATCCCGAACCTCTCCTTCCTCGACAACAATATGCACGATTTGAAGGCTGAGCGATTCTACGAAATCGGCAAGAACATCAACGGGCTCATCGTCGTGCCGGATGGACCGATCAAGACCTTCACGCTGCGCGGGGTCAAGGATTCGCCGCCCTATCTGCACGACGGCCGGTTGCCGACCCTTGCGGATACGGTGGAATACTTCAACCTCGTGCTCGGCCTCCAGCTGACGCGCGAAGAGAAGGACAATCTGGTCGCCTATATGCTGGCGCTGTAAGCGGGGCGGCGCGTGAGTCGCCGCCCAAATTCATCGCCCGACCCGCGACCGGCCGACGTCTAACATTCCAGAAAGGCGCGCAACGCCCTCGAGCTTGCGTTGCACATACTGTCTGAACAGTGCAGTTTTAGCTTCCGTCAGCCCTGAGAACGCATAGGCGAAAGCGCCGGCGCCGGCGATTACGCCGAGCGTGACCAGCCAGTTGCCCATCGTCGCGTTTTGCAGCGCCCAGCCCGGCGCGAAGGTTTCGAGTCCGGCGCGGAGGAAAACGATGATGGGCAGATGCGTCAGATACAAGGAATAGGTGAAATTGCGAATGTCGAGCCGCGGGGCCGGCAGCGCCGCGAACAGGCGGGGCGCCGAAAATCGCGACGAGAGAAGCAGATTGGCGAAAGCGAGCGCGCAAACCACGTCGCTCGCGGTGCGCGCCGACGGGAAGGACTCGACGAGCGGCCCGCGCACCAGAAGGCGGATCGGAACGATCACAGTGATGAAGAGCGCCAGCGCCGCCCAGTAGGAGCGCATGAGCGGGCGCGGCGCCATCGCCACGACCGCGCCAGCGATCCACATGACGTAGCCCCAGAAGAAGAGGTAGGAAACGAGCGAAAAATAGCCGCAGACGAGGACGGCGAGGCAAAACCAGAAGAGCCGCGCGCGCGTCGACAGATGCGTTGCAATCGGCATCAGCAGCAGCGGGAAAGTAATATAATACCAGACCTCGACCGCGAGCGACCACAGCGGGATGTTCGTGCCGTAGGGCTCGGCCAGGATGTTTTGCAGATTGAGGAGATTGAGCGCGAAAACGTCGAAGCCGAAATGGCCGGCGAACATCGGATCGCTATAAAAACCGCCTCTCCTGAAAAGCGCGCCGCCGACGGCGTCGATCAGGAAAGTGAAGGCCAGCGCCGGAGCCAGCACGACATAGATGCGGGCGAACCGTTTCAGAAAATAAGCGTAATAGTATGACTCGCCGCTCCTCACGCCCCTGACGACCTCGCCGCCCACGAGATAGCCCGAGATCACGAAGAAGCCGACGACGGCCTTGTGGCCGACCTCCTTGTTGGAGACGAACCACCAGACATATTCGAAGAAATTATGCGGGGCGCTCATAATGTCGGCCTGCGCGAGCAGGAGGGCGGTCGCATGCATGACGACCACCGCGCCGGCGCTCATCCAACGGAAGAAGCTTATGTTGCGAGAGGCGAATGCCTCGGTCGTCGGCGTCATCGAAGATCGCTTCGCATTCAGGCCAAATGAAAAGCCCAGTGGTTCCTTTTGATCGCATCGAGGATGCGCCCCGCGGCGTCCGCCCATGACGACCCCAGCACGCGTTCGGGGTGGGCTGGCGCGAGGCCCGCTTCCCAGCGCCGGATGGCGTCGGCCAGAGCCGCCGGATCGTTCAACGCGAAATAGATGGCGCCGTCGCGGCCGATCTCTCTGAAAACGGGGATGTCGCTGCAAAAAACCGGCTTGCCGCAGCGCGACGCCTCGATCACCGGCAGTCCGAAGCCTTCTGCAAAAGAGGGGAAAACCAGAGCGGACATGTGCGCATAGAGAAAGGCGAGTTCAGCGTCGTCGACATCGTCGAACCAGAACAGCCGGCGGCCGAATTCGGGGTGGGTCGTGATGCGCGCGACAAGCCGATAATCGAACCAGCCCCGCCGCCCGACGAAGACGAGCCGCGCCGGATGGCCTTGCGCCCACAGCCGCTCGAAGGCGTCGAGCGCGACGAGATGGCCTTTTCTCGGCTCGAGCGTGCCGACGCAGAGAAAGACCGGCGCGTGGTCCTGCACGACCTTCGCGATCTTTTCTCGCGCCTTAGCGGTCGAATTGGGCGCGAAATGGGAGGCGTTGTGAAACCAGCCAATCGAGAGGCCCGGCCGGTGCGCAAGGTTCTTGTCTTCGATCAGCGCGCGGAGATCGGCGCCAGAGGCGCGAGAGATGGTGAGAACGCCGTCGGCGCTGGGCAGAATATCCCGCAGCCACGGCCCGAACAGCGCGACTGTCCGCTCATGGCAGACGGCCGGGAAAAGCTCGGGGATGACATCGTGCACGCAGACGATCACCCGCCCGCCGCCGGCGTGAACCGCGTCGAATACGCCTGCATAGGCTTGCGGGTAATTCCAGGCGTCGGCGAGGATGAGAAGCTGGTCGCCGGGTGCGACCGCGAGCTCCGTATCTCCCGCCCTGTCCTTGGCGCCGATCGGCGCCACGCATTCGAGAAGCCGGCCCTTGTCGCATCTCACCAGCAGGCAATGCGCCGGATCGGCGGCGAGGAGAGCGTTGGACAAATCCTTGGCGACCCGCTCGATCCCCGTTCCCATGTCGCGCTCGACCGTGCCTGTCACGTCGATCAGAATGCGACGCGGCTCCGCCGCCCGCGTTTCGCCAGCTTCGGCGGAAGCGGCGCCCGTCGTCGCGGGAGCGGGCGCGGCGGAGAAGAGGCGGCGCGCGAAGCCGGCCAAGGCCTCCTCGAGACGCAGCAGCGGGCGCACCACGAGCCAGCTTGCGGTATAGATGATTTCGTAACGTTCCTTCTTCAGTTGAAGGACTTCCGCGTAGAGATATTGCAGCTGATGGGCCAAGAGCCCTTCCTGCTCCGCGAGGCGGGACGAAGCGTCTTTTTCGCGGGCTTCCGCGGCGAAATCGTCATGCGTGCGCAAAAGAAACATTCTCCTGCCGCGGATGGGGCGTCATGGCGAAAGATCACACATGCCCCTGCCTGTCAAAACCGCGGTCATAGGCTCGGGCCGGCCGCCGAGCTTGACCTCCAACGCCGCTCTTGCGACCCGGGGGCTTGGAGCCCCTACTCGCGCGCATATTCGTCGCACTGTTCCCTGGAGTAGGCGCCGAGGCTCATGCAATCCCCAAAGCGGTCGCGACTGAATTCCTGGGCGAGCAGCACAGCCAGGATGACGGCGGCGGCGACATAGACGGCGACAAGCAAGGCCCCGCCGAGACGTCCCATGCGCGCCACGTCACAGGCCGGGCGGCAGTTTTTCGTAGCGTTTGCGATCGGCGTCTATCACGCGCGCGAGAGCGCTGCACTTTTGCTGATCATTCGGATTTTGGGCGACGCAGATCTGATAGGCTTCGAGCGACTGTTCGTAGGAACTGACGGCGTATTCCCTGTTCGCCGCATCCTTGACGCTTTGCGGGCTGCTGTTGCAGCCGGTCAGGCCGAACATGAGAACGGCGACGCCCAAATAGCGCATATCTCCCCTCTTTGAGTAAATTCCTAGCGCAAGGTCACCGGCCAAAATAGCCCGTTGGCCGAAATTGTCACGTTGACCGGAGTCATGCAGGCGTAGGGGATGTAGATCGCCTCTCCCCTGGCGAAGCTGCGGCCGGCATACCAGTAGTCGAAAGTCTGGCACTTGCCATTGTTCACCGCCACGCCTTCGACCTCCGCGACCGCTGGTCCGACCACGAGGCATTCGATCCAGCGATAGCCGCTGAATGTCTGCAATTCGGGCAGGAAAGCCGCCGTTTCCAACAGCCGGCAGGCGAAAGGCCCAGCTTGCGCCTTGGCGGGCGCGGACCCGACGAGGGCGATCGAGAAGAAGAGGCTGGCGCAAAAAAGCTTTACCATGGCGATGATTCCCGTCATGCCCGTCGGCTTTTTCATAAAGCATCAGGCAGAGCTTCGCATATTGCGTTTTTTGCTCGGCGGGCGAGGCGGCATTTTTTGCGAGAAAGGACATCACCCGTGGCGAGGATAGATCGGGAAGACATGGCGGCGATGGCGGCGGCGGCGGCCTTGGTCGGCGCAGCTGGCGGCGCACATCTTTGGCACGCCGGGCCAATTCTTGGTTTCCTCGCCAGCGCCGTGGCGCTTGCCGGCGTCGCCCATGTGATTGGGGAGGCGACGGATCAGGTCGGCAATCACCTCTCCCCCGCCGCCACCGGCCTCGTCCAGTCCGCCGTCGGCAGCCTGCCCGAGCTGTTCGTCTGCATTTTCTCGCTGCAAGCCGGCCTCGTCACTGTCGTGCAGGCGGCGCTGATCGGCTCGATCCTGGCCAATGTCCTGCTGGTGCTGGGCCTGGCCTTTATCGTCGGCGGCTGGCGTCACGGGGTCCTGGTCTTTGGCGTGCGCACGACGCGAATGATCGCCTCGCTGCTGTTGCTCGCGGTCTCGGCGCTGTCTCTGCCGACCCTCGCCAATGAGCTGCATCTGCCGGCGGCCGCTCATGAGCAGCCGCTGGCGGTCGTCTGCGCCGTCGTCCTGCTGCTCGTCTTCGCCATCATGACCAAGGAAATGCTCGGACCCGGCCAGCGCACCGTCCCGGCGGAGGCGCACGCACGCGCCCACGCCTGGCCGCTGTCGGTCGCAGTCGGCGTGCTTCTGGTCTGCGCCGCGGCGGCCGTGCTGGTCTCGGACTGGTTCGTCGAGGCGCTCGAGCCGGCGATGGATACGCTCGGATTCAGCCAGACTTTCGCCGGCCTCGTCGTCGTCGCCATCGCCGGCAACGCCATCGAGAACGTCGTCGGCATCCGCCTGGCGGCGGCGGGCAAGGCGGATCTCGCCGTCAGCGTCGTGCTGACGAGCGCGCTGCAAGTCGCGGTCGTGGTCGTGCCGATCCTGGTGCTCGTGAGCGTCGCGCTCGGCGGCCCGCCCTTCACCCTCGCCATCCCGACCATCCTCGCGGCCGCCATGTTTCTTTCGGTCATGGTGGTTACGGTGGTGACCGTGGACGGCGAGGCCGACATGGTCGACGGCGCGGCGCTCATCGGCCTTTATGTGATCATCGCGGCGATCTTCTGGTGGGGCTAGCTAGGAGCTCGGCCGTCCCACGGTGTCGGCCATCACCGCCCCGCGCTCGCCGAGCGGGCGGGGATGGCCTTCGGTCGTGTCCTTCGCCGTTTGATGCTCCATCTCGGCGTTGAGCTCCGCGCCGATGAGCAGCACGATCGACGACACCCACATCCACAGCATGAAGCCGATTGCGGCCCCGAGCGAGCCATAGGTCTCGTTGAACTTGCCGATATTGGCGGCATACCAGGAGAACAGAAGCGAAGCGGCGAGCCAGACGATGGCGGCGAAGGCGCCGCCCCAACTGACCCAGCGCCATTTGGGCTCGTCGCGGCTCGGCCCGAAACGATAGACGAGCGAGATGGCGAGCGCGACGAGGACAAGCAGAATCGGCCAGCGCAGCAGGGCGATCGCCGTCTCCGCTTCGGGCGGCAGACGCAGCGCCTGAAGCGCCGGCGGCGCGGCGACCACGAGGGCGAGCGACATCGCGATCATCGCCATGCCGCCCAGCGTGAAGGCGAGCGTCACCGCGTTGAGCCTGAAGAAGCCGCGCTTTTCGCGTTCCTGATAGACGACGTTGAGCGCGTCGAAGATTGCTTTCATGCCGGCGTTGGCGCTCCACAGCGACACGAGCAGGCCGATGATCGAGGCGGCGCCGAGACGGGCGGAGCCCTGCGCCGAGACGCGTTGGATCTGGTCGCTGACGATCGAGAGGCCCTCGGCCGGAAGCACGCCTGAAAGCGCGTTGATATGCCCCGCGATCGTCGCGGGATCGGCGACGAGCCCGTAAAGCGCGACAAAGGCGGCGATCGCCGGAAAGATTGCGAGCAGCGCATAGAAGGTCACGCCTGCGGCGATGGCGAGAACGCGGTGCTCGGCGATATTGTTGTAGACCCGTCCGAGCACATCCATCCAGCCGGACGCGGGGATCTCGGCCGGCGTGGACGCGTCTCTTCCGCGACCCGCCGCCCCCCGGCCCGATGAAGAAGCCTGATCCATCGCCATGTGCGAAACCTCCGCAGCGCGCGGCGTCCACCGCGCTGTCACGGAAGAACTGCGTCAGGGAATGTGCGTTCCGCACGGACGCGCGATTAGAATTCGACCTCGAGCTCCTCGATCTCTTCCTTTTCGGCAAGCGCCTGGGCGACCCATTCCTGCATTGCGGGCCAGGCGAAGATGCGGTCGCAATAGGCTTGCGCAACCGGGTCGAGCGGCACGTCATAGGTGCGAAAACGCGTGGCGACGGGCGCGTACATGGCGTCCGCCATGGAGAATTCGCCGAAGAGATAGGGCCCGCCGTGGGCGTCGAGACAGTCGCGCCAGATCTGCGTGATCCGCGCAATGTCGCCCTGCGCCTTGGACCAGACCTTGAACTTTGGAAAATGCGCCTTGAGATTCATCGGCAGCGCCGAGCGCAGCGAATTGAAGCCTGAATGAATCTCGCCGCAGATCGAGCGGCTTCGCGCGCGGCTCAGGCGATCCGAGGGCAAGAGCTGCGCCTGCGGAGCGATCTCGTGCAAGAACTCGCCGATCGCCAGCGTGTCCCAGATGCGGTAGCCGTCATAGGTGAGGCAGGGCACGAGGATCGAGGGCGAGAGCAGGAGAATTTCCTCGCGCGCGGCGGCGTCGTCCGGATCGACGACGATCTCTTCGAACGGAACGCCCGAAAGCTTCATCATCAGCCAGCCGCGCAAGGACCAGGAGGAGTAGTTCCTGCTGCTGATGGTAAGCGTGACGTCCGGCATGGCTGCTCCTTGTTGCAACGGCGCTCAGCAAGTCATGTGCCAGTGTGCGCTGCTGATGGCACAGGCCTTGCTCGCCAGCGACCAACGCAACGCGAAGGTCATTGTCACTGCGCATGTACGACGCTTATCACGCCTACGCCCATTTGCATGATCAGATTAGACGGGCGGCCGCGCGTCATGAACGCGTAATGAGCGTCTGGGGCGCGATGCAATTTGCCCACCCCCTTCGATGCATCCAGGCCTATCATGAGTTGATCGCGCTCGCAGGCTTCACGCATCATCGTCCCGATTACGGAATTCAGGAGATCGCCACGGACGACGGCGCGATCGTCCCCGTGACGGAAACGCCGGTTTTCACAACGCCCTTCTGCACGCTCCTGCGCTTTTCGCGACAGGGCGGCGGCGCAGAACCGCGCGTGCTTCTCGTCGCGCCCATGTCGGGCCATTTCGCCACTTTGCTGCGCGGCACGATCCGCACGTTGCTGCGCGATCACGAGGTCTATGTCACCGACTGGCGCAATCCGCGCGACGTGCCGCTCGGTCAGGGAACGTTCGGTTTCGAGGACTTCGTCCAGCATGTGATCGACTTTCTGAAGTTCATCGGACCGCATTCGCATCTTGTCGCCGTGTGCCAGCCGACGGTTCCGGCGCTGGCCGCCGTCGCCCTCATGGCCGCCGACGACGACCCGGACCAGCCGGCGAGCCTGACGCTGATGGCCGGGCCGATCGACACGCGCGTGTCGCCCACGAAAGTCAATGAATTCGCGACGTCGAAGCCGATCGAATGGTTCCGGCAGAACATGATCAGCACGGTGCCGCGCGGACTGCCCGGCGCGGGGCGGCGCGTCTATCCCGGCTTTCTGCAGCTTTGCGCCTTCATGAGCATGAACATGGATCGGCACAGCAAGGCCTTCGCCGACCTGTTCAAGCACCGGGTCGAAGGCAACGTCGATAAGGCGGCGCAAATTCGTTCGTTCTACGAGGAATATTTCGCCATCATGGATCTCGACGCGTCGTTTTATCTGCACACGATCGAGACGGTGTTTCAGAAATCTGCCCTCCCCGAGGGCAAACTGCTCTTTAAGGGACGCACCGTCACGCCGCGCGCCATCCGAAAAACCTTCCTTCTCACCGTCGAGGGCGAAAGGGACGACATCTGCGCCGTCGGCCAGACGCTCGCCGCGCAGGACCTGTGCAGCGGGCTACGGCCTTATATGAAGTCACATCACATGCAGGCGGGCGTCGGCCACTACGGCGTCTTCAACGGCAAGCGCTGGGATCATCAAATCTATCCGGTGCTGCGCGAACACATCCGTAACAGCCTGTGATCTCACCAGTAGCGCCAGTAGGGCCCGTAGCGCGGCCCGGTCATGAGCCACAGCTCCTCGCGCTGCACGCGGCGGTCGGCGGCCCGGTCGAGGTCGACGTCGAGCAAACATTTGGAAAATCCGTCCGTCCCGCGCCGGAAGCCATAAGAGCGGCAGCGTGCGTCGTCCATCGCGCGCTGCTGGGCGGGAGAGGTCGTCTGGCAGGCGCAAAGCAGCAGGCCCGCCGCCATCGCCGCCAGAACGCCAATCTTCGGCATTGCGCAACCCTCGTGAAAGCTCGAACCCAACAAAAGGTCGAGCAGGAAAATGGCCGCTTCACGGCGCCGGCGACTCTTCGTTTGACAGGCGCTGGCAGGAATGGTCACCCTGCGCAGAGAAAGAGGTCCATGGGACGCGGGAGAGGGATCAATGCGTGAGATTCTCGCCCATTTCGGCGGCGTGCCGTTGCGCGCTCTCGGCGACAAGGAGACGCTGCTTTCCGAGGGCGACCGCACCGGCCATCTCTATGCCCTCGCCGAGGGGCGGCTCGAAGTGCTGCGCGGCGAAACCCAGGTCGCGCTTCTGGAGGAGCCCGGCTCGCTCATCGGAGAAATGGCCGTTCTGCTCGATTCCCCGCATACGGCGACCGTCCGCGCCCTCGGGGAGGCGAAAGTATATGTGGCGAAGGACGGCGCAGACTTTCTGAGCGGACGTCCCGAACTCGCCTGGCTGGTCTCACGCCTTTTGGCCCGCCGCCTCAACGCGGCGACGACCTATCTCGTCGACATCAAGCGGCAGTTCGCGGGCTACGGCAACCACCTCGAAATGGTCGGGGAAGTTCTCGAATCGCTGATGCATCAGCAAGGGATTTCCCGGGGCCGGCAGGCCTCTGACCGCGACGGCTATCAGGACTAAAACGCCGGGAAGGGCGGCGGCGTGAACCAGTCTGGCAAGGCGCTCAACGGCGCAATCGGCCGCACCAGCGGCTGATCGAGCCGGACGGATTGGCCGCCCATGGCGGAAAGCCATAACGCTTCCTGCAACTCGGTATCGATGACGATATAGGCGGGCGGCGCGCCATATTGGCGCCCGGCGTTGAGCACCCATGTGTCGCCGAGGCGGTCGACCCAGGAGCCTTCGGCGACGAAGGGGGCCTGGTGGATATGCCCACAAATGACGAAATCAGGCCGATAGCGGCCGATCCAGTCGACGAGGTCGGCGTCGCCGAAACTCTGCTTGCCCGACCAGCTGGTCGGCGACTGGCGCGGCGGCGCATGATGCGCCCAGATCCAGCGCAGGCCTTCCCGCAGTTCCGCGTCCGCCGCGAGTTGTCCGACGAGCTTTTCTTTGACTTGCGGGCCGTCCCACCAGGGAAAAACCGAGAACAAGGCGTCGTCGACTTCAACGGCGTCGCCGTCGCAGGCGACGCCCAGGCGCCGCGCCTCCTCGACCCAGAGCGCAATCTTCTCGCCGCTGTCGCTGCGAGAATCGAGATCGTGATTGCCGCTGCAAAAGATCGCCCGCGTGGTCGCGGCGAGGCGCTCGAGATATTTGCGCACCACGACGATCTGGGCGCCGTAATCGACGATCGAGCCTGCATCCAGCGCGTCGCCCGCGAAAATGACGAGATCGAATTGCGGCGCCGCGCTCATCAGCCAGTCGAACTGCGGCAGCGCGTAATGGAGATCTGAAACGATGAGCCAGCGCATGGGCGAGCCTACCGCGGATGCGTCGCCAGCGGCGCCTCGAGAACCGCGAAGTTTTGCATGGCGAACCCTCCCCCAAACCGCTCGCGCGGCGGCGCCAGCTACTCTGCAAAGCTCTCGCAAATTGCCCGAAAGGTAAAGGCTTTACCCATTTTGGGATCAGTGGCCCTTGCCAAGACTCGGCCGCGGCGCGATCTCTCGTGCAAAATCAGAGAGCAAGGATCATCATGGCTACGCTCGCGCCCGAGCTTTCCGTTTCGCGCTGGTTCAATACGCCAAAGCCCATCTCCCTCGAAGGACTGCGCGGGCGCGTCGTGCTGCTGCACGCCTTTCAGATGCTCTGCCCCGGCTGCGTGGCGCATGGAACGCCGCAGGCGCAGCGCGCACATGAGCTTTTCCGCAACGCCGACCTGACGGTCATTGGCCTGCATACGGTTTTCGAGCATCACGCGGCGATGACCCCGGTGTCGCTCGAAGCCTTCATTCACGAGTATCGCCTGACTTTCCCCATCGGCGTGGATGCGCCTGCGGAAGACGGGCCGATCCCGGTCACCATGCGCCGGTATCAGATGCGCGGCACGCCCACCGCCATCGTCATTGCCCGTGACGGAACCATCCGCCACCACGGCTTCGGTCAGGAGGACGATCTGGCGCTCGGCGCCATCCTCGGCGCGCTGCTGGCGGAGACGCCGTGACGCTTCCTTCTGTCGAGCCGCTGGTCTTGATTGGGGCCGTCGCGCCGCTCGGCGCCGACGGGAGGGTGAGCGGAATCGACAAGAAGCCCGCGCCCAGCCCCTGGCGCATCTGCAAGACCGGCCTTGCCGGCGACGCTCAGGCCGATCTCGCCCATCACGGCGGGCCGGAGAAGGCGCTGCATCATTATCCCTTCGACCATTACGGCGCCTGGCGCGCGGATATCGGCGCGGCTGCGCCGCTCGACGCCCCCGGCGCCTTCGGCGAGAACCTCTCCACGCTGGGCTGGACCGAGGACGATGTCTGCATTGGCGACGTCGTCCGGTTCGGGAAGGCGCTGCTGCAAGTCAGCCAGGGCCGCCAGCCCTGCTGGAAGCTCAATCGGCGCTTCGGCGTCTCGGATATGGCGCTGCGCGTCCAGAGGAGCGGCCGCAGCGGCTGGTATTATCGCGTTCTCGAAGAAGGCGCAGCCGGGCCGGGCGACCTGCTCGCCCTCGTCGAACGCCCCTGCCCCGACTGGCCGCTCTCGCGGCTCACGCGCCTGCTCTATCGCGACACGGGGGACCGTGCGACTCTTGCCGCCATGGCCGCGCTCGACCCGCTCGCGGAGGGCTGGCGGCGGCTGGCGCGGCGGCGGCTGGAAAGCGGCCGGATCGAGAGCTGGGACGCGCGCCTTTTCGGCTGAGGGCGCGATTGCCACGGCGCCGCGAACTTTCTAACATGCCGCTGAGCCTGAAGCCCTGCAATAAGCGTAAGGAACGCAATGTCCGCCCGCCTGCACGAAACGCTGCAAGACAATCTCTTCGCCGGCAAGATTGGCGCGGAATATGAGCTGCTGCGGCTGATGTGCCCCAACCACGTCCTGCTTGCCAAGTCGGTTGGCGAGGCGGTCGCCGGCTTCAGGCCGGGCGTCGCGCTCAAAGGGTTCGAGATCGGCTGCGGCACGGGAATCTGCACGCTCGCGCTCCTCGCCGCGCGCGACGACCTCACGCTCATCGCTGTCGACAGCGCCGCGAAGATGCTCGATCAGGCGCGGGCGAGTCTCGCCGATTATGTGGCGGCCGGCCGCGTCGACTTCAGAGAAGCCGATGCGCTCGCAGCGCTGAAGGCGCTGCCTGACGGGAGCGTCGACGTCGTGGCGTCGAATTACGCCATTCACAATTTCTCGCAAGGATATCGCGCGCAAACGCTCGCGGAAGTCTACCGCGTCCTGACGCCGGGCGGCCTCTTCGTCAATGGCGACCGCTACGCGATCGACGATCGCGCGGCGCATCTTGCCGATACGCAGGCGATGATGCGCCAGTGGTTCAAGCTCTTCAAGGAACTCGACCGCCTCGATCTGCTCGAAGACTGGATCGTCCATCTCTACGGCGACGAGTCGCCCGACCACATCATGTATCTCCAGCCGGCGCTCGACCAGCTTGCCGCGCTCGGCTTCGCGCCAGTGGAAGTCGCTTTCCGCGAGGGCGTCGACACGCTGGCGAAGGCCCACAAGCCGTAATTTTCCAAAGTCACACAGGCGGGCTATAGCCTGAGCATGGATCTCGCGCTTCTGGCCCTCTTCGGCTCGCTCATCACGGCCCTCTGTCAAACCGTCACCGATCTCGGCACAAAGGCCGCGACGCGCGCCGCCGACGATCGCGCCATCCTCGCGGCGCAATGGACGATCTGCACGGCGCTGCTGCTGGTCGCCAGCGCCATTGCTTATCCGGGATTGCTGAGCGCGCCCGTGGAGACGCTGGACGGGCTGACGAAGCCGGGCTTCTGGACTTTGCTCGTCCTCAACGGCTCCCTCAATGTCGTCGCCTATATTTTCTTCATCCGCGCCTTCCGTCTCTCAGACGCGTCGCTCGTCGCGCCGCTCGTTCTGTTGACCCCGGTGCTGATGCTCGTCACCTCGCCGATCATGACCGGCGAAAGGGCGCCGCCGATGGGCGTTCTCGGCGTCATTTTCACCGTGCTCGGCGTCGGCCTTCTCGACGCCAATCAGGCCAACGGCAAGCGATTCAACTTCGGCGTTTTCATCCGCCACGCCGGCCCGCGCTACATGATCGCGACGGCGAGCATCTGGAGCGTCTGCGCCAATCTCGACAAGCTCGGCGTGATCGCGTCAACGCCGCTCGTCTGGATCACGACGCTCAGCGCCTTTATCGCGGCGTGTTCGCTGGCCTACTGGCTGGCCAGCGGACGACCGGGCGCGGGCCGCAAGGCGCTGCGCCATGCCCTGATTGCAGGTTCGGCCATGTCCTTCGGGACGGCGCTGCAAATGTGGGCGCTCACGGTGCTCTTCACCCCTTACGTCATCGCCATTAAGCGCCTGTCGGCGCTGTTCACGGTGCTCGCGAGCGGGCATGTGCTGAAAGAGGAGACCGGCGGACGGTTTCTGGGCGCGGCCGTCATGCTCGCCGGGGCGGTGATGATCGTGCTGGCGCGGGGGTGATCAGTAATGATATCGGCACTGCGCGATCAGCAGGCTTGCGCCTTCGACGCGATACACCAGCCGGTGCTCCAGTGTGATCCGACGGGACCACCAACCGCGCAAGTCGCCTCGAAGAGGCTCGGGCTTCCCTGTGCCCGAAAATGGCGTTCGCACACATTCCTTGATGAGATCGTTGAGCCTCTCGAGGATCTTCGCGTCCTGTGACTGCCAATAAAGGTAATCTTCCCAGGCTTGCTCCGCGAAGATGAGCTTCATTCAGAGAGCTTGCGCTCCGCGCCCTTGCCCGCGTCGAGTTCGTCGATCGCCGCCAGCAGGCGCTCGGCGTTGCGGGGGCTTTTCAACAAATATGCCGTCTCTTCATAGGATGCGAAATCCTCGAGCGAGATGAGCACCGCCGCAGGCTTCCCTCGGTCCCGTGTGATCACGACGGGCTCATGATCCTCGGTCACGCGGTCGAGCGTGGCCGCGAGGTTCTTGCGGAGGTCACTGAAGGAAGTTGTGCGCATGACACAGATATGTACGTAATCGAGTACAAAAGCAAGTAGCCGCCAACCGGCATGGCCAAGCTTGTCCCGGCCATCCACGCGAGGCCGCCGGGCGATGATTGCAACATTAAGGCCGAGGAACGCTACTCCTCCATCTTCAGCGCCGCAATGAACGCCTCCTGCGGGATCTCCACCCGCCCGAACTGGCGCATCTTCTTTTTGCCTTCCTTCTGCTTCTCGAGCAGCTTGCGCTTGCGGGTCACGTCGCCGCCGTAACATTTGGCGGTGACGTCCTTGCGGAAGGCGCGCACCGTCTCGCGCGCGATGATCTTGCCGCCGAGCGCCGCCTGGATCGGCACCTGGAACATATGCGGCGGGATCAGCTCCTTGAGCTTCTCGCACATCTGCCGGCCGCGCCCTTCCGCGCGGGTGCGATGAACGAGCATCGACAGCGCATCCACGGGCTCCGCGTTGACCAGAATGCTCATCTTCACGAGATCGCCGACGCGGTAGTCGGTGAGCTGATAATCGAAGCTCGCGTAGCCCTTGGAGATCGACTTCAGACGGTCGTAAAAGTCGAACACCACTTCGTTGAGCGGCAGGTCATAGACCGCCATGGCGCGTTTGCCGACGTAATTGAGATCGACCTGAACGCCGCGCCGGTCCTGACAGAGCTTCAGCACCGAGCCGAGATAATCGTCGGGCGTGAGGATCGTGGCGCGAATCCAGGGTTCCTTGATCTCCTCGATCTTCACCACATCCGGCATGTCGGCCGGATTGTGCAGTTCGATCTCCTCGCCATTGGTGAGCAGGATTTTGTAGACGACCGAGGGCGCCGTCGCGATGAGGTCGAGATTGAACTCGCGCTGGAGGCGCTCCTGAATGATTTCGAGATGCAGGAGCCCGAGAAAGCCGCAGCGGAAGCCGAAGCCGAGCGCCGCGGAGGTCTCCATCTCGTAGGAGAAGCTGGCGTCGTTCAAGCGCAGCTTGCCGATCGCGGCGCGCAAGTCCTCGAAATCGGCGGCGTCGACCGGGAACAGGCCGCAGAACACGACGGGCTGCGCCGGCTTGAAGCCCGGCAGCGCCGCGTCGCAGGGCTTGCGCTCGTCGGTAATCGTGTCGCCGACGCGGGTGTCCGCCACCTGCTTGATCTGTGCGGTGATGAAACCGACCTCGCCCGGCCCGAGCGCGGCGACGTCCTGCATCTTGGGACGGAAGACGCCGATCTTGTCGACCTCGTAATGGGCCCCCGTACCCATCATCTGGATTTTCTGGCCCTTCTTCAACGTGCCGTCGAAAATGCGCACCAGCACCACGACGCCGAGATAGGCGTCGTACCAGCTGTCGACGAGCAGCGCCTTGAGGGGGGCCTTCTCGTCGCCCTGGGGCGGCGGCAGGCGGGTGACGATCGCCTCCAGCACGTCCGGGATGCCGATGCCGGTCTTGGCGGAAATGAGCACGGCGTCCGAGGCGTCGAGGCCGATGACCTCCTCGATCTGCTCCTTGATGCGGTCGGGCTCGGCGGCCGGCAGGTCGATCTTGTTCAAGACCGGCACGATCTCGTGCCCGGCGTCGATCGCCTGATAGACATTGGCGAGCGTCTGCGCCTCGACCCCCTGGGAGGCGTCAACGACCAGCAACGAGCCCTCGCAGGCCTTCAGCGAGCGCGACACCTCATAGGCGAAATCGACATGCCCGGGCGTGTCCATCAAGTTGAGAATATAGTCTTTTCCATCCTTGGCGCGGTAATGCAGACGCACCGTCTGCGCCTTGATCGTAATGCCGCGCTCGCGCTCGATATCCATCGAATCGAGCACCTGCTCGACCATCTCGCGCGCCGCGAGCGTGCCGGTTTCCTGGATCAGGCGGTCCGCAAGCGTCGACTTGCCATGGTCGATATGCGCCACGATCGAGAAATTGCGGATGTTGTCGAATTTGTGGGGGGTGCTCATGGCGCGAGGGGATAGCAGCGCCCGCCCTCAAAGGGAAGGGCGCGATGTCCCGATTGGCGCGAGGGCCCCGAGGGCCGGCCGCGGAAAAGGCTGGGGCGTCGCCATGGTCTACCGCGTTGCAACAGAAGTCCCGTAGTTTCCACAGCTTTCTGGCGGGGGCGCGCGCCGGCATGCTGGCAAGGTTGGCGAAAGCAAAGACTGAAAAATGGCCAGCTGAATTTCGAGGGAGGAGACTCGATGCGGCATTCGCAGGCCACGATCGGCTCAGCTGGGCCGAATGACAGCGGTCGCCCGACAAAGATGCTGGCGAGCTATCTTTGCAACATGGGCCGCGGCCGCTCGACGGTTCGCGGGATGATCGTCAATGACATCAACAGGTTCACTGAGCTCGGGGCAGAGCGATACGTCTCCGATCTGATCCGGACCCTGCACCTGTTCGACCACGCCCGCCTCGCGGCCGAGGTCCCCAGGCGGTCCTTCGGACGCGCGCCTGACTAGCTCTGTTCGGAAATTGGCGAGAAACGAGATCGACCCGCCGAAAAAGGAGGCGCACGCTTCGTGCGTAAAGGGCGTGTCGGATCGGCCGCGGCCGTGATCGAAATCCCAGCAAGGGGAGGACAGCATGGCGGGATACGGACTTTTCGTGCTCATGCTGGCGGTCGGAACCGCCACGGTCGGCTATTTTTGGCTGCGCAACGACTAGCCAATCTGGCCGACTATGGCCCTGACGCGTCCATCGCGCGCTCCGCGACAGCGCTCTCGATCATCGCCTTGACCTCGGGTCGCAATTTCTTGCTGCCGGCGACGAAGAGGCCGGGCACTTTCCCGGTCTCGATGAGCTTGCGCCGCTTTGCGCGTTCATAGCGGGCGGGATCGTCTCTTTGATCTCGTTTCGACGGCTGGCTCATTTTCAGTAAGATAGGTCAGCAAGCCCGTCCGGCCACATCTTCCCCTCCACATCTTGGACCCCGAAAGCTGAGCGGCCCGTGTCAGTGGGCGCCGCCGTCAATGGGCGCATAGAGAAACGGACGGCGGAACATGCCGCCAAGGTGGTGTGGATTGTGGCAACGAAGCGCGATGATGTTATCTCCTACGCTTGCTTTGTTGGCGAGCGAGACGTCCCATTCGAACTTGTAATCGTTGAACCACCACGGCTCGAACTGCTGGCGTTTCGCGACCAAGGTCCCGTCGATATAGAGTTCACAGGCGTTGAAGAGCCCCGGAAAATGAATGTGGGGCTTCGCCGCCAATTGGTCCGGCGATAGCGCGATCGTCGTGCGATACCAGATGTCGCCCGTAAAGCTCCGCTGATCCGGATCGCGAACGCCTTGCGCCTGGACATACAGATCCGTTCGGACCGTCTCCCACTTGTCGGCCGGATAATCTTTCCGCGTGTCGAGATCGTATTCTCCGCGATGCTCGCGCCAGAATGACAGATCGAGCGGGCCGTCGGCGTAGCCGCGCTCCATCCCCTTTCCTTCACGATCCCGGTGAAAACTCCACTCCAAAGGAAGCGCGGCGAGAAGACGGCCCTTTTCCCCGTTGGTCAGGGAAAGAAGGCGTCTGTATTGGTCGATTTCGCCTTTCCAAAAGGCGTCGCCGGACTCGAAGCGGGGCGTCGTGAAGGCCTTGTTCATTTCCGTGAGCGCGTCGCGCGCCCGTAGACCTTGGTCGCCGGCGACGGCGGCTTTCTCGTAATCGAGGTCGCGCGCCCCCGCCCTGGTCATTTCTACATAATGCTTGATGGTCTCGTATCCGAGACGAACGAAGCGCACCCTCTCGACGTAAAGAGCGTCGGCGGGAGCGAGGGCGCCGCCCGACGCGCGCAAGTTCTCCACCGCCCTTTCTGCTTCCTGAAGCGATGCGCCAAGGCGTTCGACGAGCCCAGAAGTGTAGATGGCGGGAATAACGAAGAATTCATGCTCGGTGACGTTCGTCTTCCTCCAGGCGTCGAAAATCGCCGACCAATAGTCTCGCATCGGCTTTCGCGCGGGTCCGAAAAACTTCGCATAGAAGTCCTCGAGCAACTCAGAAACGTCGGAGTCCGGCTTCCACATGAGTCGGGCGCGCAGATAGAGATTGGTGAAGGTCGTCGCCAGCGCCATCCGGCTTTCGGTCGATATCCCTAAGACGCCGGCGTCCCGATAGGCCTTCACGTCCGCCTCGAAAGCCTGGTGACTTGGATTGGGCAGATCGCGCCAGACGAGCATGGACTGATCATAGTCATAGATCGTAAGTCGGCCTTGAGTTACTTTCATCCACTTCTTCAGTATGTCCAGATATTCTTGCTTCTGCGGAGAGCGCGGATCGTCGACGCTGTGAATAGGGTCAATGTCGATTGGAGCGATCACGCCGTAGAGTGAAGGCTCCAGCGCGACCTTCCGTACCGGCGGAAGAAACATATTCGAGTAAATGAGAAACCCGATCTTCGACCGACTTTCGGGATGACGCTCCCGCAGTCGTCGCGCCACATTGTTCAGCAACTCCAGCATGGCGTCGGTAACGGAGGGGCGGAGCGAGTATTTATCCCACTGCAGCTTTCCAAGTTCGACGTCGCGCGGATAAGTGGAAGCGTAGAGACCATCCTCCATGCTGAGCGAGATGCCCTCGCCCGCGGCATATAGGCTGTCGACCGCATTGGCGACGTGTTCAGCGCTTTTTGGATCGGTGAGCGGGACATCGAAAACGCTCGTCCCAAGGCCTTTCATGAATTGACCGAGGCTGTGGCCGTTCGGGGGAACGGTCGTCGCGCTCACCATCATGTTACGCAGCTGGAAATCCGTTACGCCGGTCGCGTCTCCCGACCAGGAAACCCAGAACGCGCGTATTTCGAACGGCGGTGCATAATAAACCTCGAGGTCGCCGACCGTGAGCCTGGACTCCGTCGGAACGCATTCTCCGAAATCGCCCGGCATAAACCAGCGCACGCCCCATGCGCGAAGGAGTTCCGCAACGGCGAAATAATGACTCTCGTCATTGACGCCCGCGAGAAAAATGCGGTTTCGATCTCGCAACAGCGCTATGGCGTCCGCACGAAGACGCGGCTTTGGCTTGACCACAGACGCGAGCTTCGCCTTGATCTCCGGATTGAGCTGCAAAGCGGCGTCCCCAATTATCACCAACGGACGGCCGCTCTTGAGGGCCTTGTCGACTGCCTCCGGAGCGCTGACGAGCGGCAAGGTCACGCCGGTCATGCGCGCGATGTATTTTTGCAAATCCTGGGCGGCCTGCGCTTCAAAACGGCCGGCGCGCGGCGAGCTGATGATAAGGGCGGCGCTTCGTCCGCCGCCGACGATCTCCAGGGGTTGACCGCCCCCGCCGCCAGCCGTCGCCCCAACAGCGGGAACGCTCCATGCTGCGAAGAGAAGGAGGAATGTCAATCGCCGGATCAGCATTGGTTTACGCCTCTGGATCAATCGCTTGAGGATGGATGAACGCCAGGAGTGGGTCAGTCAGACAGGTCTCGCATCTGACGCAGCTGCAGCGTCGTAGACAGTGAAGTTAGCTTTTCGTTAGCCAAGAGCGAAGCCGCCACGAAAACATCGGGCCTATTTTAAGACTCCCAATTACACTAACGCAGGCAGACAGCCGCCTCCGCAAATCCAGCCCCGGTGGTTGCAGTGTTTTCTCGATCTCGTCTTTTTTCCATGGCGCTTTTAGGGCTAGTCGCCGTCGGACTCGGCGCCTGCGCGTCGGACGGTCTCGACGCCTCGGATCGAGCAAGCTTCCTCGCCCTCGCGGCCGAGCCGGCGCATGTGCCGATTTTCGTGGTCTCGACGAGACGGGAAGACGGAGCCGGCGAGAGCGGCGCCCACGGGCGTTTCTCTCTGGTTTCCATCAGTGTGCCTCCCTACCACAGGGCCGGAGTCGTCGAAGGCCCCACCTTCGGCGCGCCAAGGGCAGGTCGCAACTTCGCAGTCGAGTCGCGTCGAAACTTGAATGAGACGTTGTTTTTCGATGAGATCGCCGCTCATGTGTCGGGCCGGCCCTCCAGCAGGGACATCCTCGTCTATGTCCATGGTTACGACACGAGCCTGAATGAAGCTCAGTTTCGTACGGCGCAACTCACGCTGGATTCCCGCTTCGAGGGAACATCGGCTCTGTTTACTTGGGACTCGATCTCCCGGCGCGGCCTCTCCGCCTATCATTCCGACAAGGAAAGCGCGACTGTGGCGAGAGACGCGCTGGAAAATCTACTGCTGGATCTCGCTCGGGTCGAAGGCGTGGGGCGGATCCATGTCCTGGCCCATTCGATGGGCGCGTGGCTGGCGATGGAGAGTTTGCGCTCGATCGCGATCTCGGGCCGTCCAGATCTGGACGGGAAACTCGGTGAAGTGATGCTGGCTGCGCCGGACATCGATCTCAGCGTCTTCAGCCAGCAGCTTGCGCGCGTTGGCGCCGAGCATGTAACGGTTTTTGTTTCTAATACGGATCGCGTGCTGTCGATCTCGGCTCATATCGCGGGCGACCGCCCGAGGCTGGGCGCAATGGATCCCAGCAACCCCAAGGACCGCGCCGCGCTCGAAGCTTTAGGCGTTTCGGTGCGCGACCTGTCGCGACTGAACACGGATGTCATGGGACATAACACGTTTGCTGAGGTCCCCGCCGTCGTCCGTCAGATCGGAGCCCAAATGGCGACAGCCGCCGAAGGCGACGAGAGCGGCAAAGTGGAGACGGCTGACAGCGAAGAGCGTCAATAAATCCGACGACGTCCGGCAGGGGCGCCGCCTCTGCACATGCTGGGTTTCCAGCAAGCGGACCGCCCTGTGAGGCTTGTCGCGCTTGCCTAGCACGCAATTTACCTCCGAGCCTGGCGAAAGGCCGAGGAGGGCTTACTCATGACCTGGCGACTGCTCACGCTTTCGACTGTCCTTTTCATGCACGCAACGTCAAGCGCGGTTGCGCACGCTTCTCTTATTCAGGCGTCTCCCCAGCCAGGCGCAGTTGTCGCAGGCGATCGCGTGTCGATCGAGCTTCGTTTCGATAGTCGCCTCGATGCGCGCTTTTCCGGTCTCAAGCTGTTGAGGGCGGACGACAATCAGGCGGCGCTGACGATGGAGTCCGCGAATTCGCCGAGCGTATTGAGGGCAAGCGGAACGGGACTGACTGAAGGGCGTTACGTCCTCTATTGGCGTGTCTTGAGCGTCGATGGGCACGCCAATCAAGGCGAGATCAAGTTCGAAGTGAGGCCATGAGGATGCAGGCGTTCCTGTCCATCTACAGCTTGATCGACTGGATTTTGCGAGGGGCCGCGATGGCGGCTCAGACAGTTGCGGTCGGAGGAGCGACATATTTTCTCCTGACGCTCGCCCCTTCAAACGCAAGCGGCGGCGGACGCGCCGCACTCGATCGCTTTTGCATGCGCGTCATGTTTTGGTCAGCCACGGCGTCTTGCGTTGCGCAGCTCATGGCCGCCGCCGCGCTCACAGCGTTTCTCATCGGCTCGGCGGGCGCTGATCTGAAGACCGCGATGAGCGCGGACGCCATTACTTTCCATGTCGTTTCTGCATGCGCGGCTTTCGCCCTCGCCTGCGTGGCCCGCTGGCCGCGGCTCTGGACGCCCTGGACGCTTGTGCTGCCGTCTTCTATCCTCATCGTCGCGCATACGGGGCTGACGCATGCCGCGAGCAGGACGGAAGTCTCCGCCGCGATGCTCGTGGCGGAGATGCTCCATCTCTTGGCCCTGGCCGCGTGGATCGGCGGCGTCCCCTACTTCGTCGCGTCGCTGCGCATGCTCGGCGACCGTGAGAGCTACAGATTTGTCGCCAGGCGTTTCTCCGCCGTCTCATTTGTGTCTGTCTTTGTCGTCGTCGCCACCGGCGTTTTCATGGCCGTTCCTTTCGCAGGCTCGCTGGGGGGGCTCTACCAAACGAATTATGGCCTGCTGATCAGCACGAAGAGCGTGTTGCTGATTATCCTTCTCTGTCTGGGGGCCATGAATTTCCTCGCGATACGAAAGCTTCAGCGCGATTCCGCTCTGACCCTTCGAAGCGCGCCAATCATCGCAGAGACGGAAGTCGGCGTCGGCCTTATTGCAATTTTTTGCGCGGCCGCCCTCGCCGCATCGCCTTTGGCGTCTGAAACGTCAGCGTCGCGACCCGACACGGCGGATATCGCAAAGCGCTTCGAGCTTGCTTGGCCACGCCTGGAGAGCCCCGCTTTTGCGCAGCCATCCGCGGTTGACTCACCCGCAATTGAGATCCCCGTCGCGCCCCGACCCTCGACGTCGCAGCCTGAGCGCAGCGCCTTCGATATTGCGTGGTCCGAAGCGCATCACCACTACGCGGCGCTCATTGTCGTCGCCGCGGGACTCGTGGCGCTCTTCTCGCAAAGCAGGCGCATCGGCCGCTTCACGCGAAACTGGCCAGCGCTCTTCCTTGTCCTTGCGGGCTATCTCTTCGTCGTGGCCGATGAAGACGCATGGCCGCTCGGCAAGATCGGTTTTTTCGAAAGTCTGGCGACGCCGCGGATTGCGCAGCATAAGTTCATGATCGCGCTGATTGCGGCCTTCGCGATATATGAATGGCGCGTGCAGCTGCAAAGATTTAAGTCGCAATGGCCGTCTTATGTCTTTCCGCTGACGCTCGCGGCCGCCGCGGCGTTCCTGCTGACTCACTACGGCCATACCGACAGCAAGGAAGAAGTGCTGATCGAGATCAGCCATACGCCTGTTGCGCTGATCGGCGTGATCGCGGCGATTGCCCGCTGGCTGGAGATTCGTCTGCCCGCATCGTCGCTGAGCCGGGTTGCCGGGATCGTGTGGCCGATCGCTTTCATGGCCGGGGGCGCGTTCTTATTGCTGTATCGGGAAACTTTCTAGCTTCGCGGCGCGGGCGTCGCGCACATGCAAGCGCACGCCCGCCGCGCCCTCACAGTTTTTTGCAGCTTGACGCCCACACGCGCCCTACATCGATTGAGAGGCTGGATGACGTATGGAGTAGATGCAATGGCGCATTCCAAATTAACGCTCTTGTTGGTCGCCGTTGCGCTGGCGGTATCGGCCAGCGCGGCCAGCGCGCGCCACCGTGTTGTCGTGAGCGCGCCCGCGCCTGTTTACGACCCACAGGCTGCGGCATACGCGTATTATGGCGCGACCCCGGCTGACGGCGGCATCTTCAGCCAACTGGACACCGTCTTCAGCTGTCGCCGCACATACGCCGCCGCCCCGCCGCCGATCGTCGCGACTTACTAGACAATCGGCCTTCGCGCCGATCAATTGAAACGCCGCGATCATGGATCGCGGCGTTTCGGCGCTTCTTATTGCACAAACGCTGGAGGGCTTTTTCTTACTGCAGGCGCCCTCCCACTCGCTTCCCGCCGCGCTAGATCACGGCGGGTCGCCGTTTCCGATCGAGAGCTCGCCATGTCGGACCAATCGATGGCCCTTGCCGTCACCCTGATGGCCTTTCTGCTCATGATCCTTGCCGTGTCTCGGATCATGGCGGTCTAACGGGTGTCGTTCGAGAAAGCTGCCAGCTGCGTCGCCTCGGACTCGCGGAGCCGAGAGAGCTGACCGGGACCGCTCAGCCAAAAAACAAGGGGGGCATGGACGGCCCCCCTTTGGTCTGCTTTCCGCCCGCGCCAAATCGCCTTACGGGTCCATGCAGTAGCAGGCGCTGCCATCGAAGTTGTTGAAACCTTCCGGCGCCGCGGAAGCGGAGCTCGTGAAACCAATGCTCAGGGTCAGAGCGATGGCGGCGAAGATCGTGATCAGCTTAGTCATGGTCATCTCCCTCGGTGCGGTCCTTGTTTCGATGATCTGACGGTAGCTCGCGCAGCCGCGCATGTAGATGCGGCGGCGCACATGACTGGCTAAGGGGAACCCGCGGGTTTCGGCTTGAGGGTCGAGCGACCGCTGGGTAGGCCGCGACCGGAGGACGGGCATTACCTGTCGGACGCCTGTGCTGGCGCCGAGGACGGAGCAGGCGACCAGCCCGTCCGCGCTTCTCTCTGCTTGTTCGGGAATGGCGCGCCCGAAAGGATTCGAACCTCTGACCCCCAGATTCGTAGTCTGGTGCTCTATCCAGCTGAGCTACGGGCGCCCGCCGCGTGCGCTTTGAGGGGCCCGTCGGGGCCGCGGCGCTGCGACTGGCCACCGTTTAGCGACAAGCGAGGCGAATGGCAAGTGCCGTTATTTTTGGGGCCGCGCGCCTTGCACGGCTTGCGTGAGCCTTTAATTAAAAAGCTGTCACACAGGATTTGCGATGGAAACTTTCGTCTCGAATGGCGTCGAGATAGCCTATTCGGATTTCGAGCCCCTCAGCGAAGACCGGCGTGAGCCGATCGTTCTCATTCACGGTTTCGCCTCCACGCACGCGGTCAACTGGCTTTTTACCCAATGGGTCAAGACGTTGACCGAGGACGGCCGCCGCGTGATCGCTTTCGACAGCCGGGGTCACGGCCGGTCGCAGAAGCTTTACGATCCCGCTCAGTATACGCTCGATCTGATGGCCCAGGACGTCGCCAATCTGCTCGATCACCTCTCCATCGCCCGCGCCGACGTGATGGGCTACTCGCTGGGCGGCCGGATCGGAACCGTCTTGGCCCTCACGAGACCCGAGCGGGTGCGCTCGCTCATTCTCGGCGGCATCGGCCAATATCTGGTCCAGGAGGCCGGCCTCCCCGGCGGCCTCGCCGAGGCCATGGAGGCCGAGCGGATCGAGGACGTCGATACGCCCATGATGAAGATTTTCCGCGGCTTCGCCGAATCGACCCGAAGCGATCTCAAGGCGCTAGCCGCCTGCGTGCGGGGCGCGCGCAAGACGATCGATCCGGCGCTGCTTGCGCGGATCGAATGCCCCGTGCTGATCTGCGTCGGCACGCGCGACGACGTCGCCGGGGACCCCGCCCCGCTCGAGCCGCTGTTTCGCAACGTCCGCCTCGTCGACATCCCCGGCCGCGACCACAACCGGGCGGTCGGGGACCGGATCTACAAACAGGCGGCGCTCGAATTCCTGGCCCAACGGCCCTGATGCGCGACGGCGGCCGAACCGCTATATAGCGGCGCAGGAGGAGCACGATGGCCGCCGACCCGCGCGAGAAAACCGCGTCCGTGATCGATTTCGACCCCTTGCTCGCCCGGCTGCGGCTCGAGGCGGAGGACGTGCTGCGGCGCGAGCCGGAGCTCGGCGGTTTTGTCCATGGAGCGATTCTGGCCCAGGATTCGGTTGCAGGGGTCGTCACGCATCGCGTCGCCCAGCGCCTCGACCGGCCCGAGGCTCCCTATGCAGCCATAAAACAGGCCTTTGACGCCTGCCTCGCCCGCTCGCCGGCGATTCTCGAGGCGTTCCGCGCCGACCTTCTCGCCGTGCTCGAACGCGATCCGGCCTGCACGCGGCTCTTGGAGCCGGCGCTCTATTTCAAGGGCTTCCACGCCTTGCAGAGCTACCGTCTGGCCCATTGGCTGTGGATGAACGGGCGCAGCGATTTCGCCCTCACGCTGCAGAGCCTGTCCTCGCAGATTTTCCAGACCGACATTCACCCCGCTGCGCGGATCGGCAAAGGCGTCTTCATCGATCACGCCACCGGCGTCGTCATCGGCGCGACGAGCGTGATCGAGGACGACGTCTCGATGCTGCATGGCGTGACGCTCGGCGGCACCGGCAAATCGCGCGGAGACCGCCATCCGAAGGTCAGGCGCGGCGTCCTGATCGGGGCGGGGGCGAAAGTTCTCGGCAATATTGAGATCGGCCGCTGCGCCATGATTGCGGCGGGCTCGGTGGTGCTCGATTCCGTGCCCGCGAACAAGACGGTGGCGGGCGTGCCGGCGCGGATCGTCGGCGATTCGAAATGTGCGGAGCCGGCTCTGGCCATGGACCAGATGCTCGCGGTATTGGATGCGGCGTCGGACACGAGGACGGGGCTTTAAAGGTGAAGAAACGACTGATCGGCTTGGCGGCTTTCGCCTTTCTTTTGGCCGCGGGCGTCGCCCCGCGCGACGCGCAGGCCGCGGGCTGGCACTATTATGATCCCGAATGTCCCATCGCGCTTGGGACGAAATCGATGAAATTCGTGGCGATGCAGCCGAAGAAAAGCGTCGATCGGGAATGCGTGGCCCTCCCCGATATCGGCGCGTCCGTCATCGTGCTGGACGCCGCCGACAATGAGCTGCGCGACATGACCTGGGACATTCGCGTGTTGCGCGCCAAGGATGAAAGCGGCGCCGCCGATCCCGAGGCCGACGCCGTCAGCCGCCTGCCCTTGCAGAAATTTCGCAACGGCATGGTGAATTTCGATCAGGACTTCCGGCAGGCGGGCAATTACGTGCTCTACGTCAAATTGACGAGCGACGACGGCGCCAGGAGCTACGAGGGGCGCCATCCGTTTTCGGTGGGTCTCATCACCGACGAGGAGTTCTACCTCTACATCGGCTTTGGCGTTTTCGCGATCGTGGGGGGCGCGGTCGCCTTCACCTTGTGGCGGCAGGGGAAGCTCGGTTTCAAGATCCCGAATTTCGCGAAACCGTCGTAGCCCGAAGGCGCCTTACTCAACGTCGCCTCGCGTCGGTCAGCCCGAGACTAATCGACCGGTTCGAAATTCCTTGGCGTCGCTCTCGCCGCTCTCAATCCCTCCCCTTTACGGGGAGGGTGGCCCCGCGTAGCGGGGTCGGGTGGGGTCAAGACGAGGCGATAAGGCAAGCCCTGCGCTCACCCTCCAAACCTGTTATTCTTCGGGAACCCCCGCGGCGGCAGCCGCCCCGCCTCGGCGCGGTGGCCCATCCATTCGGAAAGCTCCGCCGCCGCCACGGTGAAGACGCGGCCGGCGGAGTCCGTCCATGTCAGCCCGTCGGCCAGCGCAAACACTTTCGCATCCGAGACGCCGCCGTCCTTGTAACGCTGCATGCGCACGCCCTTGCCGCGCGCCATGCGCGGCGCCTCTTCCAGCGGGAAAACCAGAAGCTTTCTGTTCTCGCCAATGATCGCGACATGGTCGCCCTCGGCCTCGGTCACGACTTTCAGCCGCGCCGGCGGATCGACGGAGAGAACGGCCCTGCCCTTCTTGGTCGACGACAGAAGATCGTCCTGCGCGACGACGAAGCCGCGCCCGTCGTCGGCGACGATCAGCAGCGAGTCCCCGCCGCGATGCGGCATGACGCGCGCGAGCTCCGCGCCCTCGTCGACGTCGGCGTAGAGCCGGATCGGCTCGCCATGGCCGCGCCCGCCCGGCAGTTTCGACGCGTCGAGCGTATAGGCCTTGCCGTTCGTCGCGAGCGCCAGAATCTTCGAGGTCGTCTGCGCGAAAAAGGACGTGTCCAGCGCGTCGTCGCTCTTGAACTGCAGCGACGACAAATCCTGCACATGGCCTTTCAGCGCGCGAATCCAGCCCTTTTTCGAGACGACGACGGTGATCGGCTCGCGCTCGATCATCGCCTCCGCGAGATCGAGATCGACGGTCGCGGGCGCGTCTTCGAAAGTGGTGCGGCGCTTGCCGACGGGGGTCGTCGGGCCATAGAGCTTCTTGAGGTCGCGCACCTGGCTCGCGATCGCCTTCCACTGCTTGGCGTCGTCCGCGAGCAACGCCTCGAGGTCGGCGCGCTCCTTGGAGAGGTTGTCGAGCTCGCGACGCAGCTCCATCTCTTCGAGCCGGCGCAAGGAGCGCAGCCGCGTGTCGAGGATGTAATCGACCTGCAGATCGGTAAGCTTGAACGCCTTCTTCAGCTCGCCCTTGGCGTCGTCCTCCTCGCGGATGATGCGGATCACCTCGTCGAGATTGAGGAAGACGATGACCATGCCTTCCAACTGCTCGATCCTGCGCAGGATCGCCGCGAGCCGGTGGCGCGAACGGCGCTGCAAGACGGCGCGGCGGTGGTCGAGCCACTGCCGCAGCGCTTCGTCGAGCGAGACGACGCGCGGGGTCACGCCGTCGACCAGCACATTCATATTCAGGCTGAAACGGCTCTCGAGTTCGGAGAGCTTGAAGAGCGTCTCCATCATCAGCGCCGGATCGATGGCGCGCGTGCGCGGCTCGAAGACGATGCGCACGTCCTCCGCCGATTCGTCGCGCACGTCGGCGACGAGGGGGAGCTTGCGCTCGGCGATCAGCTCGGCGAGCTTTTCGATCAGCCGCGACTTCTGCACGCCATAGGGTATCTCCGTGACGACGGCGACCCAGCCGCCGCGCGGCAGTTCTTCCCGCGTCCAGCGGGCGCGCACCCGGAAGGAGCCGCGGCCGGTGCGATAGGCCTCAACGATCTCCGCGCGCTTGTCGACGATCACGCCGCCGGTCGGAAAGTCCGGCCCCTGCACGAAGGTGAGCAATTGCTCGCTCGTCGCGCCGCGATGCGAGATGAGATAGAGCGCGGCGTCGCAGAGCTCGGCAAGATTATGCGGCGGAATGGAGGTCGCCATGCCGACCGCGATGCCCTGCGCGCCATTGGCGAGCATATTGGGGAGCGCGGACGGCAGAACCACCGGCTCCTTTTCTTCGCCGGAGTAATTGGGCTTGAAGTCGATCGCGTCCTCGTCGATGCCCTCGAGAAGGGCGCGCGCGACGGCAGTCATGCGCGCTTCCGTGTAGCGATAGGCGGCGGCCGAATCGCCGTCGATATTGCCGAAGTTTCCTTGTCCGTCGACGAGCGGATAGCGCGACGAGAAATCCTGCGCGAGCCGCACCAGCGCGTCATAGATCGCCTGGTCGCCATGCGGGTGGTAGGAGCCCATCACGTCGCCGACGATCTTGGCGCATTTCTTGAACGGCGCGCCGGGGTCGAGCCGCAGCACATGCATCCCGTAGAGAATGCGCCGATGCACGGGCTTCAGGCCGTCGCGCGCGTCGGGCAGCGCGCGGTCGGTGATCGTCGAGAGCGCGTAGCGCAGATAGCGCTCCTCGAGCGCCTCGCGCAGATCGACGGGCGTCACCACGCTCTCGCCGCCGCCGTCCCTGCCCTTCCCCGCCGAACCGCCTTTCTGCGCCATTCCGATCCGTTCCTGTTTCTTTCGCCTGCGTTTCCTATGGGCTGCCGGCGGCAGGCGCAAGCGCGCGCCGGCATTAACAATGTAAACAATATTTTTTGGCGCGAATTGTCGTGATTATCGCTTGCGGCGATTCACGCCGCTCCTTAAAAAGGAGGCCTCCACAGCGCCGTTCCTGCTCGCCCGAGCGCTTTCCTCTTACATTTCCTTTGGTTTCCGACATGCCATCAACCCTCAGAATTCTTGTGGTTCTTGGCGCGGCGCTCATTGCCGGCGCCGCTCTGGCGCTGGAAAACAAGAAGGTTGCAAATAACAATGCAGCCCTCCGGAGCGCCCATCAGGGGCAATCGCAGGAAGAAACCGCGATGCAGGCGATGTGTCGCGAGATCCTCGTCGATACGGATGAGGGATATGGCGTGACGAATCACGAATCACGCGTCATCTGCGACGCGCTTCGCTAAGTCTTCCCGCCGAGCGCTTCGAGATAGAGCGCCCGCGAGGCTGGCATGGAGACGCTGCGCGGCGCGAGCACGTCGCGCGTCAAAAAATAGCCGGTCAGACGGAAAGCGTCGACGATCTCCGAGACTGAGGGGGCCTCTGACGCATCCTGCAGAAAGCGCGGATAAGGCAGGAGCCGCGCGCTCCACGGCGCGCCCGCGTCGCGATTGACGGCGCGGCCCGACTTCGGCGAGACAAAGGCGAGCCCTTCGCGCGCGCCTGTCAAGGCGCAGCTCTGCAAGTCGAGACCGAAGCCGAGCGCCGCGAGCAGAGAGAGCTCGAAGCGGGCCATCAACGGCGCCGCGGCGTCCGCCGAATCGAGCCCCGCGGCGATGGCGTTCGCCATGTCGAAGATTTCCTCCTGAGGATCGCGTTCCGGAAGCAGCCGCAGCAGCGCCGTCAGCGCGGCGACGCCATGCAGCGCTGCGCCCCGATCCAGATAACGCGCGGCCCGGCTGGCGAGCGGCTCGACGGAAAAGACGCCCAGATGATCCTCGAGCCGGGCCCGCCAATTGGCGGCCACCAGATTTCCGGGCTGCAGGACTGGACGCATCGCCTTTGACCGGCCGCCGCGCACGACGCCGAGATGGCGGCCATGCGCGCGAGTCATCAGCTCCAGAATCACGGAGGTCTCGCCGTGCTTTCTGACGCCGATGACGAGGCCCTCGTCCTGCCATTCCATGGCGCGCCCTTCAACGACGACAATCTAATCCCGTCACCCTTGCGGAGAAGGGGATAGGGGCGGGGTCGACGATCCTCGTCGTGCGCCTCGCCTCACGCGGCGTTACTGCTCGGACAGCTTCATCTCGGGGCTGTACTCGATCCCCTCCACGTCCTTGACGATCGCCTGACCGCAGATCACGCGATTTTGCGCCGTGTCGAAGGTCAACGTCGGTCCGCCATGGAGGCTCCAGCCCTTGCTCAGCGCCTCCGTGACGCGGTGGCAGAAGGCCGCGTCGTCGGGGCCGGTGAGATAGCGGTAGACGGTCAGAACTTTGTGCTTCTTGGCCATGGGAAAGCCTATTCGCCCTTGGGAAAGTCGAGCCGCATTTCGCGATAGCGCTCCGGGTCCTCCGCCCAGTTTTCCCTTACCTTGACAAAAAGGAAAAGATGCACCGGCTGCTCGGCGGCCTCGGCGATCTCGCGGCGCGCCGCCTGCCCGATCGCCTTGATGGTGCGCCCGCCCTCGCCGATGACGATCCGCTTCTGCCCGTCGCGGGCGACATAGATCGTCTGCTCGATCCGCGCCGAGCCGTCCTTCTGATTGGTCCAGGAGTCGGTCTCGACCGTGCTTTGATACGGCAGTTCGTCGTGCAGGCGCTCGTAGATCTGTTCGCGGGTGATCTCGGCTGCAAGCAGGCGCAGCGGCGCGTCGGAGAGTTGGTCTTCGGGATAGAGCCAGGGCGAGGGCTTCATCCGCCTCGCGAGCGCATGACGCAGATCGTCCACCCCGTCGCCGGTGAGCGCCGAGACCATGAACGTTTCCTCGAATTTCTGGCGCTCGTTGAGCTTCGCCGTCAGCGCCAGCAGCTTTTCGCGGGCGACGACGTCGATCTTGTTCAAGACGAGGATTTTGGGCGCCCTCGCCTCGGCGAGCTGCTCGAGGATCGCCTCGACTTCCTCGTCGAGGCCCTTGCGCGCGTCGACGAGCAGCGCAATGACGTCCGCATCCGCCGCGCCGGAGAGCGCGCTCGCCACCATCGCGCGGTCGAGCCTGCGTTTTGGCTTGAAAATGCCGGGCGTGTCGACCAGCACGATCTGCGCCGGCCCATCGACGGCGATGCCGCGCACCAGCGCGCGGGTCGTCTGCGCCTTGCGCGAGACGATGGAGACCTTGGCGCCGACGAGCTGATTGAGCAGCGTCGACTTGCCGGCGTTGGGCGCGCCGACTAGCGCCGCGAAGCCGCAGCGCGTTTCATGTTCCATGGCGTTAGCGTCGCTCACTGGCTCTTCCAATTCTATTACCGCAGCGTCTCCCCCTTCGCGGGCCAGCGATGGAGCGAGGAGACCTACTCCTCTACGCCCTCGCGCGCCATGAAGGCCGCCGCGGCCGCCTGTTCGGCGGCGCGTTTCGACGAACCGGCCCCCGTCGCCCCCTCGAACCCCTCGATTTCAACCGCGAGTTCGAAGGACGGCGCGTGATCCGGTCCGCTGCGCGCCACCAGCCGATAGCGCGGGGGGGCAAGGCGGCGCGCCTGCGCCCATTCCTGCAACGCAGTCTTGGCGTCGCGCAGATTGCGCCCCGCCTCGCGCATTTTAGGGCCGAAAGCGGCGCGCACCACACGCTCGGCGGCCGCCGTTCCGCCGTCGAGAAACACCGCGCCGATGATCGCCTCGCAAATATCGCCGAGGATTGCGCGCTTCTTGCGCCCGCCGGTCTGCGCCTCGCCCTCGCCGAGGCGCATATAGGGGCCGACGCCCCAGAGTTCGGCGACCTCGGCGCAGGTTTCCTTGCGCACCAGCGCGGCCAGACGGCGCGAAAGTTCGCCCTCGCTCTCGGCGGGGTAGCTTTCGTAGATCATATGCGCGACGGCGAGGCCGAGCACGCGGTCGCCAAGAAACTCCAGCCGTTCGTAGGAGTCCGGCCGCCGCGGCGCGGCGCTGACATGGGTGAGCGCCCAGCGAAGCAGGTCCCTGTCCGTGAATTCATGCCCGACGCGCCCCTCGAGCGCCGCAAGATCGGGCTTGCCTCGCGCCATGGCGCGCCCGCTCAATGCGCCGACTTGAACAGACGGCTCCAACGCACGGACCACGGCCAGCGCCAGAAGGCGAGCGCCGACTCATCTTTCCTGACCGAGAAGAAGATGATCTCGGCCCGGCCGACGAGGTTGACGAAGGGGACGTAGCCGACGCCGCCGCTCTCCGGCGCGATGCGCGAGTCGGTCGAGTTGTCGCGGTTGTCGCCCATCATGAAATAATGGTCCGGCGGCACCACGAAGAGCCCCGTATTGTCGTTCATCCCGTAATCGTCTTCGATCTCGATGATCGTGTGCTCGACGCCCGGATGCTGGGCGTCCCCCGGCAGCGTTTCCTTATAGGTCGCGACCGGAACCTCGCGCCCTTCCCTATTCTCCGTCTCCGCCGACGCGATCCGCTCGCGGGGCACGACGACGCCATTGATGTAAAGGCGGCCTTCGATCATCTGAATGCGGTCGCCGGGCAAGCCGATGACGCGCTTGATGTAGTCCGTCTCATTGTCGCGCGGCAGCTTGAACACCACCACGTCGCCGCGCTTGGGCGGCGAGGCCAGCACGCGGCCGGAAAAAACATTGGGGCCGAAAGGCATCGAATAATTCGAATAGCCATAGGCGTATTTCGAAACGAAGACATAGTCGCCGATCAGCAGCGTCGGGATCATGGAGCCCGATGGGATATTGAAGGGTTGAAACAGCAGCGTGCGGATGACGAGCGCAATGGCCAGCGCCTGGATGATGACCTTGATGGTCTCGAGAACTCCGCCCTCTTCCTGCTTCTGTGCCACCGGGACGTTCCTGCTCAAGCCGACTGCTCCTTGACCTTGGCGGCGGCCAGAATCCGCCCCGAGACCCCGCTTAGCACGGCGTCGCCCAGATGAGAACCAGTGGCCTGGACAAGCGGTTACCGGGCAAGCCCGATCCGGGCTTCCCAGGCCCGGACCCGTCAGCCCGCCGCCGCCCGCCCCTCTTCCATCGCCTGGCGCATCCGACGGATCGCCTCGGCGAGGCCGACAAAGACAGCCTCGCCCACGAGGAAATGGCCGATGTTCAGCTCGACGATCTGCGGCAGCGCCGAGACCCGCCGGGCGGTGTCGTAGTCGAGGCCGTGGCCCGCGTGGACTTCGAGCCCGCGCCCCCCGGCATAGGCCGCGGCTTCTTGCACGCGCGCAAATTCACGATCCGCCAGCGCCAGATCGCCCACTTCCACGGCGTGGCACCAGGCCCCCGTATGCAACTCGACGACCGGGGCCTTGATCGAGACAGCGGCGTCGATCGACTCCGGCGACGGCTCGATGAAGAGCGACACGCGGACGCCGCCGCGCGTCAACTGGTCAACATAGGGGGCGAGATAATCGTGGCCGCCGATCACGTCGAGGCCGCCCTCGGTCGTGCGCTCGGTGCGCTTTTCGGGCACGAGACAGACCGCATGCGGCGCGGTCGCGAGGGCGATGTCCAGCATCTGCCCGGTCGCCGCCATTTCGAAATTGAGCGGCTTTGAAATCGCCGCCTTCAGCCGCGCCATGTCGGCGTCCGTGATATGGCGGCGATCTTCCCGCAGATGCGCGGTGATCCCGTCGGCGCCCGCCTCAATGGCGAGGAGCGCCGCGCGAACGGGATCGGGACGCGGCCCGCCGCGCGCATTGCGGATGGTGGCGACGTGATCGACGTTGACGCCGAGGCGAAGGGGTTTTGTAGTCATGGCGCGTCATAGCGCAGCGAGGGGACGCTTGTCATGCCGGAGGCGCTAGCCAGACGCGCCCTGGTCCTTCGAAACGCGAGCTTCTAACAAGCGCCGCACGGAGGGGGGCGGTTCAAGCCTGTCGATCGCACTGCTCGGCTAAGGCCAACTACCCGATCACCCGCTCGACCTTGCTCACCAGCGCGCTCGCCCGCAGCTTGGCGACCACGTCGGTCAAATGCTTGAGGTCGGCGACCTCGAGATCGAAGGTCATCTCGCGGAAATCCGGCGACTGCGCCTTGAAACGGATATTATCGATATTGGCGCGCGCTTCGCCGATCAGCGTCGCCAGGGCGCCGAGCGTGCCGGGCTCGTTGATCGCCGTGACGACGATGCGCGCCGGGAACAAAGCGGGCTTTTCCGGATCGATGTCCCAGCGTACGTCGAGCCAACGCTCGGGCTGGTCGTCGAAGGCAGTGAGCGAAGGCGACTGGATCGGATAAATGGTGATCCCCTCGCCCGGCGTGAAAATCCCGACGATGCGGTCGCCCGGCACGGCGCCGCCCTCCGGCGCGAAGCGCACCGGCGCGTCGCCGCGCAAGCCGCGAATGGGAATGGCGCCCGGGTCCCCGTCGCCCGCCGCGCCCGGCGCCTTGAAGACGACATTGGCGTTGGCCTTGACGCCGAACCAGCCCGGTTCGCCCGGCGCCATCGGCGCCTGCGCGGTTTTGCGCTCCTCCGTGAAGTCCGGGTAGACCGCCTTCACCACGTCACCGGAATAGATTTCGCCACGTCCCACCGCGGCCAGAACGTCGTCGATCGAGGGCCGGGCGAGACGGGTAAGCGCGCCCTTGAGTCTGTCGTCGGAGTAAGCGCGGCCCGCGCGCTCGAAGGCGCGCTCGACGATCTGGCGGCCGAGCCCGGCGTATTGTTGCCGCACCGCCTCGCGCGTGGCGCGGCGGATCGCGGCGCGCGCCTTGCCGGTCGCGACAGCGGCCTCCCAGGCAGCCGGCGGCACATGGCCTTCAGCGCGGATGATCTCGACTTCGTCGCCATTCTGCAATTGAGACAAAACCGGCGCGACGCGGCCGTTGATCTTGGCGCCCACAGCCGAATCGCCGAGCTTGGTGTGGACGGCGTAGGCGAAATCGATCGGCGTCGCGCCGCGCGGCAAGGCGATGAGGCCGCCCTTGGGCGTGAAGCAGAACACTTGATCCTGAAACAGCTCGAGCCGGGTATGCTCGAGAAACTCTTCGGGACTGTCGCCATGCGCCAGCAGATCGAGCGTCTCCTGCAGCCAGCGGAAGGCGCGGCTTTCCTTGGCGAGCTCCTCGCGCCCTTCGTCGCCCGTCGCGTCCTTGTAGAGGGCGTGGGCGGCGATGCCGAAACGGGCGATCTCATGCATCTCGGCCGTGCGGATCTGAAGCTCCACGCGCTGATGGCCGGGTCCGATCACGGTGGTGTGGATCGAGCGATAGTCGTTCTGCTTGGGCGTCGAAATATAATCCTTGAAGCGGCCCGGCACGTTCGGCCATTTGGCGTGCACGACGCCGAGCGCGCGATAGCAGTCCTCGACGGTGCCGACGATGATGCGGAAACCGAAGATATCGGAGAGCTGCTCGAAGGAGATGGATTTGCGCTCCATCTTGCGCCAGACGGAATAGGCCGTCTTCTGGCGCCCGGTCACCGCCGCCTCTATCCCGCGATCGGAGAATTCGCGCTTCAGCTCGTCCTCGATTTTCTTGATGATGCGGCCATTTTTCGTGCGCAGCTCGTGCAGGCGCTGCTCGATCGTCTGATGCGCCTCGGGCATCAGATGCCGGAAGGCGAGCCCCTCCAATTCCTCGCGCAGGCGCTGCATGCCGATGCGCCCGGCGAGCGGCGCATAAATGTCGAGCGTCTCCTGCGAGATGCGGGCGCGCTTTTCCTGCGGCACGAAATGCAGCGTGCGCATGTTGTGCAGGCGGTCGGCAAGTTTGACGAGCAGCACCCGCACGTCTTCGGCGACGGCGAGCAGCAGCTTTCGGAAATTCTCGCCCTGGCGGGCCTGTTTGGAAACGAGGTCGAGTTTCTCGATCTTGGTGAGGCCGTCCACGAGCCGGCCGATCTGCTCGCCAAACAGGCGATCGATCTCTTCTCGCGTCGTCTCCGTATCTTCGATCGTGTCGTGCAGCACGGCGGCGACGATGGTCGCGTCGTCGAGCTTGAGATCCGTCAGGATGGCGGCGACTTCGAGAGGGTGGGAAAAATAGGGGTCGCCGGAAGCGCGCGTCTGCTGGCCATGCGCCTTCATCGCGTAGACGTAAGCGCGGTTCAGCAAATCCTCGTCGACGTTCGGGTTGTATTTGCGAACGCGCTCGACAAGCTCGTATTGACGCATCATGCGCTTAAACGCCACGACAGGATAGCGCGGCCGACGCGGCCCTCGCATCCGAGCGGCGCGGAGCGGGCGGGCGACGTCAGGCCGCTGGGAATTGACCCGAATTGTAGCGCAGCTTTGCCGCGGTCTCCAAGGGGAGACCGCATCGCCAATGGCTTTTACTCGCCGTCTTCCTCGACCTCGGCCGGCGGCACAAGTCCCTCGAGGCCGCGCAGAAGGTCTTCCTCGGTCATGCGGTCAAACTGCGTCTCGCCCTCGAGGTCGGCGCCGGCGGCAGGGGTAAGGGCGGGCGCAGCCTCGGCCTCCGGCTCGTCGACTTCGACGTGGCGCTGCAGAGAATGGATGAAATCCTCCGACAGATCGCCCGGCGACAGCGCCGTCTCGGCGATCTCGCGCAAGGCCACCACGGGGTTTTTGTCGCGGTCGCGATCCACGAGAATTGGCTGGCCGGAGGAGATCAGCCGGGCGCGATGAGCCGCAAGAAGAACCAGATCGAATCGATTCTCAATTTTGTCGATACAGTCTTCGACGGTGACGCGCGCCATCTGTCCACAGCTCCTGTCCGAGGGGAAACGAAGGCAGTTATACCAATATGGTTGACAGATCAATCGCAAACTGGGCTTTTGACGAACCCACGCCGGGTTATGGTTGCCCATATTGAGCGGTAAACCATCAACTTATCGGAAATTTAACAAAGTATTGTCTGCTTAAAGCTCGGGTTGCTCTTGACGTTGCGGCACATCGGCGCAATCTACCGGTCGTGACGCTGCGGCGTCCGTGTTCCGACAAAGGCGCCTTTCCAAAATGAAACCGGCGATGGTTTGTCGGCAGTCAAGGCCGCTTCAACAGGGTTGAACGCGCCGGCGCCGGGCCCAAGGCCGAGAGCTCGGGCGAAGGCGACCTACATAACGAACGCGAGAATAAAATGGCTGATATCGAACGTATTGCGTTATTTATTGACGGCGCTAATCTCTACGCCACGGCCAAGTCGCTTGGCTTCGACATCGATTACAAACGCCTCCTGCGCGAGTTTCAGGCCAAGGGGCGACTTATACGCGCGTTCTATTATACGGCCTTGATCGAGGATCAAGAGTATTCCTCGATCCGCCCGTTGATCGACTGGCTCGATTACAACGGCTACGCTGTCGTGACGAAGCCCACCAAGGAGTTCGTCGACTCGCTGGGCCGCCGCAAGGTCAAGGGCAATATGGACATCGAGCTCGCCGTCGACGCGATGGAGATGGCCGAGCATATCGACCACATGGTTCTGTTCTCGGGCGACGGCGACTTCCGTTCGCTCGTCGAGGCCGTGCAGCGCAAGGGCGTGCGCGTCTCGGTGATCTCGACGATCACCACGCAGCCTCCGATGATCGCCGACGAACTGCGGCGCCAAGCCGATGAATTCATCGACCTCATCCATCTGGTCGGAAAGATCGGACGTGATCCTGGCGAACGCGCCGAGCGTATGCAGCGCTACCAGGAGCGCCCCAGCCGTCCGCAAATGCCCGCGCCCGCCCCGGCCGGCGTGCATAGCGAAGAAGACGAAGAATAAGGCTCCTCTGCTTCGAGAGTCCAAAAGCCCGGCCCTCGCCGGGCTTTTTTGCGCTCCGAGGCGTCCTTGCCGGCCGAAACTAACCTTTCTCGCGCATGAGCCGCCCCTTTTCCCGGCTCCAATCGCGTTTCTTCTCGACCTCGCGCTTGTCGTGGATCTTCTTGCCGCGCGCGAGCGCGATTTGGAGTTTCGCGCGTCCCCTGGCGTTGAAATAGAGCTTCAACGGCACGATGGTCATGCCCTCGCGCTCCACCGCCTGCGCGAGCTTCGCGATCTCGCGGGACTTCAGCAATAGTTTTCGCGGTCGCTTCGGCTCGTGGTTGAAACGGTTGCCAGAGAGATATTCGGGAATATTGGCGTTGACGAGCCAAGCCTCGCCATGCCTGTCGACATGGGCGTAGCTCTCGGCGATTGTCGCCTTGCCGGTGCGCAGCGACTTGACTTCCGTCCCGGTCAGGGCGAGCCCCGCCTCGAAGGTCTCGCCGATCTCATAATTGAAGCGCGCCCTCCGGTTGTCGGCGACAACCTTGTGATTCGGCTCCTGCTTAGCGGCCACGGCCCGTTCCTAGAGCTTTCGAGCGAAGACTGATTCCCGGCGACGACGCGTCGAAAGCTCTATGCCGGCAGCAGGCCGGCGCGGATCATGGCGGCGCGAATGCGGTCCTTGGTGGGCTGCGTCGAGAGCACGAGCGGCAGACGCACCTCTTCGCGCGCCTTCCCGAGCAGCGACAGACCATATTTCGCGCCTGTGACGCCTGCCTCGAGGAAGGTCGCGACTTGGAGCGGCACGAGCCGGTCCTGAACTTCCAGCGCCTTGGCGTAATCGCCGGCAAGACAGGCGCTCTGCAGATCGGCGCACAGGCGCGGCGCGATATTGGAGACGACCGAAATGCAGCCATGCGCGCCCGCGGCCATGCAGGCGAGCGCCGTGAGGTCGTCGCCCGAAAGCTGGATGAAGTCCGGCCCCATCGCCTCGCGTTGCAGCGAAATGCGGCCGATATTGCCGGTCGCGTCCTTCACGCCGACGATATTCTTGAGCTCCGACAGACGCTTCATCGTCTCGACGCTCATGTCGATCACCGAGCGCGGCGGGATGTTATAAATAACGATCGGAATCGACACCGCGTCGTTGATCGCCTTGAAATGCAGATAGAGCCCTTCTTGATTGGGCTTGTTGTAATAGGGCGTGACGATCAGCAGTCCGTCCGCGCCGGCGCGCTCGGCGTGACCCGCAAGGGCGATGGCCTCGCGCGTATTGTTCGAACCCGCGCCGGCGATGACGGGGACGCGCCCCTTGGCCGCCCGAATGGTTTCCGTGACGACGCGGCCATGTTCTTCATGGCTCAGAGTCGGGCTTTCGCCCGTCGTCCCGACGGGAACAAGCCCATGCGTTCCCTGCTCGATTTGCCAGTCGACGAGCGCGTGGAGCGCGTCGTAATCGACCTCTCCATTGGCGAAAGGCGTGACGAGAGCCGTGATCGACCCATGAAAAATCGGCTTGTTGCTCATAGAATCAGGAACTTCCTTACGCCTCACAGCCGCCGTATTCGCGCCCGTATCATAGACGGGTCTTTCATAGCCGCTGGGGGCTTGTGAGAAAAGCCCCACCTAGGCGAGTTGGGGCGCGTCAGGCAGGGCGCTACGGCGACGCCTTGGTTAACGCTTCGTAAGTGAATAAGGTCCAGCCTCTGAAGACGGAAACGAAACGCGATGACCTTGCCTCCACGGGTTTCGATGCGCCTCAAGCTCCTGGCCGCCGCCGCCGTGATCGCCCTGATCACGCCCGCCTTCACGGGCTTTGACGATCTGGGCGATGGGGAAGCGCGGCGCGAATACGTCAACATCGTTCCGCATGTTCCGTTCAGCGTCGGGGCCTGGCGCGCGCGCGTCGGCAATCTCGAGGAGACGGTGCGCGGATTGGTCACCGGCGAGCCGCCCCACACCGAGGCGGCGCATCCGCCGCAGATCTCCCTGTTTGGGCAGGACGACGCGGGCCTGTCCCCGCTCGCGCGTTATACGCCGCCGGACGGATGGCCGCGCGCCGCTGCGCCGAACGCGACCGACCCGTCGAAACTTCTCGGGCCGGACTTCGAGAATTTCTACCCCGCTTTGGCGGCCTTCCGCGCCGGCGACTTCGCGAGCGGCGAAGAGGCGGCGGCCAATCTGCAGACCGATCTCGCGGACACGGCCGCGCGCTGGGTCGGACTCAAGCTCCATTCCCACGAGGCGGGCTTCAAACGCATCACAGCCTTTCTCGCGGCGCATCCGGATTGGCCGGCCGCGGACTGGCTCCGTCGCCGCGCCGAAGAGGCCCTCGTCGCGGAACACCACCCGGACCGGGTCGTGAAGGGCTGGTTCGCCGAAACCAAGCCGCAGACGGCCTATGGCAAATTTGCGCTGGCCCGCGCGCTGGCGCGCGACGGCGACTTCGAGACCGCCGGCGCGCTCGCCCGAGAGGCCTGGCGCGAAGAGGATCTCGGCCAAAGTTTCGAGAACCAGTTCTACAAGGAACTCGGCGCGCTGCTTACCGCCGAGGATCACAAATATCGCGCCGACCGTCTGCTTTACGCCGGCAAGAATGTGCTCGCCCTGCGCGCCGCCGAACTCGCCGGCAAGGATGTCGCGGCTCTCGCCCGCGCCCGCGCGGCGGCGAATAACGGAGCCGGCGGCGAGAAGCTTTTCGCTTCCGTGCCGCCGTCGCTCCAGAACGACCCGGGCCTGCTCTTTTCGCGCATCCGCAGTCTGAACGGCGCCAAGAAATTCGCCGAGGCCGGCGCGCTGTTTCGCAAGGCGCCCACCGATCCGGCGAAAGTGGTCGACGGCGACGCCTGGTGGGCCGAACGGCGCCAGACCGCGCGCAAGCTGCTCGATACGGGCGACGCCGACACCGCCTATCTCATCGCGTCGCAACATGGCGCCGAGTCGACGAGCAACAAGGTCGAAGCCGAATTCATGGCGGGCTGGATTGCGCTGCGCTTTCTGGACGATCCGTCGCGCGCCGCAAGGCATTTCGCAGCGCTGGGTCAGGTCGCGGAGACCCCGCTGCAAAAATCGCGAGCGCTTTATTGGCGCGCCCGCGCCGCAGAGGCCTATCACACGCCGGACGATGACGCGAAGGCGCGCGATTTCTATCGTCAAGCCGCCGCCCATTCGACCACCTTCTACGGTCAGCTGGCGAGCGCCAAGCTCGGCGGCGACGACCAGCCGCTGCGCCCCGCCCCGGCCGTCGCGCGAGATCACGAGCGCCACGAAGCCGTGCGCGTCGTCGAGCTGTTGCTCGCGACGGGCGACAAGGACGTGGCCGCGCCGCTCGCCCTCGAGGCGACGAAAAACATGGCCGACGTCCGGCAGATCGCCGCGCTCGGCGAAGCGATCGCCAGCCAGCGCGACGCGAAGATGTCGCTGATTTTCGGCAAGAGCGCGTCTTATCGCGGCATTCCGCTCGACGACGTCGCCTTTCCCTCCTATGGCGTGCCGAATTTCGACGCGCTTCCGAACTCGGCCTCGCGTTCGGTCGTCTATGCGATCGCGCGGCAGGAGAGCGCCTTCGATCCCAAGGCTGTGTCTTCCGCCGGCGCCATGGGGCTGATGCAGATGATCGCCTCGACCGCGCGGCATACGGCCTATCAGCATGGCCTCGCATTCGACGCCGCGCGCATGGTGAAAGAGCCCGCCTTCAACGCCAGGCTCGGCGCGGCGCATCTCGGCACGCTGCTCGGCGAATACAGAGGCGCTTATCTTCTCACTTTCGCGGCCTATAACGCCGGCGGCGGGCGCGTGAAGCAGTGGATGGACGCCTATGGCGATCCCCGTAAGCCCAACGTCGATCCGATCGACTGGGTGGAGCGCATCCCGATCACCGAAACGCGCAATTACGTGCAGCGCGTGATGGAGAATTTCGTCGTCTACCGCGCGAAATTCGGCGACACCGGCACGGAGCCGCCGCAAGTGCAGCTCGCGCGCTTCGGGTCTTAAGACAGCGTCGCGCGCTCGAGCTGTTCCGGCGCGACGCAGCGCCATCCAAGTTCGTCTTGTATCCGGCGCCGCAGCGTATCGGCGGCTGTCGGCTCGCCATGCGTGACGAAGGTCATGCGCGGCGGATTAGTGAAATTGCGCAGCCAGCGCAGAATGCCGTCCGCGTCTGCATGCGCCGACAACATCGTTAAATTCTCGACCTCGGCGCGCACGGGCACATATTCGCCGTGAATCTTGACGCTGTCGGCGCCAGAGACCAGCGCCGCGCCGCGCGTGCCCGCCGCTTGAAAACCGGAGAAGAGGATCGTGTTGCGCGGGTCCGGGAGGCATTTCTTCAAGTGATGCAGCACGCGGCCCCCCGTCGCCATTCCGCTCGCCGAAATGATCACCTTGGGCGTCTCGTCATCGTTGAGCGCCTTTGACTCCTCGACTGACTGAACATATTTCGCCACCGCGCAGGCGCGTCGCCGCTGCTCGTCCGAAAGCTTCTGGTCGTCGCCATAACGCACGAACAATTCGCTCGCCTCGGCCGCCATCGGACTATTCAGATAAATTGGCACATTGGCGAGGCGGCCCGACGCTTTCAGCTGCTCGAGATAATAAAGCAGCATCTGCGCGCGCCCCACCGCAAAGGCCGGAACGATCACCGTGCCCCCGCGGCGAATTGTCTTTTCAACGACGCTCCCGAGCGCCTCCTTGGGGTCGCGTCGATCATGCAGTCGATCGCCATAGGTCGACTCGACGATGAGATAGTGCGCGCCGTCGATCGGCTCGGGATCGACGGTCAGCGGATCGTCGTAACGGCCGAGATCGCCCGAGAAGACGATCCGCCGGCCTCTCCAGTTCACTTCGAGCGAGGCGGCGCCGAGAATATGCCCGGCGCGATGCAGTCGCAAAACCGGGCCTTCCCGAAGATCGTGACTGTCGGCGAAGGAAAGCGAGGAAAACATCCGCAGCACGCGACGGGCGTCCTGCGAATCGTAGAGCGGCAAAGCGGGATGATGTTTCGAAAAGCCGCGGCGATTGGCGTATTCGGCGTCCTGCTCCTGCAGTCGCGCGCTGTCGGCGAGCAGGATTTTGCAGAGTTCACGCGTCGCCTTCGAGCAGTAGATGGGTCCATCGAAACCGTCGCGCGCCAGCGCCGGCAGATAGCCGGAATGGTCGAGATGCGCATGCGTCAGCAGCACCGCCGCGATGGTCTTGGGTTTCACCGGGAAAGGCGCCCAATTGCGCAGGCGAAGATTTTTCAGGCCCTGAAACAGGCCGCAATCGACGAGAAGGCGCGTGTCCTGCCTTTCGAGCAGATAGCGGGAGCCGGTGACGGTTCCCGCCGCGCCGAGGAAATGAATTTGCACTGCGGACTCTCGCTGATGTTTGCGCCTCGGTCAGCGTAGCAGCGCGGACCTCAAAAGAGCAACGCGCCCGCCGCCGCCGCGCCCAGCAGGCAGAGGTCGTGCAGCGCCAGCGCCGCGCGCGATGGACGCGCGCCTTCATGCAAGAGACGCAGCGCCGCGACATTCACCGCGCCCCAGCCGAGACCGATCGCAATGAGTCCGAGCGTAACGCTCGCGATCGAAAGCCCCGCGTAAACCGCGCCCGCGCCGGCGACCATGACCGCAAGGCCGGCGGCGAGCGTCGGCGCTGTTGAGAACAGGCCGGGCAGAGAAGCTGCGAGCGCCGCGGGGCCGTACATCGAAAAGAGATGCCAGCCCATGGCTCCGCCGATGAAGGCGGGCGCCGCCGCACAGACGGCGAGCGTCAACGGCCCATGCAGCATCCCGGCCGACATGACGAACCAGGCCACCGCTCCGGCGAGCGTCGCGAGCGCGAAGCGGCGCGAAATCGGCGCAGGCGCGGGCGCCGCCGAGTCAGGCGCGACAACGTGCGGCATGCGTACGGCGAGGCCCAGCGCGACGACGTGCAGGCCGGCGGCCGCGAGCAGGGTCGCGCCGGGCTCGGGCGCCAAAGAGACGACAACAGGCGCCGCCAGCGCCGCGCCGGCGCCGCCGCCAAGCACAACGAGCCCGCCCCGCGCCGACCCCTGCGCGGCGATATGGCGGTAGAACAGGGCGAAGCCCTGCGCCAGGCCGAGCCAGAAGGCGCCCAGACACAGTCCGAAGAAATTGGATTTGGCGATGGCGAAGGCTGAGAGCGCGCCGCCCGCGACGCCGAGACTGGCGCCGAGACTGAAGGCCGCGCGCCGCCCAAAGGCGTCGACGAGCAGCGCTGCGGGAAAACTCGCAAGGGCGGCGCCGACGAGCAGTAGCGCGAAAGGCCAGCCGATGCGCTCCACGCTCGGCGCCATCAAGCGGCTCTGTTCGGGCAGCGCCGTGAGAACCAGCGCCTGCGCCAGCACCGCCAGGCCGAAGCCGAGCGCGAGAGTCAGCCGGTTGTCGGTGACGTTGGCGCGCGTGAGCGACGCCGGACAGGCGCAATAAAGCGCGCCGACGCGCATCGCCGCGTCGGAGCCGTCGTCGACTGACGAGGCGTCGCAACTCAGCTCGCTTGGAGGGCCTGCCAGGGTGACGACATCCGAGGCGCTGTTTTCGCGAAGGTTCATTTCTTCGCCTCGTCGACGTCGTCGTCCATCAGCACACGATGCGCGGCGCCGTCGAGATCGTCGAACTGGCCGCTGCGCAACGACCACATAAAAGCCGCGAGGGCTGCGAGGCCGAGAGCCAGGGCCAGCGGGATGAGGAAAAGCAGCACGGTCATTCGGCTGGCCCGATGACAGGCTCCGGCGTCCCTTTCCGAACGCTATCCGCGAGCCGCCCGCTCGCGCGCGAAGCGAGGGAGGGCTCGAGCGGGGCCGCAGCCGCACGCCCGGCGCGCAAGGCGTTGAGCGTGACGAGAATGGAGGAGCCCGACATCGCCGCCGCGGCGATCAGCGGCGTCAGCATGCCAGCCATGGCCAGCGGCACCGCGAAGACATTGTAGATGACCGACAGCGCCAGATTTTGCCGCATCAGGCCGCGCGCCTTGTGGGCGATGTCGAGCGTCGTCAGAACCGGCGCGAGACGCTCGCCCAGAAAGACCGCGTCCGCTGCGGCCTGGGTGATTTGCGTGGCGTCGATTGGCGAGACGGAGACGTAAGCCGCGGCAAGCGCCGGCGCATCGTTCAATCCGTCGCCGACCATCAGCACTTTGCGCCCCTGCGCGCGGAGCGCCTCGAGCCGCGCCACCTTGTCGGCCGGCTTCAGCGCGCCCGCCCACGCCGAGACGTCGAGCGCCTGCGCAATTTTCTCCACAGCCGCGACGCGGTCGCCGGAGAGGATCTCAACGGCGAAGCCCCGCGCTTGCAACGCGGCGACCGTTTCGGCGGCGTCGCTGCGCAGGGCCTGCCGAATCTGGAACAGCGCGCGCCGGTCGCCATGCCGAAAGGCCACGAGCGACACGTCCGGATCGAGCGCGCCGAGCCGCGCCGCCTCCTGCTCGAGGCCACAGAAGCGCGGCGACCCGAGGCGCGCGTCTGCGCCCTCGACGAGGGCGCAGACGCCCTGCCCATGCTCCTCCCGCGCCTCCAGCGCCGCGCCGCTTGGCCGCTCATGCGCGACCGCGCGCGCCAGCGGGTGGCTGCTCGCTCGAGCGAGTTGCGCGGCGAGGTCCAGGAGTTCGACGTCCAATTCGCTGGCGTTGACGACGCGCGGCTCGGGCGCCGTCAGCGTGCCGGTCTTGTCGAAGACGATCGTATCGGCCTCGGCCAGCCGCTCTATGGCGTCGGCGCTGTTGAGCAGGACGCCGGCGCGAAACAGCGCGCCGCTCGCCACGACCTGCACCGCCGGCACGGCCAGCGCCAGCGCGCAAGGACAGGTGATGATGAGCACGCAAATGGCGGTGACGAGCGCGTCGTGCAGACTCGCCCCGCGCCAGAGCCAGAACAATGCGGTCGACAGCGCCGCGACATGAACCATCGGCGCATAGAGCTGCGATACGCGGTCGGCGAGACGCACATAGCGCGAGCGGGCGCTTGTCGCCTTTTCCAGCAGACGCTCGATGTCGTCGAGCAGCGTGGCGCCGCTCGCCGCCGCCACGCGCAGCGCCAGCGCGCCGTCGTAATTCATGCTGCCGGCGTAGATCTGATCGCCGGCCGTGACGGCGCGGCGCGCGGTTTCGCCCGTAATGAGGCTTTCGTCGAGCTCGGAGGCGCCGCGCTCGATGACGCCGTCGACCGGCACGCGTTCGCCGGGGCGCGTCAAAACGAGATCGCCCGGCTGGATTTTGGCGAGCGGGGTGAGAGTTTCGGCGCCGTCGGGACCGAGGCGGCAGGCGAGCGGCGCGCGCAGGGCGGCGAGATTGGCGGCGACGGCGCGCGTCTTGCGGCGCATGGCGTGATCGAGGAAGCGGCCCAGCAGCAAGAAGGTGAGCAGCATGGTCGCGCTGTCGAAATAGGCGTGCTCGGCGTGCGTGAGGGTCTCATAGACGGACATGCCGAGCGCGAGCAGCACGCCGAGCGAGATGGGAACGTCCATATTGAGCCGACCGACGCGCAAGGCGGCGAACGCGCTCCTGAAGAAGGGCTGGCCCGCGAAGGCCGCCGCGGGCAACGCGATGAGCGCGGAGACGCCATGGAACAGATCGCGCGTCGCAGGGTCGATGTCCCCGCCGCCCTCGCCGACCCAAATGCCCGCGGAAAGCATCATGATGTTCATGGCGGCGAAGCCGGCGATGGCCAGGCAACGCAACAGCCAGCGTGAAGTCTCGATTTCGGCGCGTTCGCTCTCCGCCAATTCGAAAGGATGCAGCGTATAACCCATGCGCCGCAGGCGCTCGAAGGCCGTCGCAAGATCGAAGGAGTCGTCGCGCCATTCGAGCTGCAAACGGCGGTTCGTGTAATTCACCCGCACCCGCTCGAGGCCCGGCAGGTCAGAAAGGCCCTGCTCGATCTCGCCGATGCAGGCGGCGCAAGTCATGCCGTCGATCGCCGCCTCGAAACGCTGCGCGCCGTCCTCGCCTGTCGTGACGAGAGCCTCATAGTCGAATGCGACGGTCATGCGAGCCCCCTCATGCGACGCCCTACTCCACGTCGATCCGATTCTTGGAGCGAAAGACCTCCTCGCCCCCGCGCGCCGCCGTGAGCACGAGGTCGCGCTGGCCCTTGGGCAAGGCCGCCTTGCCAGCATAGCGGCCGGGCGCGACGGGCGCGAGCCTCACGCGCACGTCCTTTGCAAGATCCGCGGGGGCGGCGAAAAGCGCGGTCATCTCCACGCCCGACACCTCCGCGCCCGCGCTGTCGCTCGCAATGACGCGAATCTCCGTCTCGCCGGCCGGAAGGCGCGCGAGCCGCACGTCGACCTTCCAGTCGCGCGCAGCCTGCTCGCGGGCCTGCGCGATCTCCCGATTATAAGCGAGACCGCGCTCATAAGGATGCGGAGTCACCTCGCCCGAGAAGGTCTTCACGGCCTTGTAGATCATCACCCCGTCGACGACGAAGACGAAGAGAAAGAAGCCGACGATCATCGCCAGCACCTTCATGCCGGTGAGCGGCTTGCCGCCGGCCTCATAGTCCGAGAAGCGATCGGGCTCGAACGGAGTTTTCTTGCTCATGACCAGGCTCATCGTCGGACCTCACGGCGAAATGAACACGTCCTTCACCTCGACCGCGGCGCCGTCGCCGGCGTCGGTCACGGTGAAGAGGACAGGGGCCTGTCCCTTGGCGGCGGCCGGGCCGTGGGTCGAGAGGAGAACGCGCGCTTCGCGGGTTTGATCCGGCCCGACGTCGATCACGACGTTGCCCCTGGCGTCCGGAGCCACGCCGACAACCTCCGTCTGCGCCCCGGCGACGCCAGAGACGGCGAGCGTGAACCGCCGAAATTCAGGCTTCTTATTGGAAAAGCGCAGCGTATAGCCGTTGCGCACGCCGCCGTCTTTGAGCCGCACCGCAAGGGGGTTGCGATCATGCAGCACGCTGACGTGCATGTCGCCGCGCGTGACGAGCGTCGCCGACATGAAGCCGCCGATCGCCAAAATGAGCACGGCGTAGAAAAGGGTGCGCACGCGCAGCGGCTTGAAGACCGGCTGCTCGCCGCATCCGCGCCGCTTGAGGTTCATTTCCGTGTCATAGCCGATAAGCCGCGGCGCGCGATGGATCTTCTCCATGATGGCGTCGCAGGCGTCGATGCAAAGGCCGCACTGGATGCAGCCGAGCTGGGCGCCCTTGCGAATATCGACGCCCGTCGGACAGACCGCGACGCATTGCCCGCAATCGACGCAATCGCCTGAAGGCGCGCCAGCGGCGCGCGCGGCAGTCGCCTGTTTCAGCGACATGCGCGGCTCGCCACGGTCATAGCGATAGGTGACGTTCAGCGCATATTCGTCGGTGAGCGCGGCCTGAATGCGCGGCCAGGGACAGGCGTGCAGGCAGAGCTTCTCGCGCATCCAGCCGGCGAAGATATAGGTCGTGAAGGTGAGGATGCCGATCCACAGATAGGCTTCGCCGGCGCCCGGCTGGAAGGTCGCGAGTCGATAGACGAGCGACGGGGCGTCGGCGAAATAGAGCACCCAGGCGCCGCCCGTCCACCAGGCGATGAGCAGCCAGACGAAATGCTTCGAGATTTTCTTACGGACTTTGTCGACGGTAAGCGGACCATTGTCGAGCTTCATGCGGTCGCGGGCGTCGCCTTCGATCCATCGCTCCGTCGTCATATAGAAATCGGTCCACACCGTCTGCGGACACATATAGCCGCACCAGATGCGGCCGGCGACGGCGTTCATGAGAAACAATGTCAGCGCCGCAAGGATGAGCAGCCCGGTGACGTAATAGACTTCCTGCGGCCAGATCTCGATGAAGAAGAAATAAAAGCGCCGATGCGGCAAGTCGACCAGCACCGCCTGGCTGGGCGCATTCGGGCCGCGGTCCCAGCGCACGAAAGGCAGAAAATAGTAGATCGCCAGCGTCGCGAATTGAATGCCCCATTTGATCCGGCGGAAATGTCCGTCGACCTTCTTGGGATAGATGCGATGCGCCGCTTCGACGAGGGGTTCGTCCAAGAGCGAGTGCTGTGTGTCTGCGCTGGACATTGTCTTCTACTGTTCCTTAGCTCCCCCACCCCAACCCTCCCCCGCGTCGCGGGAGAGGGAGTCCATGCGGGCCTTTATCCAGAGCGCTCATCGCGCCGACGGGCAGGGAGGGGCCTCATGGCCGCCCCCTACTGCCCGCCGCCGAGCGAGTGCACATAGACGGCAAGCGCCTTGATTGTCGTGTCGTCGAGCCTGTCCTTCCAGGCCGGCATCACGGCGCCGCCGCCATTGGCGATACGGGCGACGACGGACGGCTTGTCGGAGCCGTAGAGCCACACCTGGTCATAAAGCGCCGGCGCCCCGAGCTCCGGATTGCCCTTGCCTTCGACGCCATGGCAGGCGGCGCAATTCTCGGCGTAAAGCTTCTCGCCTTCCGCCGTCGGCGCGTCCGAATCCGGCGTCTCCGCATAGGTGCGCACATGGTCGGCGACGACGGAGATCTGCTCCGGCGTCAGAAGCCCGTCGCGGCCGAAGGCCGGCATGGCGGAGGCGCGCGTCGCCTTGTCGGCGTCCCAGCGCACGCCATGCTCGATCGTCTGCTGGATGTCGGAGAGCTTGCCGCCCCAGATCCAGTCGTCGTCGTTCAAATTGGCGTAGCCCTTGGCGCCCTGCCCGCCGGCGCCATGGCAGGAGGCGCAATTGGCGGCGAAAGCCACCTTGCCGACAGTGCGCGCCGCGGCGAGCAGGTCGGGGTCGGACTCGATCTTGTCGAGCGGCGCGTCCTTGATCTTGTCGAGCACGGGGCCGCGCAGAGTCTGCAGATCGGCGACCTCTGCCGCAACCTGATCGCGCGAATGCCACGCGGTGACGCCCTGCGTGCCGCCGGAGAACGTCGGCCAGGCGGGATAGACGATCGTGTAGCCGACGCCCCAGACGATGGTGATCCAGAAGGTCCACACCCACCAGCGCGGCAGCGGCGTGTTCAATTCCTCGATGCCGTCCCACTCGTGGCCGGTCGTCGGCGTGCCGCTGACTTCGTCGATTTTAATCTTGCCTTTGTCAAACGTGTCCTCAGACATCGTCGTCCTCCCGAAGGGGAATTTGGGCGTCTTGCTCGAACTGCTTCCGCCGCGAGGGCCAGAAGGCGTAAGCGACGACGCCGAGAAAAATGAAGCCGAAGAAGATCAGGCCCCAGGAGGCTGCGAGCGCGCGCAGATACTCATAGGTCGATAAGGCTTCGGCCGCTGAGGCGTTCATGGGATCACCTGATGTTGGCCTTGTCTTCGTAGAGCTTGAAATCCACGGAGACGCCGAGGTGTTGCAGATAGGCGATGAGCGCGTCCTCTTCGGTCACGCCGCCCTTGGCGGGTGAATCGTTCAGGACGGCGTTCGGATAGCGCTTCTGCATCTCGGCCGCCGCCGCCGAGTCGGCGCCGTTCTGCGCCAGAAGATCGGCCTGCGCGTTCTCGATCTGCTCGTCGCTGTAGGGAACTCCCACGACGCGCAGGAGCCGCATCTGCTCGGCGAGATGCTCGGCCTTGAGCGGCGCCGAGGCCAGGAACGGATAGCCCGGCATGATCGAGGACGGCACAACCGACTGCGGGCTGCGCATATGATCGCGCTGCCAGTCGTTGGAATATTTGCCGCCGACGCGCGCAAGGTCCGGGCCGTTGCGCTTCGAGCCCCATTGGAACGGGTGGTCATACATGCTTTCGGCCGCGAGCGAATAATGGCCGTAGCGCTCGACCTCGTCGCGCAGCGGGCGGATCATCTGCGAATGGCAGGTGTAGCAGCCCTCGCGGACATAGATGTTGCGGCCCGCAAGCTCGAGCGGCGTGTAGGGACGAACGCCCTCGACCTTCTCAATCGTGTTCTTCAGGTAGAAGAGCGGCACGATTTCGACGATGCCCCCGACCGACACGAGCAGCAGAATGCCGACGATGAGCAGGATCGAATTGGTTTCGAGGATTTTTTGGAACCCGCCGCCGGCGGGCGCGTGTTGAGAGGATTGCGACATGGTTTCCTATCCTCACTCGGCAGGCAGGGGCGACGGGGCGAGCGCGCTTTCCGCGGCTGGCGAGGCGAGCGTCCGGTAGATGTTGTAGACCATGATCAGCGCGCCGATCACGAACAGCCCGCCGCCGATGGCGCGGATCACATATTCGGGATGCAGCGCCTCCGTGGTCTCGACGAAGGAATATTCGAGGAAGCCTTGCGGGGTGTAGGCGCGCCACATCAGACCCTGCATGATGCCCGCGACCCACATCGACGTGATGTAGAAGACGATGCCGATCGTCGAAATCCAGAAGTGCCAGTTGACGAGCTTCAGCGAATAGAGCTGCCGGTTCCAGATCCAGGGAATGAGGCAGTAGAGCGCACCGAAGGACACGAAGGCCACCCAGCCGAGACTGCCGGAATGCACGTGGCCGATGCCCCAGTCGGTGTAATGCGACAGAGCGTTCACCGCCTTCACCGACAGGAGCGGACCCTCGAAGGTCGACATGCCGTAGAAGGCGACCGAGACGACCAGCATGCGCAGCACGGGATCGGTGCGCAGCTTGTCCCATGCGCCGGAGAGCGTCATCAGGCCGTTGATCATGCCGCCCCAGGAGGGCATCCACAGTACGACCGAGAACACCATGCCGAGGGTCTGCGCCCAATCGGGCAGCGCCGTATAGAGCAAGTGGTGCGGGCCGGCCCAGATATAGAGGAAGATCAGCGACCAGAAATGCACGATCGACAGTCGGTAGGAGTAGATGGGCCGCCCGGTGCGCTTGGGGATGAAGTAATACATGATGCCGAGAAAGCCGGTGGTGAGGAAGAAGCCCACGGCGTTATGGCCGTACCACCACTGGATCAAGGCGTCCTGCACGCCGGCCCAGACGATGACCGACTGAGGCGAGAAGATCGACACCGGGATCTCGGCGTTGTTGCCGAGCACCAGCACGGCGACCGTCACCACGAAGGACAGGTAGAACCAGTTCGCCACGTAGATATGTGGCTCCTGACGCCGCGCGAGCGTGAAAAGATAGACGAGCAGGTAGGTGACCCAGACGACGACGAGCCACAGGATCGCGTACCATTCCGGCTCGGCGTATTCGTGCCCGCGCGTGACCCCGAGCAGATAGCCCGTGCCGGCGATGACAATGAAGAAGTTGTAGCCGAGGATGACGAACCACGGCGCGAGATCGCCCGCGATGCGCGCCCGGCTCGTCCGCTGCATGACGTAGAAGGAGGTGGCCAGCAGGACATTGCCGCCGAAAGCGAAGATCACCGCCGATGTGTGCAGCGGCCGCAGGCGGCCGAAATTGATCCAGGGCAGGTCGAGATTGAAGGCGGGATAAGCGAGCTCCAGCGCCAGATACAGTCCGACGATGAACCCCGCGACGCCCCAGAACAGCGAGGCGATCGACGCGAATTTGATCGGTCCGTAGTTATAGTTCGGCCGCCCATCTATTGTGAGCGGCGGCAGTTGCGGCCCGCGCGCGTGATAGCGCAGCAGGATGGCGACGACGGCGCCGATGGAGCCCAGAGAGAACAGCGCCGCGTGGAAGGCGAAGGCCGGCGTATAGGCTTTTGTCGCGATATAGCCCGTCGCAAGCGCAAGGGCGACGAAGATCGCGCTCAGCGATTTCTCGCTGAAGGTCATTTGTTTCGCGATGAGAGGGGGACGCTCCATGATTCTGTCCTCTGGAGGTTCTTTTCTTGCAGACGCGAGAATTACGCTGGCGCCGGAAAAATGTGACAAAGTCGCCCCAGCGCGACTTCGATTCACGCTTGGCATTGTACAGCGCAATAGCAACAGAAATTTGACTTCGATCAATTACACGCGCGCACTTCAGCCTCTGCGCGGAATTGTCACAGATCAAGAAAATCGAACGCCGATCATCCTAGCCGCGCCGGCGTTTGCGGATAGCGCTTACGATTTGCGACAGATTTCACGCAAAGGAAGAACGCGCCTTCGCGCGTTTATGTCGCAGTCGCCAGCGGACCGACTTCGGACTTTTCAGCACGGATAGAAACGATGCGTTCCGAGCAGGAATCCAAGCGGTCCGTGGCGAAATTGCGCAAGCGGCCGCGCGAAGAACAGCCCGCTTCCCGAATAAGGATAGCCATAATCACAGGTCGGGTCGGGACCGGGCGCGGGGGCTGGAGAGGCGTTCACGAGCTCCGCCCGCGACGCGAAGAAGCGTTCGCCGTTCAGCGCCACCGGAATCCAGGTGCGGCCGTCCCCCAATATGGTGAGATCCGTATCGGCCGGGGCGATGACGGTCACCGGGCATCTGACCGTCGGCCGCGTGCGCAATTCGACAGGCGCATGGAGGGTAAGAATCTCGGCGAGGGCGGCGCCCGAAAAAGCGGCGAACGCAAGAAAGGCCAACACACATAAGAAAGACCGCCGCATGGCACCCCCTGCGCGCGGCGCGTGCGCCAGCGCAAATTCGACGAAGCGGGCGCAGTCTAAAAGAAAATTCCACGGGTGGAAATCGTCGGCAAGGAGACGCATATGGCGATCGGGGACAAGCGGCCGAGCGCCCTCGACTCTTGCGATGAGCGCGCCCTAATGTCGATGGCAGGCTGGCGCGCCTGTCCTCTCCAGGGTGTTTTCATGCGGCGACTTGCATTCTCCCTTTTGGCGGCCGGCGCGGCCTCGCTGTTTTTCCCCACTAATTCCTTCGCGAAGACCGCGGTCCCGGAGATGCAGACAAGCGCCGGGGTCGTAATCTCGCCGAAAGAGCTGGCCCTCGACCGCGACGGCGCGACGCTGCTGACCATCCCCGCCGCGGGGCGCTACGCGATCCGCGCCAAAAGCTCGACGGGCGCACGCATCGAACTGGTGGACATGATCGCGGGCCCCCTCGACTCCTCGGGGGCCGCCGGATTGCGCGACGGCCGCATCGACGCCTTGCTCGACAAGGGCGTCTACAAGCTGCGCATCGGCGCGGTGAAGGGCGCGACCGGCAAGGCGACGGTCAGCGTCGAGCCCTTTGCCGAGGTGGAGACGACGCGGCCGGCGCTGACGCCGAACGTCATTGCGCGCGGCGAGTTGGGCGACCTGCAGCAGCGCTCTTATGCGCTGGAGGTCAAAAGCGACGGCCCCGTCTATCTCGAGGCGGTCGGCCGCGCCCTTCAGGACCTGCGCCTGTGGGACGCCGACGGCGCGCTCGTCGATCTTCTCTTCGAGCGCACCACGGTTGAAACGCAGCCGGGCCATTCGATGAACCGGCTGCGGCTCGAAGGGAAAGTCGCGCCCGGCCGCTATGTCGTCACGGCCTATGGCGGCGAGAAGCTCGTCTGGTCGGACGGCGCCGGCGCGCAGCCCTTCCTGCTGCGTCTTGCCGAGCCGGCGCTGCTCGCGGCGGGCGTGGCCAAAGGCGTCATCGGTCCCTTCGGCGCCGCGCGCTACGAGGCGCCGGCACGCGACGACAGCTTCCGCCTGGAGCTGCCCGAGCAGGCGCCCGCGCGCATAGACGCGCGGCGCGGCGCGGGGCGCGACATGGCGACGATCGGCAAGGCCAGCCGCGCGCCCGTCGCCACGCTGCGTCTTGCGAACGACGGGACCGCGCCGGCGCGGATCGACGTCTCGGGCTATGAAGGCCAGGCTTATACGCTGCGTGCGATGCGCCAATCCAATCGCGAGACTTTCGAGGCGGCGGGGCCGCATCTCGTCTCGCTCGAGGTGGCGGGAGAGGGCGGCGACGATCCGCCCGCGACGGCCCTCCTCGCGCGCATTGAAAGGGACGGCAAGACGCGCGTCATCGCCTCGGACCTGCCGCGCATCGGCGCCGGCAAGGCGTGGCGCGGCAAATTCAATTTGCTCGGACCGGTGTCGCTGTTATTCGAGGCGACGAAAGACGGACCCGTTGCAATCGACGCCAAGGGCGTCAAGCTGCGCGCCGCAATCGAGCCGGCGCTGGGGTCGCTGGCGCCGCCGCGCGTCGGCCGGGACGCCGGCCGCTACGACCTTGCCGCGGGCTATTATCTCCTGACGCTCGAGCCCTTGGGCGATCGGGCCGGCGTGGTCGACCTCACGCTCGGCGCGCCTGGTCTCGCGGTGTCTGCGCCGGCGCCGCTGCCGTCGCGCGCGTCCCTTTCCTTTGGCAAGCAGACTCTCGAAGGCGACGGCGCCTATCTTATTCTCGCCAACACGGCGCCGGGGCTTCTCACCGGCCCGCGGGTCGTCGCCCTGCCGGCGACGCTCGACAAAGAGCCGCTCCCCCTGCGTCAGTCGGCCGGGCAGGAGATCGCGCTGCCTCTGCGCCTGCCGAAAGACGGCAAAGTCGCCGCGCGCGACGAGAGCGGCGCAGATATTCCGCTCGCCTTCGCGGAAGAGAAGACGGAAAACGACCAGCGCTTCGTCACGGTGAAAATCGCGCCCCCCGCCGCAGCGCGCGCGCTGGGATTGATGTATCTGCCGCCGTCCGCCTCCGAGACGAGCCCGCAAGCCGCCGCCGCCGCCAAGGGGCCGCGCGCCTCGGCGGGCCGGCCGGCCTTTTTCGATCTGGCGCGCGACGAAACGAGGAGCCTCTCTTTCGACGTCGCCCAAGGCGGTCTCTATCGCGTCGAAACGCTTGGCCGGCTGAAGACGGCGCTGCGCGTCGGCGCGGCGGTCTCGCCGAAGCTCGGCGAGGGCGAGGCCAATGGGCCGGGCAACAACGGCCTGGTGACGGCCTATCTGCGCGCCGGCGCCTATCGCGCCGCCGTCACGGCGAAAGAGTCCGCTGGCCATCTCGGCCTTTCCGTCGCCCCGGCGACGCTGGCGTCGACCGCCAAAATCGTCGACGCGGGCGAAGCGCGCGCGACGCTCGCGCCGGGCAAGGGCGCCTTGGTTCCGATCGAGATCACGCGCGCCGGCGACTATCGGCTGGCGCTCGCGAGTTTGACGCAGGAGTGGCGCGCCCGGCTCGAGGACGCCGACGGCTGGCCGCTGACGGCGCCCGGCTCCTTCCGGCGCAAGACGCTGCATCTCGAACCGGGCGCCTATCGACTTGTGGTGAGCCCGGAAGACGTCGAAGCGCGCATGATCGCGCGCCTCGCCCCCATCGTTCCGCCGCCGACGCTCGAAGGACATGGTCCGCATCCCCTGCCCTTCGAGGCGAGTCGGAAGCTGCAGTGGCGCGAGCCCCAGGCGAAGGACGCGCCGCGCGCGCCGGACGTCTGGCCTTTTGTGCTCGCGGGAGACTCCGACGTGGAGCTTTCGATCGGCGAAGGCATGATTGGAGAGGTGCTGAAAGGCGACGCGCTGATCGGCAAGGTCGCGGGCGACCGACCGTTCAAGAGCAGGCTCTCGGCGGGCGACTATCGCATCGAGGCGCGCAGCCTCGCTCATGACGACCGGCTCGATTACGAAATCATGCTTTCCTCGCCGCAGTTGCAGCCGGGCGCGCCGAAGCGCGTCGACCTGCCGGCGCGGCTCGACTTCAATCTCGCGCAGGAAAGCGTCGTCGACCTTTCGAGCTTCGGCGACAAGGAAACGATCGGCGTCTTGAAGACGGCGGCGGGCGACGTCGTGGAGCGGCTGGAGCCGCGCGCCAATGACTGGAATGTCGCGCTGGCGCGCCGTCTGCCGGCCGGCGCCTATCGACTGGAGCTGGAGGCGCTCGCCGCGACGCGCGCGCCTGTCTCGCAGGATGCAAGCCAGGACGGCGGCCAGGAAGAAGCGGCGCGGGACAGCGAGGAAGAGACGAGCGAGGCCGCGGCCTCGGAGGAGAGCGCCGCGGCGGGCGAGTCCGAAGAAGCGGAGGCGGAAAGCGGCGTCGAGGTTCGTCTGGCGGCGCTCAGTGAGAAGGACGGACCCACGCTCGCCGCAACCGGCGCGACCGTTCTGTCCGGCGGCGAGGCGCAGCGTCTCATGTTGCCGGCGATAGCCGGCGACGCGCTGGCCCTCGTCGCCGCGCAATCGGCGAGCGAAGTCGCGCTGTCGATCGAGCGGCGCGGCGCCGACGGCGTCTGGCGCATGATCGGCGTCGAGCGCGGCCTTTCGCCCGTCGCCGCCTGGCCCGCCGCCAGCGACAAGAGCGCGTGGCGCGTAACTGTCTGGCCGCTGGGCGGCGGCCGTGAACCAATCGAGGTCGCCGCGCGCGCGATCGAGCGACGCGCCCAGCGCGCGGGCGAGATTTCATTCGACCCACAAGGAGACATCGCGCCGCCGCTCTGCGTCGCGCGGGTCGATGCGCCCAACGCCGCGCTCGTCGACGTCACCGCGCCGACGGGCGTCCTTGCGGGCTCGGCGGCGGGCCGGCTGTTGCGCCCGGCGCGCGCCGGCGTGCTGGCGCCGCAGTCGCCGACGCTCTGGCTCGTTGCGCGCGATTGCAAGGCGAAGGCCCATGTCGCCGCCTTCGACTGGCTCGGCGAGGCCGTCGCGCTCGATCTCGGCGAGGGCGACCGCGCCGTTCTGCCGCCGCTCGGCGCCCCGCGCGGCAAGACTCGGCTCTGGCTCGCGCGCTCGACCTTCGCGCAGCCGGCGATCGACTCGGGCGCCGGCATGGGCGTCGCCGACGGCGCCGCGCTCGCCCTGGCAGGCGATACTGCGCCACAAGTGTGGAACGCGAGCGGCCCCGCCGCCATGCGCGCGGCGCTTTCCGCCATCGACGTGGAGACGCGCGCGGCCGTCAGCGGCGGCGTCAGTTTCGCCGGCCTCGTGCCGCCGATGAGCGCGCAGCCGGTCGACATGGCGAATTCCGACGCCCCGCTCGCGCTCGACCTCGCCGGAGGGCTCGCCGCCTTTGTAGGAAAAACCGGCGTCTTCGGGGACGGCGCGGCGGTCTCGCGCGTCCTTCATGGCGCGGGATCGCGCGTGCTGCTCGTCAATATGACGGCGACGCCCCTGCCCGTCCGGATCGCACGCGCGCCCGACGCCAGTATGAAGCTCGACGCCAAGACCGCGCTCAAACGCTTCTTCGGCGCCGCCGGCCAGCTCGCGCTGCCCCTCGACGCGCAGCCCAACGACCGCCTGATCGTCATCGGCGCCGACGCGACCGTCGTCTCGACCATCGGACGCGTGCTGCGGGGACGCGACCTCGCGCTCGACGGCCCGGGAGAGGTCACTCTCGACTTCAAGCCCGGCCTCGTCGCCGCCTGGATCGAACGCGGCGGCGTCGCGCCCTGGCCGCAGGCGGCGGCGCGCGCGCTGGCGCTTCCCCAACGTGTCACGCTCGACGGCGCCGCCGCGCGCTTCGCGCTCAAACAAGGCGCGCCCGTCATGCTGAGCGTTTCGAGCGGCGCGCCGGCGCTGCTCTCCTTCACCCAGAACGGCAAGCGCGAGACGTTCGCTTTCCCCGCCGGCGTCGAATTCCGTCACTATGTGGCGGCGGGCGAGGCGACGCTCGATCTCTATGCGCCGCATGACGGCGCGCTCAGCGGGGCGCTCGACCTCGCGGCGCAGCCGGTGATCGAGGCGCATGAGGGGGTGAACGACGCCATCGCGGTCCCCTCCGGCGCCAGCGCGCTCTTCGCGTTTGAGACGAAGCGCGACGGCGAGATCGGCGTCGGCGTGCGCGCCGAACCCGACCGCGTCAGCGCGCGTCTCATGGACGCGAGCGGCAAGACGTTGGCCGAGGGCGTCAATCAGGTCGCAAAGCTTGCGCCCGGCCGCTATTTCCTCGAAGCGCGCGCGCCGGCCGACGCCGGCGCGACGACCCTTCGCGTCGCGATCGTCGGCCTCTCGCCCCCGCCCGCCGCGCCGCCGGAAGAGGTGGTCGCCGAGCTGCTGGACAAGGCCGGGATGAAGAAGAGCAAATGAAAGACAGGCCTGTCGCTCGATTGCGCCATTCTTCCCTCTCCCCGCGCGCGGGGAGAGGGAAACGCGGAAGCACGCTGGTTCACGGATGAAAGTTGCTGCGATGAAGAAGACTTTGCTGCTTTGCCTGTGCGCGGCCTTTTCCTTTGCGACGCCCTCGCGCGCCGAGGCGCCGCCGGTCTTCGATCGCGCGCAGCGCGCCGATGGCGCGCGCATCGCGCCTGACCGCTTTTTGCGCGCCTATGATCCGCTTACCATCTTCTTCCCCGGCGACGTCGGCCCCAAGGCCGGCGGGCCTGAGGATGCGCCCACGAAATATGCGACGATCACCCCGCAGCCCGCGGGCGACTGGCGCTGGATCGGCCCACGCGCCTTGCAGTTTCGCCCGGCCGAGGCGTGGACGCCGCTTGCGCGCGTGAGCGTCAGGAGCGGCGGCGACGAGCGCAAGCTCGTGGCGCTGCTGCCGACGCCCTCCTCCACCAATCCGGCGGCCGACGCCGAGCCGACGCCAGAACTGACGCAGATCGCCCTCACCTTCGCACAGCCGATCGACGCGGCGGCGCTCTCGCGCCTTGTCTCCGTGGAGCTGCGCCCGGCGCCGGGCGTCTCGCCGCAGGGCGGGCAGATGCTCAGCCCTTCCGCCTATGATATTCGGCCGCTTGAACGCGGCGCGCGCGGCGACGAACAGACTTATGTCTTGCGGCTGCGCGACAGCATCGCGGACGGTCGCGTCGCCATTCTGCGTCTGAAGCTCTCCGACGAGCCCGGTCTCGACGACGAAACATACGAGCTGCGCATCCGCACCGCTCTGCCCTTCGCCGTTACGGAGGCCAGCTGCGGGCGCGGCTGGGACGATACGCATCTCGGCGGCGTGCTTCGCTGCGCGGCCAATGGATTCGCGCCGGCGCCCGAGACCGGCGAGGAGGAAGGCGGCGACGTCGCCTCGACCTATGCCGCGGCGAACAAACGCCGGCTGTCTCTTTCCTTCAACGCGCAGCCTGAAACGCTCGACATTTTGCGGGCGCGCGAAGCCTTGCGGATCACGCCGCCCGTCGACGACCTTGCCGTCGACGCCGACGGCAATCATCTCAGGATCGGCGGCAAATTCCTCTCCGACACGGTCTACGAACTCACCGTCGCGCCCGGCGCGATGAAAGACGGTCGCGGGCGCGCATTGGCGGGAGCCTTCTCGCAGCGCTTCGCCTTCACGCGCGACATTCCCGCTTTGCAGTGGGACGCGGGCTATGGCCTCGCCGAGCGATTTGGCGCGCAGCTCCTGCCGTTGCGGGGCCGCGGCTACGACCGCGCCGACATTCGCATCCACGCCATTGATCCGCTCGCGCGAGATTTCTGGCCGTTCCCGCAACAGGGCGTCGAAACGATTGACGCCGAGGCGCCGCCGCTTCCCGGCAATGAGCCTGCGCGCTGGGCGGAGAGCGGCAATATCGAAGCCGAGGCGATCAAGGCGCGCATCAAGACATTGGGGTCGCCGGCCGTCTCGCGGCTCGTCGATCTGCCGATCAAACGCAATAGCGCCGATGCGAAATTCGGCGTCGATCTGAAGGAAGATTTCGCGCGCATCGGCGGGCGCGAGCAGCCGGGAACCTATCTTGTCGGCCTGCGCGCGGTCGATCAGGACAAGCGCAAATGGCTGCGCGTTCAGGTCACGGACCTTTCGCTCTCGGCGATAGAGGAGCCGACGCGCGTGCGCTTCGCCGTCACCTCGCTCGCGACGGCGCAGCCGGTGAGCGGCGCGCAAGTTCGCGTCGAGGGCGTCAAGGACGACAAATTCATCACGCTCGCGACAGGAACGACTGACGAGAACGGCTTCTTCTCCTGGTCGCCGATCAAGCGCGGCGACGGCGAGCTGCGCCGCGTCGTCGTCAGTAAAGGGCTCGATACGCTCGTCATCGATCCCGACAGCGCGCCGTCCGAATACGCCAGGGAACTCTGGTCGAAGCCGGAGGCGGCGTGGCTCTCCTGGGTCTCCGAGACCGATACGCCGCGCGAAGAGAAAGCGCGTACGCTGTGCCATGTCTTTTCCGAGCGGCCGATCTACCGGCCCGAGGAGCCGGCCCATATCAAGGGCTTCGTGCGCAGCTACAAGGGCGGCGCGCTCAGCCTCGCGAAGACCGGCGGCGCGCTCGTCGTCACGGGGCCGAACAATCAGGAATGGCGCATCCCGGTGAAGCTCGACGCGGCGGGCGGCTTCTATCACAAATTCGACGCGCAGACGCCGGCCACCGGCGACTATTCGGTCAAATTCGAGCCCGACGCCCCCAAGGCGAAGAAGGCCGAGAAGGATGAGGCCGCCGACGCCGCCGAAGGCGAAGGCGCGGAGGTGGCGCAGGATACGTCCTGCGGGACATTCACATTCAAGAAGGAAGCCTATCGTCTGCCGACCTTCGAGGTCGTGCTCAACGCGCCGCAGACGGTCGCGCTCGACACGACCTTCGACGTCGATCTGCTCGCCCGCTATTTCGCGGGCGGGCTCGCGGCGGATCGTCCGGTGAAATGGCGCGCGGCGCAATTCCCGCATGTTTTCACGCCGCCGAACCGCGAGGGGTTCCTGTTCTCGACCGATGCGCGCTTCTCCGGCGACGGCAAGTTCAAATCGACGGCCGTGCTCGAGCGCGACCAGCGTACCGACGCCGGCGGCGCCGCGCGCATGACCTTCGACACCACGATCGAACCGACCGCGCAGCCGCGCCGCTATTCGATCGAGGCGACCGTCACCGGCGACGACGGGGTTGAAGTGCGCAATGTGCAAAACGTCATCGCCTTGCCGCCCTTCGTGCTCGGCGTGAAAACGCCGCGCTATGTCGAACGGCCTGGCGCGGTCACGCCCGAAATCATCGCTGTCGACGGCAAGGGCGAGAGCGTCACGGGCCTCGAGATGACGCTGCGCCTCATCAAGCGCAACTGGATTTCGACGTTGCAGGCGAGCGACTTCGCCCAAGGCGCGGCGAAATATGTCACGCAGGTGCAGGACGAGACGGTCTTCGAGCAGAAGGTCGCCAGCGCCAAGGAGGCGCAGAAAATCGCGCTCGAAACAAAGAGCGCCGGCGTCTATCTCGTGCAGCTCGAAGCCTATGACCGCCTGAAGCGCCGGCAGCAGGTCAGCGTCGACTTCTTCGTCGGCGGCGACACGCCCGTGACATTCGCACGTCCGCCCGCGCAGTCGGCCACGATCACCACGGACAAGGAGAAATATGCGCCCGGCGAAACGGCGACGCTCGTCATTCAGTCGCCCTTCCAGAAGGCGCGCGCCCTCGCCATCGTGGAGCAGCCCAACGGCGTCTACGACTACAGCTTCGTCGACATCGACAATGGCTTCGGCCGCTTTCCGCTCACGGTGAAGAAGGAGCAACTGCCGAAGCTCGCCATCCACTTCTTGATCATGCGCGGGCGGCTGGAGAACAGCGCCCCGCAGCCCTCCGCGAATTTCGACCAGGGCAAACCGGTCACCATCGCGGCGACGAAATGGATCGAGGTGACGCCCGTCAAGAACATCGTCAACGTCAAACTGGAGCATCCCGGCAAGGCGCGGCCCGGCCAGGAAGTGGAAGTGGCGCTGCGCCTGACGGACGACGCCGGCAAGCCGCTTGCGGGCGAAGCGACTTTCTGGCTCGTCGACCAGGCCGTGCTGTCGCTCGCCAAGGAGCGCCCGCTCGATCCGCTGCCGGATTTCATCGTCGCGCGTGAAACGAAGATGGCGGCGCGCGACACGCGCAACATGGCCTTCGGAGTCATTCCGCTCGAAGAGATCGCCGGCGGCGACGAAGAGCTGCAGGAATGGGGCGCAGAGAATAACATTTCCGTACGCAAGAATTTCACGCCCGTGCCGATCTATCTTCCGAGCGTGAAGGTGGGCGACAACGGCGTCGCCAAGATCAAACTCACGCTTCCCGATACGCTCACTGTGTTCAAGCTGCGCGCGAAGGCGGTGAGCGGCCCGGATCGCTTCGGCGCGGCGGGCGGCGAAATGCTCATCCGACAGGACCTCGTCGCCCAGCCCGCGCTGCCGCGCTTCATCCGTCCCGGCGACGCCTTCGACATCGGCCTCGTGGCGCGCATCGTCGAGGGACCGGGCGGTGCCGGCAAGGCGGCGATCGCGGCGTCCGCGTTGAAACTCGCGGGCGAGAGCAGCCGCAAGATCGAATGGCCGCCGAACCGTCCGGTGCGCGTCGATCTAAGCGCCGACGCGCCGGCGTCCTTGCAGGACAGCGCAAAGATAAATTTCCGAATCGAGCGCGACGCCGATCACGCCCGCGACGCGGTCGAGATCGACCTTCCGGTGAAGCCCGACCGTGAGCCGGCGGCGCGCTACGAGGTCGTCGAAATCGCCCCCGGCGAGACCAAGACGCTTGCGGCCGTCGGCGCCCCGATGCGCGCGAAAACCTTTTCCCGCGACATCGTCGTCGCGGCCGATCCTGCGATCGTCAAACTCGTCGCCGGGCTCAATATGCTCGTGGATTATCCCTACGGCTGCACCGAGCAGCGGCTTGCCTTGTCGCGCGCCGCTCTGTCGCTGAATGGCTTCGCGCCAATCCTCGCAGCCGCGGGATTGCAGGACCGCGTCTCCGCGAGCGTGCGCAGCACGGCGCAGCAGATCGAGCAGTCAGTCGACAGCGACGGGCTTGTCGCCTTCTGGCCGCGGGCGCGCGGCAATGTGCTGTTGACCGCCTGGTCCTACGCCTTCCTCGCGCGCGCCGAACGCGCCGGCGAGCCGGTGGACGCCACGCTGCGCGATCGCCTCGCCAATATTCTGCGCCTCTCCTTGCGTTCGGATTACGCGCGCCTGCTCGGCGGCGAAGAGTTGCGCGAACGCGCGGCGGCGCTCGCGGCGCTCGCGGAAGGCGGCAAGCTCGACGAATCCTATGTCGCCGAATTCGTGCGCCGCGCCGATTTCCTGCCCAATGAAAGCGTCGCCGAGCTCGCGGCGGCGGCGGCGCGGCTGCCGGACGCCGATCAGCGCATTCTCGCCTCGCTGATGGAAACGATGTGGGGGCGCGTGAAATTTGCAAGCCGCAATGGCGCGCAGGTCTACGCCGGACAGGCGGGCGAACGCGCCTCCGAGTTGATCCTGCCCTCAGAGACGCGCAACCTCGCCGAAATGTTGCGCGCCGCCGCCCTCGCTGCGCCCGCCGACCCGCGCGCGCCGGCGCTGCGCGACGCGCTGCTGCGTCTCGGCGACGGCGACGGCTGGGGCACGACCAACGCCAACGCCAGCGCCATCGAAGCGCTCGCTGAAGGCTGGCGAAGGCCGGTGACGCCGCTCGCCGTCGCCTTCGCGCAAGGCGGCGCGCCGCAGACGATGACGATCGACGCCAATAATCCTGTCGCGCGTCACATGAGCGAGACCGACGCGCCGCTGACCATCTCCAACACGTCCAACGCGCCGCTCCTGGCGCTTGTCGAGACGCGCTACACGCCGGCGGAGCCCGGCGCCAAAGCCGAAGCCGCGAGCGAGGGCTTCGTCGTCACGCGGCAGAGCTGGCGCGTGAAGAACGGCGAGGCGCCGCAAAAGCTCGACGCCGCCGATAGCGTGATCCGCGTCGCGCAGGGCGACGTCATCGAGGAGACGGCGGAGGTCGTGAACCCGGAAGATCGCACTTATGTTGCAATCTCTCTGCCGCTCGCGGCGGGCTATGAGCCCTTGAATCCCAATATCGCCACGGCGCCCGCCGAAGCGCAGCCGTCGAGCGCCCCGACGCTCGCGCCGACATGGGTCTCCTATGGCGACGACCGCGTGCTCTACGCTTACGACTTGCTGCCCAAGGGCAATTACCGCTTCGCCTTCCGCCTCAAGGCGCAAACGGCGGGCGCATACACGCAGCCGCCCGCGACGGCGGAGACGATGTATAAGAAAGGCGTTCGCGGCGCGAGCGCGGGCGCCCGGGTGGAGATCGCCAAAGCGCCATGAGAAAAGCGCGAATGAGCAGAGTTGCGCTCATCGCCGCCTGCGCCGCGACGGCGGCGGCGCTGTGCGGCGGAGCTCTGCTCTTCAGGGACGCCGCGGACGGCGCCGATCTTCGTGCGCCGCCGGCGACGCCGATCGTCTACGACCGCAACGGCGCCTATCTCGCGCAGATCGGACATGCGACGCATGACGCGCGGGAAGGCAAGCGCATCGATTACGGCTATTGGCCGCTCGAAAGAATCCCCGAGCGCGTCGCGCGCGCCACGCTCATTCTCGAAGACCGCCGCTTCTCCTTGCATCCGGGCGTCGATCCCCGCGCCGTGCTGCGCGCCTTGTGGAACAATCTCGCGCACGACCGACGCGCCGAAGGCGCCTCCACCATCGCCATGCAGGTCGCGCGCATGCAGGCGCCCCGTCCCCGCACGCTGCTCAACAAGTTGCGCGAGGCGGCGACCGGCCTTCTCCTCGTTGCGAGATACGGGCGGGAGGCGACGCTCGCCCATTATCTGCGGCTCGCGCCCTATGGGCTCGGCAGCCATGGCGTCGCGCATGCCGCGCGCTTTTATTTCGACAGGCCGGTCGACGATCTCTCCTGGGCGCAGACGGCGCTGCTCGCCGCCATTCCGCAATCGCCGGGCCGCATGAACCTCACGCGCGCAAGCGGCCTGAAGCTCGCCGTGGCCCGCGCGCGCTATGCGATCGACCAGCTCGAAAAGGACGGCGCGCTCGACGCCACGCAAGGCGAACTGGCGCGACGCGAGCTCGCCGCGATGCGCCCATTCGCGGCGAAGCGCCGTCCCGAGGCGCTGCATCTCGCCTTGCGCTACGAGCGTCTGGCGCGCGAGGGCCGCGTGCGCGCGGCCTCCCGTTACGATCCGCGCATCCACGCGACGATCGACCTCGTCGTCGAAGGCGAGACCATGCGGCTCGCGCGGCGTTATCTGTCGATCTTCCGTCACGCGGGCGCGCGGCAGGTTGCGGTGATGGTCGCCGAGCGCGGGTCCAACGCCGTCATCGCCGACGTCGGATCCGCCGATTACGACGATCCGCGCGCCGGCGCCTTCGATTTCACGCGGGTGATGCGCTCGCCGGGTTCGACGCTGAAGCCGTTCGTCTATGCCCTCGGCCTGGAGCGGGGCGCGCTGAAGCCGACCGATCTCCTCCAGGACATGCCCGAAGGCGCCTCCGGCGTCGCCAACGCCGACGGACTTTACCTCGGTCCGATGACGCCGCGGCAGGCGCTCGCCAATTCCCGCAATGTGCCCGCGACCAACCTCCTGCGGCGGGTGGGACTCCTCGCAAATTTCGACTTCCTCCACGAACTCGGACTGCACAATCTCGATGCGCCGGCGGAGAGCTTCGGAATTTCGATGGCGATCGGCGCCCTTCCGACGCGGCTCGAGGATCTGATGCGCGCTTACGCGGCGCTTGCCGACGACGGCGTCATGCGAGACCTTTCCTTTGCCGCGGATGAACGAAAAGCCCCGCCGCGCCGCGTGATGTCCATCGATACGGCGCGGCTCGTCACCTCGTTCCTTTCTGACCCACAGGCGCGTCTCCCGTCCTTCCCGCGTTACGGTCCGCTGGAATATCCTTTCGCCGTCGCTGTGAAGACGGGCACCTCGCAGAATTATCGCGACGCCTGGACCCTCGCCTTCTCCAATAGATACATCGTCGGCGTCTGGATCGGGCGCGCCGACGCCAGCGGCATGCGCGGCCTCGCCGGCGCCAATTCGGCCGCGCGTCTCGCCCATGCGGTGATGGCGGGGCTGCATGGCGCGCGGCCGGGGGAGATTGCGCCAGAGACCTTTCCGCCGCCGCCGGGGCGCGTCGCAGTCGATCTTTGCCGCGTCGACTCGGGTCCCGACTGCCCGCTTTCCTTGCGCGAATGGGTAAAGCCGGAAGAAATCGCCGCCACGCCCAATGCGTCGACGCTGGCGCATCTGGACGATGCGGTTTCAGCAGACGCGGGCGCTCTCGTGATCGCCACGCCCGAACACAATATGCATGTGTGGCGCAACCCGGAGCAGCCGGCGGCGCTCAACAAGCTCGCGCTGAAACTCGCCAACGGCGCCGCCAATTCGCAGATCGTGTGGACCGTCGACGGCGCGCCTGTCGCGGTGGCGCAGGCGGATGAGACCGTCTTCTGGCCGATGACGCCCGGCGCGCACCGCATTCAGGCGCGGCTGCCGTTGGCGCCGGTCGCATCACGGCCGGTGCGCGTGACGGTCGAGTAACGCGCCCTTCTCGCCCGCCTTATCTTGCGACCTGTTGCCCGACCGACAAGCCCGTCTGCCCAACCGGGTTCAATTGCTGGAAGTAAGACATGCCGACTTTGAGGGCGGAATCGCCAACAACGATCACGTCTCCGGGCGCGACTTCGGGATCGTCGGCCTGTCCACTGCGGATAGCGGCGAGATCATAGGGGATCATGCTCCTCTGGCCGTCCACATTTCTAAAAACGGTGACACTATCCGAGGCCATGTTCCGGTCGAGGCCGCCCGCCTTCGCAATCGCCTGCTCGAGCGTGTCCCGCCCACGCAGCGGGTACACGCCCGGCGTCTTCACCGCGCCCTCCACGGTGACGCGGCGGCTGTTGTATTCCGTCACGACGACGGTGACTTGCGGCGACCGCATATAACCGGCGTCGAGGCGTTTCTGGATCTCGCGCTCCAAATCCGCTGAGGTCTTGCCTGCCGCAGGAGTGGCGCCGATAAGGGGAAGATTGATCGTGCCGTCCTCTGCGACCGGCACGGCCCTGGAAAGATCAGGCGCTTTGAAGACGGTTATCTGCACGACATCCATCGGCCCGATCATGTAGCTCGGGCCGCCGGGTTTGGAGGCGGCGACAACGCGGCTCTCGACTTTGGCGGCAGCTGTCTGTGGCTGATCCGGCGACGCCATGCTCGCCCCATCGCCGGGCATCCCATTGCAGCCGCCCAGTCCTGCGATGACCGCGCTGACGACAGCTACGGTCACGGTTCGGACTTTGTGCAGCGAAAGCTTCATGACTTCACCCAAATACATATCTGTCCAATCGTCAGAGTACGTCAGTTAAGGAACCCTTGAAAGCGCCTATTCTGCGGCATTTCTGATCACAATCGGCGAAGCGCGACGATCCGCCGTCGCCAGCCCCGCCACGCCGAGGCAGGAAAGTTGCATGGCGGCGGGGCGCGCGTCATCGATCAACCCGCCCGACGCTACGCGCATCTACGTACGCCAATATGGCGCCGTCCTTCACCCGCTTGGGTGACATCCGGCGAGCCAAATTGGCGCCTATCGGCGTTTGCGGCCCCGCGCTAAGACCACGCGTGGAGGCTCGCAATCGGAGCTTCTCCTTAAATCCGAAGGGATTATTCATGAAGAAGCTGCTTCTCGTTTCGGCCGCTCTGGCCCTCTCCACCAGCTTTGCGTGCGCGCTCGACATCAGCCAGTCGCTTAAGCTGAACCAGTCGATCGGCGACACCTCGAAGGGCGGCTTCGCCCTCAACAAGGCTTTCGTTCTGCAGGCGCAAGTTCCCGTGAACACGACGTCGGGCAACGTCACGCAGAAGGCCGACATCGCCCAGTCGATCGGCGACACCACCAAGGGCGGCGAAGCCAAGAACAAGGCCGTGGTGATCCAGGCCCAGGTTCCGCTGAACTTCAGCGCCCCCTGATAATTGCCGCTCGAGCAATTAGTCCTAGCACCGAGTCGCGGCCGGCGACGGCCGCGATCTCAATGTAGGGCGCGACCGCGTCCCTGCCTGTCGTCGTCGCCGAGGCGGCGGAATAGAGAGCGGAGCGTAAAATGAAGAAATTTCTGCTTATTCCAGTTCTGTTGTGCGCTGGAGCCGCTCAGGCGCAGGCGCAGGCGCTCGGAAGCTTCATCAGCGTCAGCCCGAGCTTTATCGGCGTCAACATCAACAACCCGCTGCTGAGCGCCGTCGCGGGCGTGCAGTTCGGCCAGCACAACGACCTCGACGTCAAGCAGAACAGCCTGACCAATTTTGTCGGCGTGCAGCAGGTCTCCATCGGCAAAGCCGGCAGCTCGCAGTCGAACAACGCCGGCGTCACCCAGGTCGGCAATCAAAGCTACACGGGTCTCGGCCAGCACATCGAATCCTTGCCCCCGCTGCCGGGCTTGGGCCAGCCCTGATCAGTTGAATAAGGGCGATCGACGCCACAAGAAGACAGCGTAATGGCGGCGTGTGGGATAGGCCGTGTTCACATCTGACTGGGGTCGTATCGATCGTGAATGGCGCAGTTCGAAACGCGCCATTTTAGCCTACCACGTTGGAGGCTGGCGCAAGGGCGAGTCGCCGCTCGACGCTCTTGCGCGCGCCCTCGGCGTCGAAGCGGAAACCACCGTGTTGGAAGCGACCGACCGGACCGTTGAGCGCGACGAACTCCATCAGCTGTCCGCCTGTCTGGACACGGGCTGGATCGATCGGCCGGGGCTCAACATCGAAGAGAGCGTCGCTCTCGCCATTTCGCTGCTTAGCGAAAAACTCGCGGAAGTTCCCTCCGAAGTCCGAGCGTTTTTTGACGCGCCGCGCAAGCTCGAGCTGCTGCGGAGCCCTCGCGCCGAGAGGCTGGGCGATCCTCGCCGCTTCAATTAGCGGCAACGTCGCTCTCAAGAACGGGGGCGCAGGAAGTAGGCTTCCAATATTCGGTGATAAACCGCGGCCAGCGCGTCGATGTTCGCGATGGAGGCGTTTTCGTCGACCGCGTGGATTGTCTCATTCGTGAGGCCGAACTCCACCACCGGGCACGCGCGGGTGATGAAACGGGCGTCCGACGTGCCGCCGCTCGTGGACAGTTCCGGCGTCATTCCCGTCACTTCCTCCACAGCGCGCGCCACGAGTCCGGTGAACTCGCCCGGTTGGGTGATGAAGGACACGGCGTTGCTCGGCATGAATTCGACATCGACGCGCGCCTCCCCTGCCGCTTCCCTCACGACGTCGCGAATACGGTCACGCAAAGTCTCGAGCGTCCAGGCGTCGTTGAAGCGCACGTTGAACTGCGCGCGCGCCTCGCCGGGGATCACGTTCACGGCCGGGTTGCCGACGTCAATCGAGGAAACTTCGAGATTCGTCGGATCGAAATGGGTCGTCCCGAAGTCGAAGTCATGCGCTGACAGGGCCGCGACGATCCGTGCGATCGTCGGCACGGGATTGTCGGCGCGATGCGGATAGGCGACATGGCCCTGCTTGCCGGAGACGCGAATCCTTCCATTCATCGAACCGCGCCGGCCGATCTTGATCGTATCCCCGAGGCTCGAAACATTGGTCGGCTCGCCGACGATCGCGTGGTCGAACCTCTCGCCCCGCGCAAGCGCCCAGTCGAGCATCTTGACGGTTCCGTTGATCGAGGGACCTTCCTCATCGCCCGTGATGAGGAAGGAGAGCGTTCCTTTCGGCGGGCCGTGGCGTTCGATGAAGGCGAGCGTCGCCGCGAGAAAGGCGCCGATCGCGCCCTTCATGTCGCTTGCGCCGCGACCGATGATGGCGCCGTCGACGACCTCGGCCGCGAAAGGATCGCGGCTCCAGCGCGACACGTCGCCAGTGGGCACGACGTCGGTATGGCCGGCGAAGACGAGATGCGGCGCGCCGGACCCGATCTTGGCGAAGAGATTATCGACGTCCGGCGTTCCGGGCTCGGAGAACGTCAGCCGATGAGTCTCGAAGCCAACGGTTTGCAAAACGCGCGCCACCACATCGAGCGCGCCCGCGTCTTTGGGCGTAATCGACGGGCAGCGGATGAGATCGCGGGTGAGCGAAACGGCGCGAGAGACTGACATGCGCAGAAGACCCTCTGCTCAGGCGTTGGCGTGGTCTTTCAATCCCAATTCGTAAAAGCTCCAGGCGACCACCGCGACAAGCGCCGCGTCCACGCCCCAGACCCAAAAGCGCGGCATTACTTCGGCGACGCGCGGCTGCAGCCAATGCGTCGCGCCGGCGATGAGCGCGACGAGCGGCGCGAGCCCCGCGAAGGCGACAGGCGCGGCGCGGCCGAGGTCACGAAAGCGCTTGGCGGAGAGATTCACATAGCTCACCGCGAGGAGCAGGATCACGAAGGAATAGAAGATGACGAAGGCGTAAGCGACAGCCGTCATCGGCATGAAGAACGGGTCTCTCGCCAGATCGTGATCCGTGTAGGGCGCAAGCGCAAGCCAGATCACAAAGAAGGGCGCGAGGATCGCCGCGAGCGCGCCCGCGCCTTTGAGCCAGGTTGCGCGGTCGATGCGCCCCTGCTCGGTGCGGTAGAGAAAGCGGATGCGCTCGCGATCGATCGCCATCAGTCCCTCAGCAATTCATTGATGCCGGTCTTGGAGCGCGTCTGTGCGTCGACCGTCTTCACGATCACGGCGCAGTAAAGCGACGGTCCGGGCGTTCCGTCGGGCAGCGGCTTGCCGGGAAGGCTCCCCGATACGACGACCGAATAAGGCGGCACAAAGCCGACATGAACCTTCCCGGTCGCGCGGTCGACGATCTTGGTCGAAGCGCCGATGAAGACGCCCATGGACAGCACCGAACCCTTGCCGATGACGACGCCCTCGACCACTTCCGAGCGCGCGCCGATGAAGCAGTCGTCCTCGATGATCGTCGGATTGGCCTGCAGGGGCTCCAGCACGCCGCCGACGCCGACGCCGCCCGAGAGATGGACATTCTTGCCGATCTGCGCGCAGGAGCCGACCGTCACCCAGGTGTCGACCATGGTCCCGGCGTCGACATAGGCGCCGAGATTGACAAAGGAGGGCATGAGAATCGCGCCCGGCGCCACATAGGCCGAGTGGCGCACGATCGCGCCCGGCACGGAGCGGAAGCCCGCCGCCGTATGCTCGGCCGCGCCCCAGCCCAAAAATTTGGAGGGCACCTTGTCCCACCAAGTGGCGCCGCCGGGGCCGCCCGGGATCACCGACATGTCATTCAGGCGGAAGGAGAGCAGCACGGCCTTCTTGAGCCACTGATTCACCTTCCAGGATTGAGGCCCCTCCTCGCCTTCGATCTTCTCGGCCACCCTCAGCTTGCCGGAATCGAGCAGGCGCAGCGCGCTGTCGACGGCGCGGCGGATGTCGCCCTGGGTTTCCGTATTGATGTTGGCCCGGTCTTCAAAGGCGGCGGTGATGAGGGTCTCGAGTCCCGTGTGCGGCATGAACGTTCCGTGCGAAGTGAAAAAGCTCGGCTGGTTGTAGGGGTACGGCGGGGGGAGTCAACCGGCGCCTGTCACCTGGCCAGCGCCTCCAGAAACCCGACGAGATCGTTGGTCACAAAATCCAGATGCGGCTCCTCGCCCGTCGCGATCTCCCAGGCCTCGCGTTCAACCTCCTCCCCCACGGCTGGCGCGACCAGCACCGTCGTCATGCCGCGCGCATGGGGCACGATGAGATTGCGGGGAAGGTCCTCGAAGAGCGCGGCGCGTTCGGGGTCGACTTTGAGATGGGCGAAGAAGCGCTCGTAAGCGGCCTCCTCGGGCTTGGCGATAAAATCGGCGGCGATGATGTCGAATATATCCTCGAAGAGATGATCGATCCCGAGCTGCTTCGCCGTCTCGATCGCATGATGGCGCGAACCATTGGTGAGGATCAGCTTGCGGCCCGGCAGCGCGGCGATCGCCTCGGCAAGCGAGTGATTATGCGCAAGCGACGAGCGGTCGATGTCGTGCACGAATTTCAGATAAACTTCCGCGTCGATATCGTGCTCCATCATGAGCCCGCGCAGCGTCGTGCCGTAGCGCAGATAATAATGCTTCTGCAGCGCCCGTAGCGAGATCGCGTCGAGGCCGAAAAGCCGCATCATGAAAAGCGTGATGCGCGCGTCGATCTTGGGCCAGAGGTCGGCGGTCTGCGGATAGAGCGTATTGTCGAGATCGAACACCCATGTGTCGATATGCGCGAAGCGGTCCTTGAGCGCCTTCTCCCCGCTGGCGGGGGGAGCGTCAAAGTGAGGGGCCAAAGGTTTCTTCACCGCGTGATCAGCGTGCCCGCGCCGTGATCGGTGAGCAGCTCCACGAGCACCGCATGCGGCAGTTTGCCGTCGAGGATAACGACGCCTTCGACGCCGCGCTCGATCGCGTACATGCAGGTTTCGACCTTCGGGATCATGCCCCCCGTAATGGTGCCGTCGGCGATGAGGCCCGGAATGTCGGAGACCTTGAGCTCCTCGATGAGCTTCTTCTCCTTGTCGAGCACGCCCGGCACGTCGGTCAGGAACAAAAGGCGCTTGGCGCCGAGGGCGCCGGCGATGGCGCCGGCGAATGTGTCGGCGTTGACGTTGAAGCTCGCCCCGCCCGGCCCCTGCGCCACCGGCGCCAGCACCGGGATGAGCTCGCGGCCGAGCACCTGGTCGAGCACCGTCGTGTCGACCTTGTCGGGCTCGCCAACATAACCGAGATCGACGCCGTCGGGGCGCTCGAGTTTCTTGGCCGTGACCATGCGGCCGTCCTTGCCGGTGAGGCCAATGGCGCGGCCGCCCACCGCATTGATGTAGCCGACGATCTGCTTGTTGATGGCGCCGGCGAGCACCATTTCGACAATGCCCATGGTCTCGCCGTCGGTGATGCGCAAGCCGTCGGCGAAGCGGGATTCGACGCCCAGTCGCTTCAGCATGGCCCCGATCTGCGGCCCGCCGCCATGCACCACCACCGGGTTCACGCCGGACTGTTCGAGCAGCACCATGTCGCGCGAGAAGTCGCGCGCCACCTCGTCGTCGCCCATGGCGTGGCCGCCGTATTTCACAACGACAATGGCGTCGTCGTAGCGCTGCATATGCGGCAGCGCCTGCATCAGAATCCGGGCCTGTTCGAGCGCGCTGTCGGCGGGGTGCGTGGTCATGAGGCGTCCTGACGGTTTAGCGCCTCCCTCTCCCGCATCGCGGGCGAGGGCTGGGAGAGGGCGGTGCGAACTAGCCCGTTCGAACCTTCATATTCAAGCCCCTCGTTCGGCGAGCAGCTTCGCCACGGCCCCCCGCAGCGCGGCGATCCCCTCCCCCGTATGCGACGAGGTGAAGAGAATGTCTGGAAAGGCGGCCGGGCGCTTGGCCAGGGCCTCGGCGGTCGCCGCGAGGACGCTCTCCCTCTCGGCGGCCTTCAACTCGTCATGCTTAGTCAGGACGACCTGATAGGAAACGGCGGACTGGTCGAGAAGATCCAGCATCTCGGCGTCGACCGGCTTCACGCCGCGGCGTCCGTCGATCAGCACGAAGACACGGGTGAGCGAGGCGCGGCCCCTCAGATAGTCGCGCATCAGCACGCCCCAGCTCGCGACCTTCTCCTTGCCGACGGCCGCATAGCCATAGCCGGGCATATCGACGAGGCGCAGACGTTCGGCGCCGGGCGCGCCGCCGAGCGCGAAGAAATTGAGTTGCTGCGTGCGCCCCGGCGTATGAGAGACGCGCGCGAGCGTCTTGCGGTTGGTGAGCGCGTTGAGCAGCGACGACTTGCCCACATTGGAGCGGCCCGCAAAGGCGATCTCCGGCGGGCCCAGCGGCGGCAGATCGCCGGCCTTTGCGCTCGCGAAAATGAACTCGCAAGGGCCGGCGAAGAGGATGCGGCCGTCCTCGAAAAAATCGGGCTCGTCGGTCATCGTCTGCTTGAAAAGCCTTGCGGCCGGGAGGTCGTCCCGGCCGCTTGAGTGTTACGCCATGCCGAAAGTCTTGCGGAGATTGTCCCACAATTCGAACTTCACGCCGGCGCGCTTCATGATGACGCCCTGCTGGATGATGGAGAGCAGATTGTTCCACGACCAGTAGATGATGAGGCCGGAGGCGAAGCTGCCCATGGTGAAGGTGAACATCACCGGCATCCAGGCGAACATGGTGCGCTGGATTTCGTCGGTCGGCTCGGGATTCATCTTCATTTGCAGCCACATGGTGACGCCCATCACCAGCGGCCACACGCCCAGCGCCAGATACGGCCCGAAAATCGCGACGTGCGTCGGATCGAAGGGCAGCAGGCCGAACAGGTTGAAGATATTCGTGGGGTCGGGCGCCGAGAGGTCCTTGATCCAGCCGAAGAAGGGAGCGTGGCGCATCTCAATCGTGACCACGAGCACCTTATAGAGCGAGAAGAACACCGGAATCTGCAACAGCACCGGCAGACAGCCGCTCGCGGGATTGACCTTCTCCCGCTTGTAGAGCTCCATCTGCTCCATGTTGAACTTGTGCTTGTCGTCGCCGTATTTTTCTTTCAGCTCTTTGATCTTGGGCTGAATCTCCTTCATCTTGGCGATCGACTTGTAGCTCTTGTTGGCGAGCGGCAGGAAGGCGAGCTTCACAATAACCGTCACCGCCAGGATCGCGAGGCCGAAATTGCCGAGCACGCGATAGAGGAAGTCGATCAGGCGGAACATCGGCCGCGTGATGAAATAGAACCAGCCCCAGTCGATGAGGAGGTCGAAGCGCTTCAGGCCCGGGTTCGCCTTATAGGCGTCGAGCGTATCGACTTCCTTGGCGCCGGCGAAGACATAAGCCGTCGTCTCGGCGGTCGCGCCGGGCTCGATCGTCTTCGGCTCGGTGACGGTCGCGGCCTGATAGGTCTTGGTGGCGCCGCCCATGGCGACATAGCGGGCCTCGATCGAGGCGTTCTGGTCGGGCGCGACCACGGCGCCCCAATATTTGTCGGTGAGGCCGACCCAGCCGCCAACGCCCTTGAAGGTCTTGGTGGCGTCGGGCTCTTTCTCGATCTTGTCGTAGTTGAGCTCTTCGGCCTTGTCGCCGATGACGCCGGTGAAGCCCTCGTGAAGGATGGCGTAGCCGGAGGACGGCGGACGGCCGATGCGGTTGATGCGCGAATAGTTGTACAGCGTGACGGGCCTGCCCGCCTTGTTCTCGACGCTGTCCTTGACGGTGAAGAGATATTCGTCGTCGACCGAAATCACCCGCTTGAAGACGAGGCCCTGGCCATTGTCCCAGGTGAGCGTCACCGGCTTGCCGGAGGTGAGCTTGTCAGAGTCGGCGGTCCAAAGCGTTTCCGTCGTCGGCAGCGCGGGCGCGTTCTCTGTCTCGCCGGTCACGAAACCCATCTCGGCGAAATAGGGGCTCGGCCCATATTCCGGCGACAGCAGAGTGATGATGGGGCTCGTCGGGTCGACCGTCTGGCGATAGTGCTTGAGCGAGACGTCGTCGATGCGGGCGCCTTTGAGCGCGATGGAGCCGGCGATCGACCGCGTGTCGATCGTCACGCGCGGGCTCAGCGCCAGAGCCTCCTCGCGCGTGCGCACGGCGGGCGTCGCGGGCGCAGCGACGCCCCCGGCCTGCTCGGGCGCGCCGAGCTTGGGCGCCTTCGCCAATTTCATCTGCTGGGTCTGCGCCTGCTTCTGCCGCTCGAACTCGGGGAAGGCGTAGAAATAATCCCACAGCCCGATGAAGATCAGCGAGAGCGCCGCGGCCATGAGCATGTTCTTGGTGTTTTCGGTCATGACGCCGCAGGCCTGTCTTTCTGTTTGCGCCGTTGGTTCGCAGCGTGGCGCTCGTCGAGCCGCGCGAATCCTTCGGCCATTTGTGTGACGATTTCGGCAAAGGGCGCGTCGAGCGCCCCCCGCCGGGCGACAAACACGTAATCGCGGCCGGGCCGCGCGCCAAGGTCTCCGCTGACGCGCAGCGCCTCTTTGAGGCGACGGCGGATGCGGTTGCGCCCGACGGCTCCCGCGACCTTCCGGGTCACGGTGAAGCCGAAACGGGCCTCGGCCGCTGATTCTTCTTCCGTCGCGTCGCGGCCCGCCATCTGGAGGGTAAACGCACGCGCCGAAAAGCGCGCGCCGGTTTTCGACGCACGCACGAAATCTTGGCGCCGACGCAGGCGCGTCGGCTTTTTCGTCAACGTCCGCGGTTCGGCGGGAACGTCCGTCGTCATCTGGGCGTCCGCCTTTTCCGTCGTTCCGCCGAGCCGGGTCAGGCCGAGAGGCGCTTGCGGCCGCGAGCGCGACGCGCGGCAATGACAGCGCGGCCGCCCACGGTGGCCATGCGCGCGCGGAAGCCGTGACGGCGCTTGCGCACGATTTTGCTGGGTTGATAAGTTCTCTTCACGAAACGTCTCCGCTGGCGATGCTGAAGCCTTTTAGGCCTCGGCCCGTCTTCCTTGCCCCGCCGATCCTTTCCGCGCCAAACGCGCGCGGGCGTCAGGACGCCGAGGCGACAAAACAGATGGACGCCGCCCCTCTCGGAGCAGCGCCGCGCGACGCATATAGGAGAAAGGCTCAGCGCAAGTCAATGACGCGCCTTTAGCCTTTCGCACCATTTGTCCGGCGGCTCACGCCTGAGGTCAAGGTGTGCGCTCCGCCCTCAGACGGCTTCATCACGACGCCCCTCTCGGGGCCCGCGATTCAGCCCGGCGCCCTCGCCTGGCGCCTCATTGTCAGCGCTCCCCTGCCCTAGAAAAGCCAGCTCGATCTGCCCGGGCCGAGCGATGGCTCCGTCATCGTCGTCGGCCTTCAGACCATGACGTCGGCGGGCGTCGGCGACCCGCTCGAGAAGGCCGGCCCGAAGGCCCGACCGCATCGTCCAGGGTGAACGCGACGATTTAGGAAACCGCGTAGCCCGGCAATCTCTTAGGCGAAGACGGCACGTAGTTCCCCGTATTGAATATTTTTGTCTTTGCGCCCGCGACTCACGAGGGCGTATAGATGGATTGTGGCGACTGATTCGCGATCGCGGACCCGAGTCGCCCGTTCGACCCAGTTGCGTCTCGCGCGTTACTCGCCCTGGGCCCAAGCTTAAGACTTTGGGCGGCAGTGCGGGCGCAAGTGAAGGTTTATTAACCAATTCCGCTTACCGTCGGAAACTAGACGGGAAGAGTCGCAGGCCAGGGGGCTGGCGTGCGGCCGATGCGCGCCCGCTACGGCGCCGTGTCGTTGATTAATGGAGCTCGGTGGGGACCCAACATGCGCGTTTTATTGATCGAGGACGACAGCGCGACGGCTCAAAGCATCGAGCTCATGCTCAAATCCGAAAATTTCAATGTCTATACGACGGATCTCGGCGAGGAAGGCATCGACCTCGGCAAGCTCTACGACTACGACATCATCTTGCTGGATCTGAACCTTCCCGACATGTCGGGATATGAGGTTTTGCGCTCGCTGCGCGTCGCCAAGGTAAAGACCCCCATTCTGATTTTATCCGGCCTCGCCGGAATCGAGGACAAGGTGAAGGGCCTCGGCTTCGGCGCCGACGATTATCTGACGAAGCCCTTCCACAAGGACGAACTGGTCGCACGCATCCACGCCATCGTCCGTCGCTCCAAGGGCCATGCGCAGTCCGTCATCACCACCGGCGACCTCATCGTCAATCTCGACCAGAAGACCGTCGAAGTCGGCGGCGTGCGCGTGCATCTGACCGGCAAGGAATATCAGATGCTGGAGCTGCTCTCGCTGCGAAAAGGCACAACGCTGACCAAAGAGATGTTTCTCAATCATCTCTACGGCGGCATGGACGAGCCGGAACTCAAAATCATCGACGTCTTCATCTGCAAGCTGCGCAAGAAGCTCGCCAACGCCAGCGACGGCCGCAATTATATCGAGACGGTCTGGGGTCGCGGCTATGTGCTGCGTGAGCCGAACGAGGCCGACGAGCGCATCACGGCGTAACAAGGCAGGAGCCCTTTTTCCCGCCTCCTGCTGAGACGCGCGCTTTGTTGGCCTTTGGGATGAGGGCCTCAGCGCCCCGTTGAGAAGCCGCCCACGGCGTCTTCGTGACGCGCAAGGGGGCGTCAGCGCCGAAGCGTCAAGACGATTCCCATCTCCCAAAACTTTGACCGCAAACGGTCCTGGTCGAAAGGCTTCAACATATACCCGTCGGCGCCGGCGCGCAGGGCGCGGGCGATACGGCCGACGTCGTTCTCAGACGTGCAAAAGACGACCTTTGGGACCTCGCCGCCCGGCATCCGGCGAAGCGCGCGCAAAAATTCTACGCTGTCGGCGCCGGGCATATTCCAGTCGAGCAGTATCGCGTCGGGCATTCGCTCTTCGCATGCGATAAGACCGCTCTCGCCATTCGCCGCCTCCCGCGTGCGCAGGTCGACGCCTTCGAGGATTCGACGGGCCACCTTTCGCACTACAGGCGAATCGTCGACCACGAGGACCTGTTTCATCTGGCGCGCCCCTGCCGCCGCGCATCTCGCGGCGATGCGCGCAGTATCGGCGCAGGCCGGTTAAAGAAGCGGAACCCGAACCGTTACGCGACAGCGCTTTGCGGCGCTTCCACCTCGTCCGAGGCGGCCGCCGGCCGGGCTTCGATGCTGATGAGCTCCGGTTCGGTCGCGACTGTGATGGCGAGGTTGCAAGCCTTTGCGACGAGACCCGTGTAGTAGGGCTGGATGGCGCGAGCGTCGATGGCGCTGTCCTCCGCTTCGCCGGCGAGAAGCGCCGGAAGATGCGCGGCCAGACGCGCATTGACGCCGCGCGCCTCGACCTTGAAGGAAATGGAGTCGTCCGCGCCCGTCGAGGAGACGGAGATCACGCCGCCGCGGGGGATGGCGGCGTCGGCGAGCAGGCAAAGATTGAGCAGCAGCTTTACCTTGTTTTTGGACATCAGAACGCGCGGCACGCTCCAATTGAGCTGCGTGCGCTCATCGGCGAGAAGCTGACGGGTGACGAGCTCCGCGTCGCCGGTGTCGATCGAGGCTCCCTTGGAGCCGGCGGCGCCGAAGGCGAGGCGACAGAACTGAAGGCGCGCCGACGCCTCATTGGCGGAGGATTTGATGAGCGCCAGCGCATGGCCGCGCATCTCGGCGTCCTTCTCCTCCTCCAGCACTTCGAGCCCGTTGACGATCGCGCCGACGGGTGAAATCACGTCGTGGCAGACTCGCGACGACAGCAAGGCCGCGAGATCGAGAGCGTCGAGCGAGAAGTTGGTCATAAGGCAATCCCGGAGGCGCGCGGCGCCGCTTGCTGGTGAGAAGACAATCAAGGATCTTTGCTGCGTAACGCGAACAGGCACGCTTGCGACGAATCACTGGATTTCGTCTTGTGCAAGGGTAACCGCGGCCGCGCGGATTGCAAATTGCGCGCCCTATGTTCGTAAACAAAGCTTGAAAGAGCGGGCATGATCGACGATTACGCGCCTCCCGCCGAGCGCCGGCGCCTCGCGCGGCTTTTTGGCGATCTCGTCGCCGGCGCAGGCGCGCTGGCGATGGACGTGCTGGCGCGGCCGCAAATCGCCTCGCGCCTCAAGGACGATCATTCTCCGGTCACCGAGGCGGATCAGCGCGTCGAGGAGTATCTTTTGGCCGCCCTGGCCCGCGCGCTTCCGGGGCTGGCTGCGGTCGCCGAGGAAAGCGCCGCGCGCGGGACAAGCGCGGCCCATGGCGGCGTCTTCCTGCTCGTCGATCCCATCGACGGCACGCGCGAGTTCCTCGCGCGCAGCTCGGAATTCACCATCAATGTCGCTCTGATCGTCGACGGCGCGCCGGCCGCGGGGGCGGTGGCGGCGCCGGCGCAGGGCCGAGTCTGGTTCGCCGGCGCTGACAGCTTCGTGGCCGACGCCGCGCCTGGCGGCCGCCTGCCGGCGCCGCAGGACTGGCGGCTTCTGCGCACGCGCAAAGCGCCCGAGGACGGGCTCACCGCGCTCGTCTCTAAATCGCATCTCGACGCCGAAACGGCGGCCTACGTCGCGCGCCTTCCCGTCGCGGCGCGCATGTCCGTCGGATCGTCGCTGAAATTCTGCGCCCTCGCCGAGGGGACGGCCGACGTCTACCCGCGTTTCGGCCCCACCATGGAGTGGGACACCGCCGCGGGCGACGCGATCCTCCGCGTGGCGGGCGGCGTGACGCTCGATCCGGCGGGCGCGCCGCTTCTCTACAACAAGGCGGCCGCAAAATACCGCAACGGCCCCTTCATTTCCTGGGGCGATCCTGCGGTCGCAACGCTTTATTAACGACGCTGCGCGACTCTTCCGCCATGCGTGACGTACGGCGCCGCCGCGACGCCGAGGCGCCGCGCGACGGCCGCATTCCGCGCCGATCCGTCACTCGGCCTGACACCGTTTGCGTATTGGAGTTTCAAGCGATCATGAGCGCCTGGCATCGTCCCTCGTCCCGCCGAGATCTCTTTCGCTTTGCAGCCTCGGCCGCCGCCTGCGCCGCCCTGCCCGGCCTGGCGCGCGCCAATCAAAGACCCGAGGCCTTTACGAGCGGCGAAATCGTCGAGAACGGCCACCGCTTCTTCGGCTCCATTTCGCGCGGGCTCGCCGAAGGCCTCGAGCAGGCCAATAAGAAATGGGGCCGCCCCAACGCCTATATTCTCGGCCAGGAGGCCGGCGGCGCCTTTGTCGGCGGGCTACGCTACGGCGAGGGCAAGATGTTCACCCGCAACGCGGGCCAGAAGCCGGTTTTCTGGCAGGGTCCCTCCATCGGCCTCGACGCCGGCGCCGACGGCGACCGCACGATGATGCTGGTCTACAATCTTCCGGACGTGGAGGCGATCTACCGCCGCTATGCGGGCGTCAACGGCTCGGCCTATCTCGTCGGCGGCCTGGGCTTCACCGCGCTCAACAATGAAGAGGTCGTGGTCATGCCGGTGCGCGCAGGCCTCGGCGCGCGACTCGGCCTCGCGCTGAGCTATTTGAAATTTACCCCGGATTCGACCTGGAACCCGTTCTGAGACGAAGGACCGCTCCGCGCCCGGGCGCGAAGAGAGGGCGCGCCGCCAGCGGCCTGGGCGAGTCTTAAGCTAAATCTGAGCCGTTGATTTTTTGATTTCGCCGGCCAGTCGTGGCACTCTTGCGCGCGTCCCGCAGGCGAATAGGGCGCACGGCGGCGCGAGGTTGGCGTCTTGATTGAACAGGCAATGTATTTCGCGCTCGGCTTTCTCGTCGCCGGGCTGATCACGCTTCTGTTTCTGCCGGCCTTCTGGCGGCGCGCCATGCGCCTGTCGATGCGCCGGCTGCAAATGCTCGCCCCCATGTCCATGGAGGAGGTGATCGCCGAGCGTGACCTGCTGCGCGCGGAATTCGCCGTACGCGAGCGCCGGATGGAGCAGGAGATAGAGGCGGTGAAGGCCTCGAAGGCCTTCGATCTCGCCGCCATCGGCCGCCACGCATCGCGCGTCGCGCAGGCCGAAGCGCAGCTCAAGAAGGCCGAGGCCGACAACCGCGACATGGCGGTGGCGCTGGGCGAGGCGCAGAAGGTCCTTGCCGAGCGCACCGATCTCCTGCGCTCGACCGAACTCGCCCTGATCGAAATGACCGAGCGCGCCGACCGCGACGTCGAGCGTCTGCGCCTTCTCGAATCCGACAAGGAAGAGCTCGGCCGCGAGAAAGAGGCGCAATCGACCAGGGTCGTCGCCCATGAAGCGAAGATTGGCGCGTTGCACGAACAAAACGCCAGTCTGCAGCGTGAGCTCGAAGTGCTGAAACAGGACTATGAGCGCGTCGCCGCCGAGGCCGCGCGCACGCCGGGGCTCGCCAAGCATCTTGCCCACAAGAACGACGAGCTCGAGGCCGCACAGCGCGAATACGCCGCCCTCTTGAAGGAGCGCGACGAGACCCGCGCCGAACTCGCCGCCGAGCAGGAGCGCCGGCGCAACGAGGCCGATTCTCTCGAAAACGCCCTGCGGCTGGCGCGCAACGAGGCGCGCAGCGCGGCGGACAGGCTCGAAGCCACGCGCGCCGACAACGCGATGCTTCACGGCGCGGTCGAGGCGTTGCGCGCCGAACGCGCGCATCAGCGGCGCAATGGCGGGACCGCCGCGACAAGCGAGCCGGCGTCTCAGGCGGATGTCGTGGCGCTGCGGGAAACTCTAACGGACTTCGGAACGCGCGTCGCGGAACTCGCGGAAACCACGCCGGAACGGGTCGAGTAGGTCGCTTGACCGGGCGGCGAGGCTTTGGGACAAGGGTCGCAACGTCACGTTCGCCACGAGGTTGAAACCTTGCTTTTCGTCGCCCTTTGCCAGGACAAGCCGGGTCATGTCGATCTGCGCCTCTCGACCCGCGCCGCCCACCTCGCCTTCCTGGAGACGCATGCGGCGCAAGTGAAGCTCGGCGGACCCTTTCTCGACGGCGAGACGCCCGTGGGCTCCATGCTGATCCTCGACTGTCCCGACGAGGCCGCGGCGCGCGCCCTGCTCGCCGAGGACCCTTATGCGCAGGCCGGTCTGTTCGAACGGGTCGAGTTGCGCGCCTGGAAGCGCGTCGTCGGCGCGGCGCTCTAGATGGCGCACTGGCTTCTCAAGAGCGAACCCTCGACCTGGTCCTGGGACCAGCAGGTCGCCGCAGGCGCGAAGGGCACGTTCTGGAACGGCGTGCGGAACCATCTCGCCAAGAAGCATCTCATGGCGATGAAGAGGGGCGAGCGCGCCTTCTTCTATCACTCGAACGACGAGCGCGCGATCGTCGGGATCGTCGAGATCATCAAGGAATATTACCCCGACCACACCGACGAGACCGGCAAGTTCGGCATGGTCGACGTAAAGGCGGCGAAGCCGCTCGCCAAGCCGGTGACGCTCGCTCAGATCAAGGCCGAGCCGCGTCTCGCGGAAATGGCGCTGGTCAATAACTCGCGTCTGTCGGTCCAGCCGGTGACGGATGCGGAGTGGGCGCTTGTGATGAAGATGGCGGGAGAAAAGAGCGCGTAATTCCCTCGCCTCGTCATGGCCGGGCTCATCCCCCGGCGAGGGACGCCCGGCCCAGGGCCGGGCATGACGACGTCACCCGCAGCCTGCGCGGAAAAAACCGTCGCCGTCTATCCGCCGGTCTTGCCCGTGGCGTTGGCGACCTCCGGCTGATCCTTCAGGCCATTCTTGATCTTGTCGAGAATCTTCGGCAGGTCTTCGGGCTCGGGGTTCAGATCGCGCGCATGGTTCCACTGGAACTGCGCTTCGAGCTTGCGGCCCACGCGCCAATAAGCGTCGCCCAAATGGTCGTTGATGACCGGATCCGACGGCTTCAAATCGATCGCCCGCTCGAGCTCGCGCACGGCGTCGTCGTAGCGGCCGAGCCGGTAATAGGCCCAGCCAAGGCTGTCGACGACATAGCCGTCGCGTTGCCGCAAGTCGACGGCGCGGCGCAGCATCTTGAACGCCTCGTCGACGTTGACACCCTGATCGACCCAGCTGTAGCCGAGATAATTGAGCACCAGCGGCTGATCCGGATTGAGCTCCAGCGCCTTCTTGAGATCGGCTTCCGCCGCCTTCCAGTCCTTGCGGCGCTCATTGGCGATGCCGCGATAATAATAGAGGAGCCACTGGCTCTTCTCGTCCTTGGGCAGAAGCGCAATCACGCGCGAATAGGTCGCGGCCGCGTCGCCATAGAGCTTGCGCGAGCGCTGCAGATTGCCGAGCGCCGTCAGCGCCTCCTGGTTCTTCGGATTGGCGGCGACGACCGCGGAAAGATGGTCCGTCGCTTCCTTCGATTTGCCGAGCGTCTCCAGAATCAGCGCCGCCTGAATATCGGCGTTGACGCGCAGCGGGCTGTCCTTGGGCACGCTGTCGTAAAGATCGATCGCCATCTCCGGCTGCTTCATGCGCTCATAGACGTCGCCCAGCGTCAGGATCGCGAGGGCGTTCTCCGGCGCGAGAGCGAGCGACAGGCGCAGATAGATGAGCGAGGCGAGTTCGTCGCCCTGGCGGCCGCCGATGGCGCCGAGCCCGTAGAGGGCTTCGGCCGCGCCGTCATCCGCCGTGCGCACAAAAGGCGGCAGCGGCTTGCCCTCGTTGAGCGCCGCAATGGCGGCGACCACGATCGGGTGGCCGGGCGCCACCTCGTTGAACGTTTCGTAGAGCTTCTTCGCGTCCTCGCGCTGGCCGCGGCTCGCGAGGAAGCGGGCGTAGGCGTCGACCAGACGCAGCGTGTTTCGCTCCGCCGCATAGGCGGATTTGAAGCGCTTTTCCGCCTCCGCCTTGTCGCCGCCGAGATCGGCGATCAGCGCGCCGTGGTAATCCCGGAAGACGACGAAAATGTCCTCGTTGAGCGCGTCGAGCGTCTGCAGCGCCTTGCGCGTGTCCTTGGCGCCGGCGTAGGTCCAGGCGGTGAGCAGGGTCGTCGTGATGTCGCGGCGACGGTCGCCGCCACCCTTGGCGAGTTCCGCGCGCGCCGCCGCGTAACGGCGATTCTTGAAGAGATCCACGCCCTTGGTCAGGTGTGCGAGTCCGTTGCCCTTGTCATGCGCGAGCACGCGTGGCGCCAAGGCGACGGCCTCCGCCATGGCGCCGTTGGAGAGCGCTGCGACGAAAGCGCGGTCGATCAGGTCCTGATTGTTCGGATCGTCGCGCAGCGCCTCGCGGAAAAACGTCGAAGCGGCGAGCGTGTCCCGCTCGGCGCCCGCGACGATGGCGGCGAGGTAATTGCCCGACAGGCTCGTTCCGACCTCGAAAGGCCGCGGGACCGACAGGGTTCCTTCCCGGGCCGTCGCGTGGCTGGACCCGGGCAAGGCGCAGGATAGCGCGAAAACGGCCGCGACCGCCGTCGTGCGAAGCGGCAGCCGGCGCCTGACGCCGCGAGAGAAGATGGCGAGCGGGCGAACGAGTTGAAGCACAGGCGCTTTCCTAGAAAAGAGGCGACGCGGCCTGCGGCAGACGCGGCCGTTCCGCCAGGACGAGTGGCCGGAGTTCAGGAGATTCGCGGTTAAAGATGGCGGTTTTGCGCTCGCAGCGCAAGGCGAGTCCCGACGCAATGATTGTCGGCCGGGGCAATCGTCGCCAGACCCCCTGAAAAACTACAGCCCTCGCCCTGGCGTGCAGCCGTTGAAGAGGCCGCATACAGGGCAAGGGCGATGAAGCGTTTGAGGGACGCGTCGTCCCCCTTCAGAACGTGAGCGTTAGCTGATCGCCTTGACGATCTTCTGGGCGGCGTCGTCGAGATCGTCAGCCGGGATCACATTGAGCCCGGACTCGCTGATGATCTTCTTGCCGAGTTCGACATTGGTGCCTTCGAGGCGCACGACCAGCGGCACCTTGAGCCCAACTTCGCGCACCGCCGCGATCACGCCTTCGGCGATGGTGTCGCAGCGCATGATGCCGCCGAAGATATTGACCAGGATGCCCTTCACGTTCGGGTCGGCGGTGATGATCTTGAACGCCGCGGTCACCTTCTCGGTCGTGGCGCCGCCGCCGACGTCGAGGAAGTTCGCCGGAAAGGCGCCGTAGAGCTTGATGATGTCCATCGTCGCCATGGCGAGGCCGGCGCCGTTGACCATGCAGCCGATGTTGCCGTCGAGCGAAATATAGGCGAGGTCGTATTTCGACGCCTCGATCTCCTTCTCGTCCTCTTCCGAGAGATCGCGCAGCGCGGCGAGTTCGGGATGGCGATAGAGGGCGTTGTTCTCGAAGCTCACCTTGGCGTCGAGGCAGCGCAGCTTGCCGTCCTTGGTGGTGATCAGGGGATTGATCTCGAGCATCTCCATGTCTTTCGCAACGAACGCGGCATAGAGCTTCTCGACGAGGTCGCCCGCCTGCTTGGCGAGATCGCCCTTGAGATTGAGCGCGTCGGCGACGCGGCGACCGTGATGCGGCATCAGGCCGGTGGCCGGATCGACCGAGAAAGTGACGATCTTCTCGGGCGTGTCATGGGCGACGGTCTCGATGTCCATGCCGCCTTCCGTCGAGACGACGAAGGCGATGCGCGAGGTCGCGCGGTCGATCAACATGGAGAGATAGAATTCCTTGTCGATCGCGGCGCCGTCTTCGATGTAGAGGCGGTTGACCTGCTTGCCGGCCTCGCCGGTCTGCAGCGTGACGAGCGTCGCGCCGAGCATCTGCCTCGCGAAGGCTTCCGCCTCTTCGATCGACTTGGCGATGCGCACGCCGCCCTGCGGGCCGGCCTTCTCTTCCTTGAATTTGCCCTTGCCGCGGCCGCCGGCGTGAATCTGCGCCTTCACCACATAGACCGGACCCGGAAGCTGCTTGGCGGCGGCGGCCGCCTCTTCGGCCTTGAGCACCGGCACGCCGGCCGCTACGGGCGCGCCGAACTCGCGCAAAATGGCTTTGGCCTGGTATTCGTGGATATTCATGCGGTGGGCTCTCCCTCGAAGCAAGAAACGGCGGGGCTTGCGGCCTAATGGCCATGGCGGGGCGGCGGCGTCAAGCGGACGGGAGGTCGCGGGGGCGTTGCAGCCGTTGCGTCGTTTCGACCAAGGCGCGGCCGCTCATCCCGCTTCGTGCCCGGCCCGCCCGTCGACCAGCACGTCGATCTTTCCCGACTCGACCCGGTAGAGCCAGCCGTGGATGCGCGGCAGCGGGCCGCCGGCGTGCATGTTCCGGATGATGGCGAGGCTTTTCAAATGCTTGATCTGCAGTTTCACGTTCTCCGCCGTCAGCACTTCGAGCTTTTGCTCGCGCGACAGATGTTTCTCGCGGGCGATGCGGTCGGCGGCGTCCTTGGCGCCGCTCGCGATGCAGAGCCAGTCGGCGATGTAGTTTTCGTGAACACCGTCCTCGATCGCCGCAATGCCGCCGCAGCGCGTGTGGCCGCAGACGATAATGTCCTCAATCTTCAGATGGACCACGCCGTATTCGATGATCGACGCGACGTTGACGTCGTTGAAGGCGATGATGTTGGCGACATTGCGATGGACGAACATGGTGCCGGGTCGCGAGCCCGTGATCACGTCTTCGCTGACGCGCGAATCGGAGCAGCCGATCCACAAAACCTTTGGCGACTGCCGCTTGGCGATGGCCTGATAATACGCCGCGTGGGGATAGAATTCTTCCGACACGAACTGCTCATTGCCTTTGAGCAGGTCGTCAATTGTGTGCTTCGACATCGGGTCCGGCTTCCTAGAGATGCGCAAGTATAAGCGCAGCCGTGACTTTCAGCAAAGTTTGGATCAGCGCCCCCGTCCCCGCAGGGCGCGGATATCGACGATCGGCGCCGCAATCGGCGAAGAGCCGCCGCCGCCGCGCCATATCCGAAGACCCGCCATGTCCGAAGAGACCATCTCTTGCTGTCAGGCGAAAGCCGGATTGAGACCCTTGGCCGCCTGAATCAGCGTCTTCACGGAGTTCACGGATTTGTCGAACATCGCCTGTTCCGTGGCGTCGAGCTTGATTTCCATGACTTTCTCGACGCCATTGGCCCCGATGACGACCGGCACGCCGACATAGAGCCCGTTCACCCCATATTCGCCATTGAGATAGGCCGCGCAGGGCAGCACGCGGCGCTTGTCCTTGAGGTAGCTTTCGGCCATCGCAATGGCCGAGGTGGCGGGAGCGTAATAGGCGGAGCCGGTCTTGAGCAGGCCTACGATCTCGCCGCCGCCCTTGCGCGTGCGGTCGACAATGGCGTCGATGCGCGCCTGGCTGGTCCAACCCATGGCGATGAGGTCAGGCAGCGGCACGCCGCCGACCGTCGAATAGCGCACCGAGGGCACCATGTCGTCGCCGTGGCCGCCGAGCACGAAGGCGCTGACGTCCTCGACCGAGACCTTGAACTCCTCCGACAAGAAGTAGCGGAAGCGGGCCGAATCGAGCACGCCGGCCATGCCGACCACGCGGTTCGTCGGCAAGCCGGACGCTTTCTGCAGCGCCCAGACCATGACGTCCAGCGGGTTGGTGATGCAGATGACGAAGGCGTTGGGGGCATATTGCTTCACGCCCGCGCCCACCTTGGCGATGACGCCGAGATTGACCGAGAGCAGATCGTCGCGGCTCATGCCAGGCTGGCGCGGAACCCCGGCGGTGACGATGACGACGTCCGCCCCGGCGATGGCGGCGTAATCGGAAGCGCCGGCGAGATCGGCGTCGAAGCCCGAAACGGGCGACGCCTGCGCAAGGTCCAGCGCCTTCCCCTGCGGCACCCCGTCAACAATGTCGAAGAGCACGATATCGCCCAGTTCTTTCAGACCGGCGAGATGAGCGAGCGTTCCGCCGATATTGCCGGCGCCGATCAGAGCGATTTTCTTCCGCGACATAATCAATCTCGTGCTGTTATTTCCCTCAAACTGCTAGCGCGCTTTTGCGCGCGAGGGAAGACGCGGCGGCGGCTTTTTCCGCCCGCCGAAACCTCAATGGGAACAAGCGGGCTAACTCACTCGCAGTGCGCCCAAATCACCGGCGCCGGCAGCGCGCGCCTTATTCGCAGGCAGGACAAAAAACCGCGCCCGGGCGCAAATGTCGCAGACCTTGCGGGCCGCCGCCGCGCTTCCCACCTGCCTAGCGGGGCGCCGTCCGGGCGCCTGAGAGGATTGAATATGGGCAGTTTCATCTCGCGCAGTCGGCTCGTCGCCATCGCCGCCGCCGTGGCGCTCTCGGCCGGGACGGCCGCCGCGGCCGAGGATCCCGACGAAGCGGACCTCCTGAAATACTTCGAGAAAGTCGATGTCTGGCATTTCCCCGTCGACGCCACCGTTCGCTACAACGACCAGGACGCCGTGGCGACGCGCGAGCTCGTCTTCAAGGATGAGCAGCCCAAGGGCGCGCTCTGCTATGTCCGCTTCGACCTTTTGCGCGGCGAAGGCGATTATGGCTATGGCTTCAAGCCCTCGGCTGCGCCGGAGGATCGCAAGACGACCGTGTGGGGCACGAATGCGCTGAAGCGCGGCACGGTGCTCGACCAGTATTATTCGACCCTGCGCCTCAACGTGATCTACTTTTTCGTGGACGGCCCCAAGTCCGCGGGGGCCAAGGACATTTGTGAGAAGAAGCAATCGGCGCCGACGGCCCAGGCCGGGAACGCTTACAAGGGCCCCTGGGCCGACCTCGTCACCAGAGTCCGCGCGATCCACGGCTGGCCGGCCCAGAAATAGGCTCGGCCAGCCTCCCGTCGGGAAAATTGGTTCCGTCGGGCAACACGGCGCTGGACAGGGGGATCGGCATTTGATATTCGCTCCCCCGTTCCGAGAGCGTCGTGACGCTGACGGACGGGCGCATAGCTCAGTTGGTAGAGCAGCTGACTCTTAATCAGCGGGTCCAAGGTTCGAGCCCTTGTGCGCCCACCAAAAAAATCACCGGGTAGAAATTAGAGGTAGGGCCTCTGGCCCGCGACAAGGGCGCTGTCGCCGCCTTTGCCGCGACGGCGCTGGAAAATCTCGGCGCCAGAGACCGGTGTGACCTCGAGGATCCATTGCCCGTGACTTCGGCTTGCACGCATTCGCTCGAGCGGTAGAGCGTCACCCAGCGTAACAGGGTTCGTTGTTCCGGCTGCCTTGTTCGGGATGGCTTGGCAAGGCTCCCGCGCAAACATTGTCACGTTCAAGCTATGACCAAGGCGACGCTTCGCTTACACGCCTGTCGCCGCGCGACACGGGCTCTCCGCCGATCCACCTCTTGTGGATCGCCCTATGCCTTCGCCGCGCCGGTGTGAATGATCGTTCCCACATGCTCGCCCCGCAAAGCGGCTGTGAGCCGGCCGGGCGCGAGGCCGTTGACGATCTGCACATGCTCGAGGTGGCGGGCCGTGGCCATCACATCGAGAAGCGCGCGGTCGAAAGGCAGAGAGCCCTCGACCTTCGCGAGATCGGCGGCGCTCGTCTCGCGCAGGAGCTGCGCCTGCTGACCCTCGGGGCCTTTCGGATCGGCCGTATACACCCCGTCCACATCTTCCACGATCGTCAGACCGGCCGCGCCGAGCGCGTCCGCCACGAGAAAGGCGCCCGTGTCGGCCCGGTGTGGCGGAATGCGGGACGTCGGGAACTCATGGTGGTGATAGGGCGGGAAAGCGCTCCCCACCACCGCGCGGGCGGCGGAGAGATGGATCGCGAGCTGGCTCGCGATCGTCGGATGCTCGACATAGGAGACGCCCTCGGGGGCGAGCAGCGAGGCGAGGATGTGGCCGTTCTGGCCTGCTTCGCTCGCGGCGAGCGGCGCAAGCGATCCCACGGGCAGGCCGAGGTCGAGACCGACGCCGTAGAGATGGCGCGCGCGCACGCCTGCGCCGGTCAATATGAGCATGCGATGCTCGGGCAGGAGTTTACGCAGCTCCTCCACGACGGGAAGGATCGCCTCCGCGCCGCGATCCATGATGGACCGGCCGCCGATCTTGACGACATGAAGCCAAGGAAGCAGCCGGATCGGACGCCGGCCGGCGACCGGACGGGTGAGGTCGCTGTCGAGAAGGGTCTGGCGCGCGAGCGGCGAGGCGACATGCTTGATGCTGTTAACCGTGTCGGTCATGGCCGTCTTTCTTCAGCTCGCGGTGATGATGGTGCCAACATGTTCGCCGGCGAGCGCGCGGGTCAGATTGCCCGGAACCAGGCCGTTCACGACCTGCACCTCGCGAACGTGGCGCGCCGCCTTCAAGAGGTCGAGCACGGGGAATTCGAGAATCGAATCGTGCAGGCCCTGCGCCTTCATCTCGTCGACCGAAATTCTTGCAATGAATTTGGCGTCCTTTGCAGTTTTCGGATTCGCCGTATAGAGCCCGTCCTCATCCTTCACAAAGATCATGGCCTTGCAGCCGAACTGCTCGGCAAGCAGAAAGCATCCGGCGTCGGTGCGGTAAGGGGGAATGACGCCCTCGGCGGCAGGACGCATCCAGAGATTATACGGCGGCATGCCGCTGAAGACGACGGCGTTGACCTCGGCGAGATAGAGCGGCACTGCAGACATCCCGGCGCCGTTGACCGCCGAGACCCCGTGCTTTGCGAGGAGTTGACCGAGCATCGCGGCGTTCTGATCGGCGACGGAGGCTCCGAGTTGCGACAGGACGCCCGCCGGCAGGCCGAGCCCCGCCGCAATCGAATAGAGATGCCGAGCTCTTGTGCCGGCGCCGGTTCCGATGAGCAGCTTATGCGCTTTGCGCGCAGCGACGATCTCGTCGACGAGAGGGTAGAGGGCGGCGCGGCCACGATCGATGACGCTCTGCCCGCCGATCTTGATTACTGTCGCGTCCGGCAAAATACGGAAATCGGCGGCGGCTTCAGCCGCGGCCAAGAGCTGCGGATCGGTCAGCGATCGCTGCATGAGGAGCGCTTCGAGCTCCGCCGTCGTGGACATGAGACGCCTTTCGTTCGTCGCCAATCGCCCAAGCGCCGAACTGGGAGAAGTTTTTCCGACGCTGTCCAGGGCGTTGGCCCCTTGCAATGCCTTGGGTAAAGGCGGAGGCGCGCCTCTGCAATATGCGAAAATCGCGTGTTGTTTATGGGATTGGCCAGGCGATTGCGGAATTTTCGCGCGGTCCGAATCGTTAATTGTTGAACAATGCGCGTTTCACCGCTTCGGCGCCGGATAACAGGCCGTCGAAGCGTCTTTTCCATCGGGCTCGATGACCGAAGAACAATCGAAATTCGGATCCATCGGCGGGCGCGGCGGAAGAGCTCCCCCAGGCCCGCCGCCTCCCCTTTCCAGGGCGCCGCCGAAGGGAGCCGCATATCGAACTTGCGCGGCGCGATAGTCGATGTGCAGGTCGCGGCTTAATGCGCTTCTCGCGCCGAACCTGACGATGTTGCCGGCGATGAGCGGCGAAACGGTGATGCTCTGATTGGATCGGACCTCCACGGCAAAACCCGTTTGTCTGGGATGAAAATAAATCCCGCTTTTCTTGCCTGCCCAGCCGGCGGCGCCGCTTATGCCGACGCTGCACCCCTGCCGAAACATCCTTTCGCATTCGGGACGCGAGGAAAAGCGCGGCGCCTTCTCGCGAAACTCAGCTTCGGCGTTGAGCGCCGCATTGCTGCAAATCATCTCGCTGACTTTCCCACTCGCGCGGCAGCCGGCTTCGGAACCGAATATATGCGTTCCAGGCTGGTTGCTTTGCGCTGCCGCTGACGTCGCCGGCGGGTCAAGGAATAAAGCAATCAGGATCAAAGAACGTCGCATATCCAGCTCCTTGGTCTTCTGAAATTATTTCTTGCTCAAGGCGGCGACCCCTGCTGCTGCGGTCAAGAGACGTCGCTGGGCGTCGGCGCATGTAAGCCCCGACGCCGTCTGCTTTTCATTTCTTACCATGAAGATTGGAGAAACTTAGACCGGCGCATGGAGGCGCTAGCGTTACGATGCGTCGTTGCTTTGCGCCGGCCGGGCTGTGCTGGTGGAGCCTGCGCTTGATCTCCGCCACCCTGCGGCGAGAGAAAGCGACCGAGAGACCGCAACGATCCGAGTCGCGCTTACCGGCTTTTCCATTATGCTCGCGGTCGCGGCGGCGGCCATGCGCTTATTATAAGGGGCGGATGAGCCCAACGGCCGTCGCCGGCTGGGCTCCCGCAGTGGCGCCGTCGACCGCGCTTGGCGCAAAGCTGGGTTATTCGGCATCGACATTCGCGCAAGATTGGCGCTATTGCGCCTTATCGCGCATGCCTTTGACCTGACGCGCCGCCCTCAATTGGCTTCCGCCAGAATAGCGCGCGCTAGGCTTTCTTTGGTGATTATGTAGTTTACAAACCATTGGAGAATCGGATAGCATTCCTTCTGGATCGATGGTTATGCAGTTTTCGCACGGCACTGTCCGGTCATGGCATTGTCCATGTGCGCAGTAAGTGACTAGAGACCTGCGCTTGGGAAGTAGCTCAGGAGGTAGAGTCACGCCGTTATTTCCATTCAGGAGGTTGCTATGGCTAGAGCGCAATATTTCGTCGTCCATCACGATGGCCAGTGGAAGATCAGATATGATGGGACTCACTATGGGCCATACGCGTCGCAAGCCCTCGCCATACAACAGGCCATCAACTCAGCCCATGAAGCTGGCAGACTTGGACATGACGCACAGGTTCTTGTCCAAGGTCAGAACAATCAGTTCCGCACAGAATGGACATACGGCCACGATCCATACCCGCCGAAAGGCTGACCAGCAAACCATTCTACTAAGGAGATTTTACCATGGCCGACGCCGCGCCTGTTGCCCACATCGGGGAGAATTCGCCTGAGCAGGTCGCTTACAAACTGTTCCAGACAATTGCAGCATACGAGGCTTGCAAAACACGCGAAGCTATTCTTGACCTGTATTCTGAGTGCCTGCTCGCTGTCCGTAACCCGGCCGGTCGGCTGAAAGGAAATCATGATAATCTTGCGCCGCCGCGACGATAGTAGATGCGCCAACACCCTTATCATGTGATTGGACAGCTAGCTTAAGTGCTTCAACTCTAAGCTCATCATCAGTCATATATGCGGCTCTCATTTGCGACCGCTGGCGAGGCTCAGCGGTCGTCTTTGCTCTGGGTTGGTTGGCTTTTCGCAGCACCTTCCTCGCTGTCTTTCGGTGGCTTATGCTTAGCAACCTTCTTTAGCGCCTCGTCAAAGCGCTCTTCGGATTCGTCGCAGCCGATGGCACGGGCCGCGTCGACAAAGGCATCTGATTGCTTCTTTTCTTTAGGAGTTTTCGTCATGAGTTATATCGCTTTCATTGACGAGTCCGGCGATCATGGCCTTGAAGTCATAGACCCATCGTCTCCCGTTTTTGTCCTTGGATGCGCTCTTTACCAAACTGACGACTATCTCGGCAAAGAGACGCCATTGATGACGAAGCTGAAAATTGAGAGATGGGGCCACGAAGGCGTAGTCTTCCACTCATATGAAATCAGAAAGAAACGCGGGCAATTCTCATTCTGCGCCGACTCATCGGAAGCTAAGAAGCTACACCAAGAAATAGGCGACTTTTTTAAAAAGTCATCAGCTACCCTTATCGCCGCCGCGATAGACAAGGAAAGACACAAGAAACAATACTCTTCCCCTGAAGACCCTTATTTCCTTTCAATGCAGTTCGTTCTTGAACGCATCCACAAAGCTACTTACGGCCGCGTTCACCTTGTATTCGAATCGAGAGGGGTAAAAGAGAATGCAATTGTCTCGAATTGGACAAACGAGATTTGCGGCGGACGCAACTACAGGTCAAAAAAATTCGATTTCACCCACTGTTTTTCCGAGAAAAAGTTCAACGTTACAGGGCTTCAAGTCGCTGACCTTGCCAGCTACCCCATATCGCACTTCGTTCGGAATAGGGAGACGAAACGGCCAGACTGGGTGGCAGTTAAGCCCCGGTTAAGGCAATCAATGGACGGCCAAATCATAGGCTATGGCCTAAAGATTTTCCCTTCATAAAGCAGAAGGGGCATCCAGAAATGGATGCCCCTCGCCGACCGACATAACGCCAATCCATTTGGGAAAAGAATATGGCGCGGGTAGCATTTTGTCAAGTAGAATCAGCGGCTTGCTAAGCCACTGATCAGAATCTTCTTTCGTTTTGTTCCGCCGCCTCGTCAGGCCAGCGATAAGTCAGACGCTTACCAACAATGCCTCGCAACGCGAGACTAGCCCGCTGCTGATCCTCACAACCCCGCGCAGAGCGGTTGTTGTAGCGAAAATCAAACTCCGCCAGATAGCGGTGAAGGTGTTTTTCGCCGCAGTGCTGGTAGACGCCCTTCATGCCGCGCTTGAAGATTGAGAAATAGCCCTCAATCGTGTTCGTGTGGATGGCGCTCTCACCTTCGTAGCGAACGTATTCTTCGGCGCTGTGACGCACGGTCGAATGTTCAGCGAACGATTTGCCAACCTCAGGATATAGGCGGCTTTCGTCCGTGTAGAGCTTCGTTTCGCGGTCGATGTTCTCACCGACAATCTTGGCGACCTCTTTCTTGTTCACCTTGTCGACGTGGAACGAACGAACCGAGCCACCGCGCTCGACAAGGGCCACAACCGCACGCTTGCCAGCCGGGCCGCGCTTGCCGCCCTTGGCGAACGGGCGGCCACTCGTGGTTGCTCCCGGCTGGTCTGCCGTCTTGCCGAAATATGTTTCGTCGGCCTCGACAACGCCGCCCGCGCCACCCATCGGGGCAAGCGTGCCGTCTCGCATAGCCTCGCGGATGCGATGCGCCAGAAACCACGCCGTCTTATACTGAACCTCAAGAACGCGGTGCAGCTGATGCGCGCTGATGCCCTTCTTCGAGGAAGTCATCAAGTAGACAGCCTGAAGCATCTTGTTCAACGGGATATGCGCGGATTCGAAAACCGTGCCGACCTTCACCGTGAACTGCTTGCGGCAATCAGAACATTTGCGCAGGCCCATGCGCGTCTTGTGCAGGTCGTAATGCTTTCCAGAGACCGAGCCGCAATGCGGGCAGACCGGGCCTTCCGGCCACAGAACGCTTTCAAGATGAGCGAAAGCAGCGGCTTCGTCGTGGAAATAAGGCTTCGAAAGCACAGACATAGGTATAGCTCCTTGACTCTGAAGCTACTACCCGCTTGGTGGTTTGTCAACTACATAATCGCCCTTTCTTTCCTAACTCGCGCAGTTTCTGGACCGCCGCGGCCGCGGCGATCGCCGCCATCGGGCGACGCGCGATATGTGCGGCGGCGATGCGCGCGACAAGCGCCCCGAACAACACCCCCGCCGTCAAGCCGCTCGCGCTCGCCAGCGCATCGCTCAAACTCGGCGTGCGCCCCGGCGACAACTGCTGGGCGACTTCGAGGACGCCGCTCGCCACCGCAAGGCACGACCATCCGAGAAGGCGCTGGCGAAGCGACGACGCCGCCAGCGGCAGAAAAAATCCAGCGCCGGCATAGGCGATGAAATGCTCGAATTCTTTCGGCATGCCGGTCTCGGGCCGCTCGGCGTAGGGCACGAGCGACAGAACGACGATGGCGACGACGCACGCGGCGACCGCCAGGCGCGCCGGACGCGAGATCTTATCGCTTTGCAAAAGACCGGCGGGCTCTTCAGACGCGCCTTGGATATCAGCCATTTGGATCGAAACGTTAACGGTCGCCAATGCGGCTTTCAACCGTAGCATCCTGCGCCAGCGATGCAAAATCCCGCGCTCCGGCGTCGCCGCGCGTGACGCGTGCGAAAGCTGAAAGGGCGCAACGAAATCGGCCTAGGCGTCCCCGCAGGAGGAAATGGCGATTCTTCGGATTATGAGTCAGATAATGAGGCTTTGTCGCGCATCCGCACACGGCGCCGCGCCCATCTGCGTCGCGGCCGCCGGCACGAGACGACGCCGACAGGGATTGATAAAAACTCCTGTCGGCGGCGTTTACTGTGTTTAAGCCGGACTATTTTTGCGCACGCGCTGCTCGATCCATCGATAGGTGACCTCGAGCCCTTTACGCAGCGGCTGCGACGGCGCCCAGCCGAGTTTTTCCTTCACGAGCCGATTGTCGGAATTGCGTCCCCGCACCCCGAGCGGACCGGGCACATGCTTCTTTCCGACGCGCTTGCCGGCGATATCGGCGACAATGTCGACGAGCTGGTTGATCGACACCATCTCTTCGGAGCCGATATTCACCGGTCCCTCGAAATCCGGCGACCGCGCAATGCGCAACGTTCCCTCGAGACATTCGTCGATGTAGAGGAACGAGCGCGTTTGCTTGCCGTCTCCCCAGATCTCGATCTCGTCGCCGTCCATGGCGCGCGCGACTTTGCGGCAGATCGCCGCAGGAGATTTTTCCTTTCCGCCGTCCCAGGTGCCCTCGGGGCCGAAAATATTGTGGTAGCGCGCGACCCTGTTGCGCATGCCGTAGTTGCGGTTATAGGCGAGATAGAGACGTTCGCTGAACAGTTTTTCCCAGCCATATTCGCTGTCCGGCGCGGCCGGGTAAGCCGAAGCTTCAGCGCAGTTCGGATTGTCGGGATCTTCTTGATTATAGGCCGGATAGATGCAGGCGGAGGACGAGTAAAACACATTCTTGATGTTTCGCTTCATGCACACGTCCAGCATGTTGAGATTGATTGTTGCTGAATTGTGCATGACGTCGGCGTCATGATCGCCGGTGAAAATATAGCCGGCGCCGCCCATGTCGGCGGCGAGCTGGTAGACCTCGTCGAAATAGCCGTCGACGACGTCGCGGCAAAAATCCTGGTCCCTCAAGTCGCCGATAAGAAAATCATCCGCGCAGGTTTCGGCGTGTTCATGAAATTTAAGGTCGACGCCGCGGACCCAAAAACCTTCACTTTTTAAGCGCTTGACCAGATGACCGCCAATAAAGCCGCCTGCCCCACAAACAAGAGCCTTGCGCATAATCCGTCCTTCCGAATTTGCTTCGTCCTGCCCCTTCCCCAGATGCGTCCGGCGACATGCGGGGGAGAGACGCAAATACGTCGGATTTTGGGCGAATGCAATAGACGAGGCCCGTGTTGAACAAGTCAAGCATTAGGGGCATTCCAGTAAGTCATTGGCTCTTTCAAAACGCTCTGTGGAGGACCGTCGCCGCGCCGCTTAGACCTTCGGCGCGCGCATCTCCTCAGAAAACCAGCAGTAGAGCTAAAGCCCACCACTTCTTTCCCGCTCGTCGTTCACGCATTCGAGATCCGCGTTCTTCTCTTTACGGAAGGCTCAACCGGCAAGGGTCGATAACGCAGTTTGTCGCGCCTCGACGTCGCGCCGCCGGGTCGGCTTTTCCATTGACTGAATGATCAGCATCGAAAGCAAGCAGACCCGTCTGGCAGGCGCGAGAGAATAATAGCGGCTCCGGCGCGCTGCTCGTAAACTGGCTTCGTTTCGCCAAACGCCAGGTACTAGGCTTATTCCTAATAAGGCTGCAGCAGCCAATCGGCTAGCTGTTCGCGCCAACATCGGCCGGGGGGCGTCATCCTGCGCATCGGCCCCTGTGTGCCCACAAAACGGGTGGTCGAGCTCATTTCGCGCGGCACGCCTGGCATGATCCCTCCACATGCTCGTATTGTTCTGGCGACGACACCGGTCGATTTTCGCAAAGGCCCGGACGGGCTGGCGTCGCTCGTGCGCGACGCTGGCGGCGATCCCTTCGGGGGCGCCCTTTACGTCTTTCGAGCCAAGCGCGCCGATCGCGTGAAGATTATCTGGTGGGACGGCACGAGCCTGTGCCTGTTCGCCAAGCGACTGGAGACAGATCGTTTCTGCTGGCCGAAGCTCATGTCGGGAACGATCCATATGTCCGTTTCCCAGCTTACGGCCCTCGTCGAGGGCATGGATTGGACACGGCTTCGCAGCGCCCCCCAAACAAGGCCGACGAGCGTCGGCTGAAGATGCGGCATAGTGATTCAGGGAGAAGAAAGGGGCGCCACAAGTCGCCGGTTTTATGCTTGTCTTTAGAGCATGGACGGCGACCTGCACGACCTCCCGGACGACCCCGCGGCGCTGAAGGCGATGATCGCCGACATGCGGCTTTCGCACGTCTCTCCAGGCGGAAGTCGTGGCGCTGAAAGCGGCGGGCGCCGAGGCGCAGGCGCGGATCGAACGTCTGCATCTTCTGTTGAAAACCATTCAACGCGCGACCTACGGGCGCAGCTCCGAGAAGCTCGACGACAGCCAATACGCCTTCTCCTTCGAAGAAGTGCAGACGGGGCTTGGCGCGGTCGAGGCCAAACTGGAAAGCCTTCGGCCAAAAGCGGCTCATAAATCCGGCGGCCGTCGTCCGCTACCGGGGCATCTGGAGCGGATAGAAGAAGTCATCGAGCCGGATCCGCTGACGTGCGCCTGCGGCGCTTGTGCGCGGGTAAAGATCGGGGAGGACGTCACCGAACGCCTCGACGTCACCGCGCCAAAGTTCCGCGTGATCGTCACGCGCCGCCCCCGATACGCCTGCACGGCATGCCGCGAGAGCATCATCGAGGCGCCGGCTCCCGCCCGCCTAATCGAGGGTGGCATCGCCACGGAGCGGCTTCTCGCCGCCATTGCCGTCTCCAAATACGCCGATGGATTGCCGCTCTACCGCCAGGAGACAATCTTTGCGCGCGAGAGAGTCGAACTCGGGCGTAATCTCATGGCCGGCTGGATGGGGCATGTCGGCTTCCATCTCGAGCCGCTGGCCGAACGCCTCTTTGAGGTTGTCAGGGCTGCTGACAGAATCTTCGCCGACGAGACAACCTTGCCGGTGCTTGCGCCCGGACGGGGCCGAACGCGGACTGGCTATTTGTGGACCTATCTGCGAGACGACCGGCCCTGGGGCGGCGCCGGGCCGCCGATCGTCGTCTACCGCTTTGAGGACAGCCGCGGTGCGGAGCGCCTCGAACGGCATCTGGCAGGCTGGCGCGGCATCCTTCAATGCGACGGCTATGCGGCCTATCGCCGACTTGCGGAGCCCGACCGGCCCGGGGGACCGGTGACGCTTGCCTGCTGCTGGTCGCATCTGCGCCGGGAGTTTTACAAACTCCATATCGCGGGGGTCTCGCAGACGGCGACCTGGACAGTCGAGCGCATGGCGGACCTATGGGCGGTCGAGGAGCAGATCAGAGGTTGCGATCCGCAAACCCGTCGTGACGTTCGCCGCCATTCCTCAACGCCGATTGTTGACGAGCTTCAGACTCAATGGGAAGCCGAGCTGGCGCGGATCTCCGGAAAATCCAAACTTGCGGAGCCGATCCGATACGGCCTGACTCGGACGGAGTTCCGATGCTTTCTTGATGACGGCCGCGTCGAGCTCGACAACAATAGCGTGGAGCGCGCAATCCGCCCGCAGACCATCACGCGTAAAAATGTGCTGTTCGCGGGTCAGAGGCGGGCGGCGACACCTGGGCGACAATCGCATCGCTCCTGGCAACCGCGCGTCTCAACGACGTCGATCCCAACGCATGGCTGACGCAGACGCTCGAGCGAATCGCCGCCGGTTGGCCCAACAAAGACATCGACGCACTCATGCCCTGGAACTTCGCAAGCCCCTGACGCCAAGCGTTGGACGCTTACCTCGGGAGCGCCCCAAACATCGATTATCGCTTGCAGCTTTCGCGCCCTTATTGCCGTCGCGCCTTGCTGATGCACGCGGACAACGGAGCTGTCGATTATCTGCACATCGCCCTCATGCGCCTTGACGATCGCGTCCATCAGACGATCCCAGACGCCGGCCATTCGTCAGCGGTTGAACCGATTGTAGACCGTCGTGCGTGGACCATAGCGCTCTGGCAAGCCACCCCACGGCGCGCCGAGCGCAACAACCAGAAAATGCCGTTGAGAACACGCCGGTCATCAACCTGCGGGACGCCACGGGGCTTGTTGGGGAGGTGCGGCTCGTTCGCCTTCCACTCGAAATCGGTCAGCTCATAATGGGCCATGGCAAAGCTCCTTCGAGGAGCTTGAATCACGCCACTGACGATTCGGGAATCCCGACCGCGCCGTTTATGAGTTTACGTCCTAGTATAAATGCAGACAGGTAGGTTTAGTTCGAACTCTCTTTGCGCACTTCAAACAGATTGAATAGCGTCGCTTTCTTCCTGAGCTCGAACGACCACCCCTCGCTAGCGAGCTGTTCATGAACCCACGCACCCGATGCGTCACAAAACAACAAAAATTTTCGATGATCTCTAAGGAATTGGTCATAATCCGCTACGTTCGTCCGGAACCAGGGACCGACAAGGCGATACATGCCTTTTTCCACGCTTGTAACGCCAAGCCAGCGGCTCGCGTATTCGCGATTGCTGAGATAGACGAGACGGTCCTTGATGGGCGCTTGGGCATAATGGCTAAGCTCGAGAAACTTATGCGTTTCACAGGACACAATAGGTATTGATGCGTCCGTGTCGGACTGGAGGATATCAACCGCAGCAGCAAGCTCGTTACGCTTAGCTTTAGCTTCCTTGAGGATTTGCCAGCCGGCTAACGCAAGGAATACAGCGACGCTCATGGCGCTGGCTTTGGCGAAGGAGCCGTTCCTACCAAACGGCAAAAAACATATCGAGAGGATGGTCGCCGTGATGATGCTTACGCCGAATATCATCTGGATGAAATAGCGATCGACAAACGCGCCCTTCACAACGTAGGTGACAATCAGGCCCAAGAATGGCAGAAGCGACGCTCCTATTGCAATAGCCCATTCTGCAGGAGGAAGTGGGTTTGCGGGCCGTATTTCTTCGCTATAGGGCTCCCTGAGCCAGCCCCTGATCGCTAACGGGACCAGCCAGCTCATAGCAAGTATGGGCGCGCTCCACGCGCTGATGTAAGCAACCCTTACGACATAAGCGGCGTCGGCCAAGGATCCTCGCGAGGCCCAAAAGGTTCCAACATTTTCCTTCGCGCTTATGAACAACAAGGGGAGATTCAGGCCCAAGGAGGCTAGGGGCGCGAGAAAAAGCACCGCGATCACTGCTAGGTCGAAGGCGTGCGAGGAACGTTCGCGCAAAGCTTCGCCTAGAACGAGGATCGGAAGGATCAGGACGCCAAAGTAGTGAATCCCTGGCAACACAAAAAGCGAGACCGTCAATAAAAAAAGAGCAGGGCGACGCCACTTTGAGTCTCCAGCCGCTTGCCATGCGCAAAGGGCAAGACCTGTGAAGCCAACTAAAAGTCCGTAGGGCCGTCCCTCACTAAGGTATGAAGCAAATCCAGTCGCCGCCGGCAACATGGCTCCAATGGCTGCGTAGGAGGGACCAATTCGGCGACGAAGGACAAAGAAAATCGACGACAGTCCGACCAGAAATCCGAGGAATGACGGCAATCGTACAGTCACCTCACTGGCGCCGAACCAATGTAAGACATTCCACATAATGATGTAGTAGAAATACGGCATCTGCTCGCCACCCGTGGCAAGAGCCTGCCAGACCTCCGAGAGCGATGCCAAGGAGCCGATGTAATATGTGAATAGTTCGTCGTTCCATAAAGGACGTATCGACAAAGATGAAAACGTGAAGGCAAGGAACGGCAAAAGTCCTATCGTCAAGAAAATCGAGCCAAACCGAGCGAGACTTGCGTCCGCCATTCTTATCAAGAACTCAATACGAGTCTGTTTTGGCAGGAAATTCACGATCTTTCCTTTTATATCGACCTGCCCACACCGGTTCAGATGAAACGATCCGGATCCCGCTGCTTGGGCTGTGGCTTTATTTATTAGCGACCACACGCTGGCGATACAAGCGCCAATGAGCCTTTATCTTGGCTATATATTTGGGATTTAGGGACTTTGATCTTAATTGTGCCTCTGATACAGCTCAATTTAAATCGACTTCCGCATGTCAATAGGCCCCAACTACATGACCTTTTCAGTCCATGGTTCCGATGTTCGTCGAGCGGTTGATAGTATACCTCACGATGTCTCCATCCCCTTGGTGTTAGACATTGAAACGCTGTTCGCAACGGCGATCCACCACGAGTCGATTTTATTCTTTTTGAAGCGCCACCCCGCTTGGAGGCTTCCTTATTGGCTCCTCAGGAACCGAAGGACGCTGAAGCAATCGATCTCCTCTGCGCTCTCGGATGACGAGGCGACAAGTCTGCCTATCAACGAAGATCTGGTCGCGCTGGCGGCGGAGGAAGCCAGTCGAGGGCGCGAGGTCGTTATCGTCACAAGCTCGAATGTCCCATTAAATTCAAAATTGCAGAAGCAGTTCGTTTTTGTTAGTAATGTGCTCGTTTTGGCGGACAGCGGGAACAGTCTCGATCGATCCGCCAAGGCAAAGGAAATTGCAAGGCGCTTCCCTGAGGGGTTTATCTATGCGGGTAATTCCGCGTCCGATCTCGATGTCTGGACCGTCGCCTCGGCCGCGATTCTGACGAGGCGATCGACGACGTTGCAGAAGCAGATCAGCGAACGCACCGAACTCTTCGCTACAGTGCCTGCTAAGCGGCTTGGTTTGAACTCTTTACGTCGCGGACTGCGAGTTCATCAATGGGCCAAAAACGCTTTGATATTTGTGCCCCTCATCTTGGGAGGCAAGGTAGCGGACGCATCAGCGTGGTTATACGCACTGGGATGCTTTTTGGCCATCAGCCTCCTGGCGTCCTCCACCTACGTCCTCAACGATCTGCTGGATCTCGCTGACGATCGAAAGCATTGGTCCAAGAGGCACAGGCCTCTTGCCAACGGCGAACTCCCTATCGCGACAGGGGTGGGTCTGATGGCTGGCGGAGCGGTTCTGGCTTTTTCGATCGGCCTTGCAATTGGACAATCCTGCGCGCTGATGCTCCTGGTGTACCTTTGCATTAGCCTGTTGTATTCGTGGCGGCTCAAACGCGAGCCGTTGATAGATGTCTTCGTTCTCGCCGCGTTGTTTTCATTGCGCCTCGGTTTGGGCATGGTCGTGGCTGATGTGCCTTTTTCGATGTGGCTGCTGGTCTTCTCGATGTTCCTGTTCTTTTCCCTTTCGACTGCTAAGCGGCAAACGGAAATCGCGCGCATGGTTGAACATGGGCATCGAAAGACGCCGGGGAGGGGGTACTACGCGAGTGACGGTCCCCTTCTTCTCGCGCTCGGCGTCGGCGCGATGATCGCCACAGTTCTTATCATGGTAATCTATCTCGTCGAGGATGCCTTTCCCGTTGGTTACTATAAAAATCCGAATTTTCTCTGGGGTTTCCCCGTGATCATCTTCCTTTGGCTGGGGAGGATTTGGCTGCTTGCTCACCGGGGGGAGCTCCAAGATGACCCGGTCGCATTTGCGCTCAAGGACCGTGTCAGCCTAATTTATGGGGCGATGATGGTTCTGATTTTTGCCGCAGCGGTGGCGTAGAAGAGATAAGATTGTGAGCTCTCCTCCCCTCATCGATCGTGACGATTATTGCTCGTGGGGTAGAGTTGTCCGCCGGAGGCAGCGTGTCGTTCGTCCGCATTTTTTTTCTGAATTGCCCGGCCTCGTCGGCCTTCCTTCGTCCAAGCTTGCGATTGGGCGACGGCGATCATACGGTGACTCTTGTCTCAATAGCGATGGCTCGCTCATCGATATGTGCGGTCTTGATCGCTTCATTTCTTTCGATGCCAAAAAGGGCGTTCTGCGGGCCGAAGCGGGGGTAGTCCTTTCCGATATTCTCCACCTTACCGTGCCGAGCGGCTGGTTTTTGCCCACGACGCCCGGGACGCGCTTCGTTACGCTTGGCGGCGCTGTCGCCAATGACGTGCATGGCAAAAACCACCATAGCGCAGGCTCAATCGGCCGCCATGTGCGGGCGATAGGTCTGCTTCGGAGCGACCGGGGGAGATTGACGGTTACGCCGGCGTCGGAGGTTGCGCTGTACTCGGCGACAATCGGTGGGCTCGGCCTGACCGGAGTCATCGAATGGGTCGAGCTCGATCTTGCCAGAATAGCCGCCGCCCACGTTGACGTTGAGTGCCTGCCTTTTGAAAATCTGGAAGAGTTTTGGGCGCTCTCCGCGGAAAGCGTCGGGAATTTCGAACATACGGTCGCGTGGATCGATTGCGTTTCAAAGGGCTCGAAGATCGGTCGAGGAATTTTCACGCGGGGCAATTGGTCGACAACCGGCTCGCTCATCCCTCATAAGGACGAAACTTGGAAGACCGTACCTATAGAAGCGCCGTCTTCCTTGCTGAACACTCGCTCGATCGGTGCATTCAACGAGGTCTATTACCATCTGCAAAAACGAAAGAGGAAGTCTCGGCTCCATTACGCCCCGTTCTTTTATCCGCTAGACTCTGTCTTGCATTGGAATCGGCTATATGGCCGCAGCGGCATGCTGCAATATCAATGCGTCATCCCCAAAGGGGAAGCTCGTCGGGCGATCCCGCATATGCTGAGCGAAATTACCAGGAGCGGGGGCGCCTCTTTCCTTGCTGTCCTGAAAACTTTCGGGGCGCTCGCCTCCCCAGGGCTCCTGTCCTTTCCTCGGGAAGGCGCTACCCTGGCGATCGACTTTCCCAACCGTGGGCGAGATACTCTCGAGGCGCTCGCCCGTCTTGACCAGATCGTACAGGAGTTCCATGGCGCACTCTACCCGGCTAAGGACGGGCGCATGCCGGCGCGATTATTTCGTCAGTCCTTCCCCGGGTGGGAAGAATTCAGCAAGGCCACAGATCCTGCCATGAGTTCAGATTTCTGGCGACGAGTAGCTTCATGACCGTGAGAGCGAGAAATATCATTGTCCTCGGTGCCACGTCTGCGATCGCAGAAGCCACGGCTCGCATTTGGGCGGCAGCCGGCGCGAACTTCGTGCTGGTCGGGCGGGACCCGGCGCGTCTTCAAGCGATCGCTCAAGATTTGAGCGTCAGGGGAGCTAAGAGTACGTCGATCGTGAGCATTGATTGCGTCCGGGCCAATGCGAGGGACGAGCTTCAAAAAATGGTCAAGACGCTCGGCCGACTTGACCTCTTGCTCTTGGCCTATGGCGCTCTCGGAGATAAGGAGATACTGGAACAAGACCAGAAGGCCATTGAGCGCTTAGTCGCCACGAATTTTACGAGTTCCATCGCCTGGTCGCTTGCAGCCAGCCGTATTTTGGAGCAGCAGCGTTCCGGAACGCTCATTGTCTTGGGGTCTGTAGCTGGCGATCGCGGGCGTCAATCAAACTTCGTCTATGGCGCGACAAAAGCCGGTCTCGCATGCCTCGTTGAGGGAATTGCTCACAAATTGGCGCCAACGGGCGCTCGCGCCGTGGTAGTGAAGCCGGGTTTAGTGGATACACCCATGACCGAGGCATTTCAAAAAAAAGGTTTCCTCTGGTCTCGTCCGGAGGATGTCGCCCGGATCATCGCAAGGAGCGCCGAGCGTGGAGGCCCGATCGTATACGCTCCTTCATTTTGGGGGTGGATTATGTTGATTATACGCCTTGCCCCAACCTGGATCTTCAACCGGCTCAGAATATGATTGGGTGCGCAGTGCCTTTCAAAAAAGTCATCCGGGACCTTGCAGGCGAACGGTCGCAGTTCGTCAAGTTCGTCGCGGCTGCTGGCCTGTCTGTTCCCGTCAATCTTGCGTCGCGCGCGTTATTTTCTTTGGTAACTTACTTTGAGGCGGCGGTTGCTTTGTCGCATTTGTGTGGGATGACGACCGCCTACACGCTGACGAAACTTTTCGTGTTTGAACCGACGGGAAGACCCGTTGCCTCCGAGTTTACGCGTTTTGCGATCGTAAACGCCGCGTCGCTCGTTCAAACGTGGATCGTAGCCGTTGGCCTCGTGAGGCTCGTCTGGCCGTTTTTCGACGTAACGTTCTATCCGGAACTGACGGCGCATTTTATCGGCCTATCAAGTTCCGCTGTGACGTCGTATTTCGGACACAAGAAACTCTCCTTTGCCCGCACGGGGACGATCGCGGAGCGTTAGCAGTCGTAGCTGGCGGATATGTCCATCTTCTGTCCTGTAGGTCTCGAATGTCTAAAGTAATTATTATTGGAGCCGGCGCGATGGGCTTGGCGGCTGCCTATCAGGCGGCGACGGAAGGCCATAGCGTCGAGGTTCTGGAAGCAGCGCCCGAGCCGGGCGGAATGGCGGCTCATTTCGACCTGAGCGGTCTTTCGATTGAGCGCTTCTATCATTTTGTGTGTAAGTCCGACGCGCCGACTTTCCAGCTCATGGAAGAGCTTGGAATCGGAGATAAAATTCGGTGGAAGCGCACGACCATGGGGTATTTTACGGGGGGGCGTCTGCACCCCTGGGGCGATCCATTGTCCTTGCTGAAATTTCCTGAGGTCAGCTTGATTTCTCGATTGAGATACGCGTTGTTCGCATTTGTCTCGATCCGCAGAAGGAATTGGCCGGCACTCGAAAACGAGCCGGCCCGAACCTGGATCGAAGGCTGGTGTGGATCCGATGTTTATGATCGACTATGGCGACCGCTATTCCACTACAAATTCTACCGATACGCCGATGACATTTCCGCAGCATGGATATGGACAAGAATCAAACGGCTGGGAAAGTCGCGGAAGTCAATCTTTAGTGAGCAGCTCGGGCATATAGAAGGTGGTAGCCAGACTCTGGTGAATGCGCTGCGGCAAGGAATAGAAGCTCTCGGCGGTGAGATAAAATGTTCCTGCCCTGCAGAAAGGGTGATGACAGAAGCAGGCCGAGTGGTCGGCGTGAGGACGCCGCATGGAACGCTCCGAGCCGACGCGGTTATTTGCACCGCGCCCATACCTTTGGTTCCAGATCTCGTCCCTGACCTTCCCGAAGACTTGCTCGCGCGCTACCGCAGCATCGAGAACATCGGCGTTTGCTGCCTTGTTTTCCTGCTCAATCGCTCAGTGACGCCTCACTTCTGGGTTAACGTTTCGGAACCGGGAATAGAGATCCCAGGATTCGTCGAGTTCTCGAACCTGAGAGACCTGGAAAACACTGTCATTTATATTCCGTATTATATGCCTACAGATCACCCCAAGTTTAGCTGGTCAGACGATGAGCTCCTCGGCGAAGCCCTCTCATACCTGCAGCGCGTAAATCCTGAAATACAGCGCGAAGATGTTTGCGCCTCGCATGTCGGCCGATTACGTTACGCTCAGCCTGTTTGCACGACAGGGTTTGCAGCGCGTATCCCGCCTGTCCGGACGCCGATCGACGGGCTGCAAATCGCTGACACCTGCTTCTATTACCCGGAAGATCGGGGCTTGTCCGAGAGCATCAGACTCGGAAGAGCGATGGGACAGAACATATCGCCTTAGCGGGCTGTCAGGGGCCATCTTTGCTTGAGAATTTCCGATTCCGAATCGAAAAAGCCATCAAACGTGAGAACACGCTTGGTCGATATTCTCACCTTTAATGGGGTCTTCCTCAATTCCTGTTGCAGTGATTGCTACACAGGAAGCAGGCGGGCCCGGAGGAGCTCTGGCCCTGCTCGTCCATACATCGTTCGTTTGAGTGCCTTCAGGCGATTGATCTGTCCTTCTGTCTGGTCGTTGCTCCACGGCTCAGTGATCGCATTTCTCACCGCGTCGATGTCTCTCTGCGCCCGTGCGAGCGAAACGTTGCATCGCGTACAAGCCCGATTTCTGGGCGTCTCTCAACCAGGCGCCAAGCTTGCTGGCGCTCTTGCTTTTGAGGAGGCCCCTGAAGCGCATAGCGAGCCGACGATTGTCGCGAACTCTGGCCAGTCCTCTTTCATAGACTCGACTTTTGCAGCTTGATTAACGGTCAACAGCCCACGCGGCTTGATGCAGAGCGCGACGGAGACGATCGGTGAGATCGAACGTCCAGTCGCGGGATCGACGGGTCGCGGATTCGAAACAGTCGATGTGGTCGTTACAGTCCTGGATCTCGGATTGCGCCACTTCGCCAGCAGCCGTTCGAGATTTGAGAAACTGCCTGTGTAACCGCGTGCTCTGATCTCCTGGAACAGGCGCCGGCCGCGCACGCAACATTCCGACAGATATTCTTCGAAATGCCGCGGAGACGTTGTCTTCGGGGTCGAAGCGCTCCGTTGAGGAAGTGCTTCGGCTCGGATCCATTTGGCGACCGTGCGGCGATCGAAACCGTCTGGCGCGCGATCTCCATCACATTTCTCCCCTCCTTGTAGAGCGCGCGAACCCGCCCGAAAACCGCTTGCCTTGAACGCTCATTCGCTACTCTGGTGCGGCGGCGGTGCTCAGCGCCGCCGTGCTTGTCTCTCACGCTGGCGACCTCCTCGCCGTCTGCCGGCAACAATGGACGTGCGGAAAACCCTGATGCGCGGCCGAGTTGCGCCTGAACGGCCTCCCGCAGGTTCTGCAGGATATGAAAACGGTCGGCTATTTGCCGTGCCTGCGGCGCGCCTTCGTCGGCCCCTTGGGCAAATGAACCGCAGCGATCGCGACTGACAATCTCGACGCCAGGATGCCGCTTGAGCCAATCCGCGGGCATGCCTGCGGCGCGTTCGGGAAATAGATCGAGCACCTCCCGTCGCTCCAGGTCCACGATGATGGTCCCGTAAGTCGAGCCTTTGCGCCAAGCCCAGTCGTCGACGCCTACGACGCGCGCCGTCTCCTCTGAGCCGCGCGCCTTTACTCGTCGTTTGAGACAGCGCAGTGTCGTGTCGTCGCTGGTAGGCATCCCAAAGCGAATATCCAAAGATCCGCATGGCCGCCGGATTCATTGACACGATGGCGCCTGACTCATCGGTGGTGATGACGCCGTCGCAGACGCCTTCGAGGGTGGCGCGCAGGCGAGCTTCACTCTCTTTCAGACCTTGCTCGATCCGCTCGCGGGAGAAACTCTTGGACGCCCGCCAACGGCCATCTTCCTTGGCGAGGGCGAAATCATGCGTTGCGATGACGTCGAAGATTTCGCTCATGCTCCACTTCTGCAGCGAATAGGCGCACATCGCGAGAAATCCGCTTATATCCGACGATGCGGTCGATCGCCGCCTCATAGCGCACGAAAGACTCCCAATCGTCCCGCGCCAGCGAAAAGGTGCTGCCGCTGATGCGGAGGCCGTCATAACCACGTTCAAGGGCGGCGACCAACTTGCCCGCAACTTTCTCTAGGGCGCGGTCCGGGTCAAAGCGCTATTGCCGCCAATCTGGTGGCTCAGGGCGAGATAGAATGTGCGCTGGGGCATCGGATTGACGATGAAGTATTTGTAGTTTCCGATATTGTCGATGCCGAAATCCAGAGCGGTCGACTGATCGAGCTTCAGTCGCGCCTTGACGTCAGCGACGAAAAAACCATCCAACGACTGGTATACATTATGAACAAAGTCGTTATTGGAGAAGGTCGTCGACATGTTGCTCTGGTAGCGCGCGCCGAACGTGAATGACCATTGATCGTCCGGGCGGTAGGTAGCGACCAGGTTTGCTTTCCATTCGGGAACATAGGGAAGATTTTTTCCGGCGACCGAATAACACCAGAAATCCATGTTGCCAGGGTTGCGCAACAATTCGGAGAGCGACCGCGGCCACGCCACGCTCGGAGACCAGCCGGGAAACGAGATCACTCTCGATTTCACCCAGGTGGCACTCGCAGCAAGCTCGAGACCTTCCAGAAAAAAGTTATCTTTATTGATGGCAAGCTCGACGCCACTGTTGCGAACGCGCTCAACGTTCTTCACTGTGAGGCTCAATTGAGACGTTCCGGCCAGAGGGGCTGTCTGCGCGATCATGGCGTCGCGAACCTCTTCGTCGAAGAAGGAGGCGCGGATGGTTCCTCCTCCCTGGCGATCATGCTTGAAAACGATCTCCTTGGTGAGGGCCACTTCGGGCCGCAAGGTCGGATTGGGAATGACGTCAAAACCGGATGTGACGGCGCTGTTCAGGCCATATAACTCCCGCGGCGTAGGGAAGCGGTTGGCCACGCCGATGTTTCCGGCAATTGACCAGTCCGGGGCCAACGCGCGTTCGAATGAGGCTTTGGGCGAAAGTCTCGCATAGCTCGTGACTGGTTGATAGGACGGCGCCAGTCGCTGGAGACTCAGATTTGCCGGAAGACCCGTGCTCGTCAGATTGCCGATCGTCTGCGTCAATCCGTCGGAGCCCTTCCAGGTCTCCGCGCGCAACCCAAGGGTCAGTTTGGTTTCGGGGTTAATCGACCAGGCGTCCTGAAACCACAGCGCTTGTGTCCTGGTCGTGCCGCTGCTCCGCGTCGCTGTTACGCCGTAGGACGAGAACATGCCCGCAGGCCAATTCGTGGTCAGATAAACCGGGTTGCTGAAATGCACCTGGTCGCCATGGAGGCCAAAACTCAGATTATGATCTTTCAGCGCGTCGATGGAGGGGCGTAAAATGCCCTTCAGGTCGAGAAGCGACCAATACGTCCCGCCAAACCGCAAGTCCTTTCCATTGGACGTATAGCCCCCGTAGGGATACGCCGCTGAGAAGGGACTGATCTGGTCGAACTGAAGCACCGAAAAATTGGATCCCGATAATTCGAAGTCGAAAAGGCCGCCACTGTTCGACTTTATGGCGGCGGAATTCGTCAACAACTTCTCCTGCGTGCGGAAATAGCCGCTGCCGAAAGTCAGAAAAGCGACCGGTCCGAGGCCTGGCGGGCTCGGCAAAGGGCTCGGGCCAAAATAGGGGACATGCCCGAGCGTCAGGTAATTCTCGGGCCGGGATGTTCCATCGTTCGACCAAAGTCCGACGGAGTAGGTTGCGCGAACGTCACGCGAGAGATCGTACGAGGCCTTGAATCGGCCCGAAAGCTGATTGCCGTCGAGCCCTCCCGCGCTCCCGAGGACCTGTGCAGGCAAACCAAACCTGTTCAAGGCGAAGAACGCTCCCGGATACGGGTATGTGTTCGTGGGCTGCGCGACCACCATGATCTGGGGGGGCTGGGCGCCCCCCAGCCAGTTGCCCGAGAGGGACCAGGCAAAATCGTTGACCCTGTCTCCAATGAAGAAATTGGTGGCGTTTGTCGTGAATGCCCGTGAAGTGCCGTAAAGGGAAAAATCCTGCACGCTCGTGGTATTACGCACCGAAATTTCGAGCTTTTCCGGCGTTCGGGTGGTGATGAGAAGAACGCCGCCCATCGAATTTCCGGGATACTGGGCAGAGTAAGGACCGTATAGAAAGTCGATCCGCTCGATCTCCTCTGGCGACACAACTCCCCAGCGGGGCGCGCCGGTGAGCGTTTCGTTCGACATCAGATTGCTGATCAGGAGATCATCCACGTACACTAGGCTGCGCGCGGGCGAATTGAAACTCCAGGTTCTGGTCTGGAGCGGAGCCTGCGTATCGCCGTTGAAGCGTTTGCGGACCGCGAGGCTCGGCATGTATTTCAGCGCATCTTCCGTATCGACGACGTTTACCTGTCGGTCGATCTGAGCCCGTGTGACGCTCGAAATGGAGTTCGGGATCTGGAATTTTTCTACTATGGCGGGAGGCCGCTCGCCCGTGCCTGACGGTTGAACAGGCGGAGGCTGTGCAATGGGCTTCGCCTGGGCCGCGGCGGCTGGCTTCTGTGGCTGGCCGCCTGGGACTCTCCGCAGGCTCGGGTTGCCCGCCGGTCCCCGCTTGATCTCGATGGTAGGCAGGGACTGCAGGGATTGGGCAGGCGATAGAATGCTCCCCCAGATGACCCAAATGGCCAGGATGCGCAGGAGGAGTGTTTTTGACTTCATGGCGGGCTGACGTGAGAATGCGTTGCATCACCTTCGTTTGTCGACATGAATAGTGCAACCAAGGCGAGAATTTGTTGCAAGATGCCCCGCCCCTGTAACCGGGAGTCGCCGGATGTCTCCGGCTTGGATGCAACTTTCCCCAAATTTGCGGCCTCTGACAGGACGCAGCCGTCTCGGAAGGCGCCGCAATCGGCAACCATGCGATATCGCCAGGGCGATTATGGCGTATTCCATGCACACATCTGGAATCGTGAAAAGGGCATTTACCCAAGAGCTCGCCTGATTTTTATGAACAGATTCAACTTGAAGCGGATCCTCTTCAAAACGCCTTTCCAAAATATCGCGGCCATCCGCGTCAAGTGCAGTTGGGCATTCGCTGCATCGGCGAAGAGAATATCGGCTTCGGCATTATTCGCGACGGCACGCGAGCCAAGGTCTTTGAAGCGACGAGACAAGGGGTAGAAAGATTGATTCGACGCCCTGAAAAACGGATTCATTTGCTTTCATTTACTTTTTTCGCAGAGGCCGGTACCGTGGCTTTTCGGAAATTGGACGCCAACCTATGATAGTGGCGGTCACCGTTTCGTCGGTGTCGAAATTGCGCCATTCTTCATCAAAGCGGCAGCAGGCGTAAGGGATTACATACGTTCCATTCTTGTCTTGGCACAAGGCTTCAACGGGGACCTCCTCGTCAGGGAATCGGTCTGCGATGAATTGAGACACACGCTCTTTCAATTTCTTCATGAGCTCGACCTAACTGCAGTAACGAAATGAATTCGATATAAACACCGGCGCAATCTAGGGGCCGGAAGCGCCGGCTTTCGTCATTGCTCAGGGATCACTTGAGCCATCCTTACGAAATCCACTCATCCACGCGGGCCAGTGCCTTGATGACGTAGTTACCGCCTGGAACGCCTGCGAGGAATTCCCGAGTTTTTTGTGGTTCCTTGCCAGATACAATTAAGAGGACGGCGATCAAGAACAGCGCCAAAGCGATGAGCTTGAAAAACGCCCCGATCAGTATCGAAGCCGCAATCGCTAGTCCGAATTTTGTCCTGGCTTCCGCCGTATCTCGATCCATCGCATTGCTCCGAAAGTTCGTTGTCGCTCTGAACGGCACGACCCGATCTTCAGCTAAACCTTGGACCGGTGCTTGGGCCGCTCCCTTTGTGCTGTTGTCCTGCACCACACCCTGATAGCTTGCCCAAACCCAAGCTTTCGATAACTCCGCTATATGGCAAGTCCTCTGCAGTGGAAACGCACATCAACGCGAATCAATTTACTGGGGGATGGTCAGATCATGGATGGAATTAGGCAATCAACAACCCGGTCGCCACAGTGGGGCCTAAATTACCCGTAAGAATTTCAACAAGGAAAAGATCGGACGAAAATTGATAAGCTACGCATTTCCCGGAAGCACCGAGTGACTAAGATTTCTGCCGCCTTGATATTTTTGGTCCTCCTGGGTGTCCCCTTTGCTTATGGCGACGAACTCACTGGCCCCAGGGGAACACACCTCGCGCCGCTCCCGACCTGGACCGGGTTTTACGTGGGTCTGAACGCGGGAGGTCTTTGGAGTAACGGCAACGCCCCCGCAACTGTGGCTTGGTCCCGACTGGCGCCGGGGAATTTCGCTTACTCAACCGCTTTTGCATCGGTTCCTCAAGCGGGATTTGCTTGGACAAAGAAGCCTGGTTTCGTCGGTGGAGGCCAGGTGGGCTACAATTGGCAGGTCACGGATCGGATTGTTGTTGGCGTCGAAACTGATTTTCAAGGGGTCAATGGCGGCAATACAGAGTGGTTATCACGCTCCTCATCGCACTAAGGACCGAGCGCCAATGGATCTGTTCGTGGACGTGCCGGATACCTTGCTGCGCCCGACCTCGTGATTTAGGGGACAGGCGGATTCTCATGGGCTGGAAATTAGCCAAAGGGCCATGGCTTGACTCACCGACCGGCACGACTTGCTGCCCGAAGCCCCGCCATTATGGCCACGGTAAAGGCAGGGGGTTGGCTATGGTCAACCCCACTACCCCGAGGGTAACCCGGCCGCCTTTCGCCCACCCACGCGGCTTGTAGCCCGATTACGGGCCTATTCGGCGCCTCGCCAAGGGCAATATTGAGAAGACCGCTAGGAGCACTCCTTGCGATGTAAGCATCCGGTGAGACGCGCGGGTTCGTCGGGTCGCGGTCTTTTGGCGGCCGTCTTTCGTGACCACCGTTTGGCGGGAGCGGCAACGTCCGCTTTGAGCGGTTCTGGGTCGAAGTCTTCAGGATCGAACGCGCTTCCGAGCCACTCGCAGATTTCGGCGTGGCGCTCATGCGCTTTGTCGCCGGTTGGCTCCGACATTTCCGCCTAGCTCCAAGGCCCACCGACATCTTCGGGCGGACAGCGTCCGCTCGCCTCGATCAGCCGACGGCAGGTCTGAACCTGGCGAACATGCCCCTATCCCTAACGCGAAGCAAGTCCAGGATCAGACCGGCTGCTTGAGACGCAACCCGCGGGGAGTTAAATAACGCTCGGCGAGGTCGAACAGCCCCTGCACGAGAAGTGCGAGCAGCGCCGCTGGCACGGCGCCTTCGAGGATCAGACCAAAATTATCCAGTCGCACGCCGGTAAAAATCGGCTGGCCGTAGCCTCCGGCTCCAATCAAGGCGCCAAGCGTCGCAGCGCCAACATTGATCACTGCGGCCGTTTTCATGCCGGCTAGAATTGCTGGCGAAGCCATCGGAAGCTCGATGAGCGTTAGGCGCCGGCTAGGCGTCAGGCCGAGCGCGATTGCGGAAATGCGGATGGAAGGGGGGATGTCCTGCAACGCCGTCGCTGTGTTCCGGATGATCGGTAACAGACTGTAAAGAAATAGCGCGGCGATGGCGGGCCCCGGGCCAATGCCTAGTATTGGGATCATGAACACTAAAAGCGCAAGCGAAGGGATTGTCTGAACAATGCTCGCCGCCGCCAGGATCGCTCGACCGAGGACTGGACGCCTCGCGGCGATGACGCCTAGCGGCAAGGCGACGAGAATCGCCGCGCCAAGCGAGATGGTGGTAAGCTTTAGATGTTCGATGGTGCGACGAACAAGTCGTCTTGCTAAACCTTCTAAAGGTTGCGTATCGATCAATGAGAAATTTGCGGCCAAGAACTGAGCCGCCACCTCGCTTTCTGAGCGTCGGTCGACCTTCACGGCGCGATTCATGCCGATCATTAACTGTTGGTCGATTCGACCCTCGAGCCGAAGCATAGCCGAGAGCGCTCTTGGCGCGCGCTGGCGGAGGTCGGCCCGATAGAGAAGGATGGCCGTACTCTCCTGAAAAATGTGCAAATCGTCGTCAAGGGTTCGAACGCCGTAGTACTCAACTTCGGGATCGGTCCGGTATACGTCCATTACGTCGATTAAGCCTTCGGCCAGTCCTTTGTAAGCAATGTCGTGGTCCAATCCGCGGACGTCCGCGGCGCTGAGGCCGTAAGTCGCCTGGACAGCAGGCCAACCGTCTGCCCGACTGAGGAATTCATCGCCCAGCCCGAAACGCAGCGACGCATGACGGGGAAGATCTGAGATCTTGGAGATTCTCAATAGCTCCGCTCGGCCCGCCGCCATGCCCAGACCGTAGGCGTTGCTAAAGCCGAGCGAGCGACTGATGAGGAGCCCACGCTTGGCAAGCGCCTGGCCAAGCGACGCCTGATCGCGGACGCCTTCACGCGCGAACATCTCGCCCATGAGCGTTCCGGTGTATTCTGGGTAGACGTCGATCTCGCCCGCCAGCAAGGCCCCCCACAACAGCCTTGTTCCACCGAGTTCTTGACGATGCATTACGGTTGCGCCGATCGAGCCGGCGAGTTTTGACGCTATGTCGGCGAGGATCACCGACTCGGTAAATTTTTTGGAGCCGATGCGGATTTCTTCTTCGGGACGACTCGCGTTAAGTGACGAACTAAGAATCGAAGCCAGACAAAGGACAAGTAGGAATTTCTTTCCGCGTCGTTTCACCCGCGCGGCCCTCTGGAGTTGCGAGCCTGCCTATCCAACATCGAAAGGCGCGGCAGTTGCGCATGAATAAACCGGCTGACGAAGGGCTCTAGCGGATGCTCGACCAGGTCGTGGAATTGCCCCTGCTGAGCGATCCGCCCTTGATGCACGAGTATGATTGTCGCCCCGAAGAACGCCGCCTCGCCAAGGTCGTGAGTTACGAGCACGACAGTCTTCGCCAGATTCTGAAAGATGGTCTTGAGCTGGTCCTGCAAGTCGGCTCGGATCATAGGGTCAAGCGCGCCGAGGGGCTCATCCATTAGAAGAATATCAGGGTCGAGCATCAGCGCCCGCATGAGGGAAACACGTTGGCGCTGCCCCCCCGATAACTCCAAGGGGTAACGGTTCAGAACGGACGATGGGATACTCGTGAGCGCGGACAACATATCCAGCCGCTCACGGCGCTTTTCCGCCGGCCAGCTGGCCTCCTTCGCCATGAGCTCGACATTCTGGCGGGCAGTGAGATGAGGGAACAGTCCGCCATCCTGGATGACGTAGCCCATCCGCCGCCGCAGTCGGAGCGCCGACCGAGGCGTGAGCGGACAGGCGTCGATCGTGATCGCCCCGCAGTCGGGCCATTCCAGCCCTGTCATCAACGCCAGCAGCGTGGATTTTCCCGATCCAGACGGCCCGATTAGCACTGTTGTCTCGCTGCGTCTTATAGCCAGGCTAACGTCGTCAATGACTCGGAGTTCGCCATAAAATTTGCTGACTTTCTCCAGTCGAATCATTCTTGCCGCCGCTTGTATGGTTCGCTTCTAATCATCTAGAGCGAGTGCAATTACGACAAGACCGGGGAGAGCGGTCCCGCGTGAGAGGCTGCAATGCCCGTCGCCTCCTCGGAGTTGGGGAGTGAATGGCGAAGCCGATCCGCTACGCCTCTGGGTGCCGTCTACCGCGCAGCTGGCGAGGAGGCTCGAATACAGCAAAGAGAAGTCCAGACAAGTTTTCGGTGGTTTGGCGATTTTCGTCGCGCTGGCGGCGTACCTGTTTCCGGCTGCAACCGTAATGCTAGTCCTACTGAGCCTGATCGTTATTTTCCCAATGCGGCTTGTAGGAATGGCAGGCTTCTCCCGCTAGTAGGAAGCGGTTCCTCACTCGCTCGAGCCCGGCTATTTGAGACCTTGTCATGCGTGCGGCCGCGCTTAACTGTGCGGCTCGCGCTCGTATTTCATTTGACCAGCGCGGCGGCCGCGTTTCGGCTAATGCGGCGATATAAGGCTCTTTAGCTGAGAGTGTGGCTTAGGTCTGCTGCGCGCGTTCCTCTTCCGGGCGCCCGCTCGATATTGCCGTTGACGCGAGCTTCGCAGGCTCCTGTTCATGAGACGCGCGCGATGATAACAGCGACCCATTCAGATGTGGACCGCTCTTGTGCCGGCTTCAGAAGAAGCCTCTCACCATCTCGCCCGGCGCGTTGGCGCCAAGAAAGCTGGCGGGAGATTGCGCTGCGGCCTCTTCTCAGGCGGCTCGTATAAGCGACCTCGTCAAATGATTGTTAACCGGGATCGCCGAGCCTTTCGCTAGGTTCCATCGTTGAGACGTAAAAATGATCACCCGCCGCAAGTTCTGCTCGGGCAGCCTCGTTATGGGCGCCGGGGCTCTCACAGGCTGCACGGGCGCCCCCTCCAGCCGTCCTCTTGACGTCACGCTGGCGCGCCCTGACTACAAGGCGATCTATAACGAATATCCCGGAGAGCGATTTGCAATCCGAGGGTTTGATTACCGGAAAGCCAACCCGGTCTTTCTTCGCCAAACCGTCGCCTATAGCGGTCCCGAGCGCCCGGGCACAGTCGTTGTCGATACCGCGACCCGACACCTCTATTTCGTGGAAGAGGTCGGCAAAGCGACGCGTTATGGCGTTGGCGTCGGTCGCGATGGGTTCGCCTGGTCTGGCAACGCCCGCATAAACATGAAGCGCGACTGGCCTGACTGGATCCCGCCGTCGGAAATGGTCAGTCGGACTCCAGAAATTGTCGCTGAATTGCAGCCTACCCCCCGCGGCCTCGGGGTTCCGGGCGGCCCCCGCAGTCCCCTTGGCGCCCGGGCCATGTATCTTTTTGGCGAAGGCCGCGATCTGGGCTACCGAATTCACGGCACCACCGAGCCCGAAACGATTGGAACCAACGTTTCGTCGGGGTGCATTCGCATGATCAACCAAGACATCGCTCATCTTTATGCGCGCGTAGCCATCGGAACCCCGGTCATTGTCCTCGCATGATGATTTATCACTACTCATAACGTCCATGAAGAGTCTTGGTAACTTGCGTTATCGCGCCTTGGCGGCAGGGGGGAGGCGTCAAAAAAAAGCCAAAAACAACCCCATGCACAGTAGCTTTTGGGGCTTATAAATGGCGTGAAACGCCGGTCGATATTTGGTAGATCAGCGAGAAACCCGCGCGCGCCGCTGACGTCGACCATGGCTCCCTCAAAATCCGAGAAATCAAAGCGACCGTCCTCCGCTTCCGCAAAACAGCGCGGAGGCGGCAAGCTCGACGGTTACGAATTGACCGCCGCCGAGCAGGCGGCGGTCGAAAGGTTCTTCAAGAAGCGGGACCGAGACAATTCAACTGCGCCGCGGGTCAAGGTCGAGCAAACCAAAGACGGCGCGAGGCTTACTGTCTCGCACGCGAACCAGGACGTCGGACATCTCTTGCTCGCCGAGGCGCTCGGATCCGTCGATATCGACTTCGTCAACGGCCTGTTGAGGCAACTTTCAAACGCCGCGCAACGCAACGGAAAATTGGAGGAGCAGGACCTCAATTTCCTGATCTCGGTGATCAAGGACATCCGGCCGCGCGATCAGATGGAGGCCATGTTGGCGGCGCAAATGGCCGTGGTTCACGAGTCCATCATGACATTTGCGCGCCGGCTCGCCCATGTCGAGAACATCCCGCAGCAAGATAGCGCCGTTAGCGCCTTTACGAAGCTAACCCGCACGTTTACGGCGCAGCTCGAAGCGCTCAAGCGTTACCGCTCGGGCGGCGAACAAAAAGTGACGGTTCAGCATGTCACGGTGAGTGACGGCGGACAGGCGATCGTCGGCAATGTGACGACGCCAACAGGCGCCGCGCCCGGGAACGCTAAAGCTGCGCCGCTTGCGCTCACGCCGTCGGGCGAGGCGCCCCTGCCAATGCTCGACGTCACGCAGGCGGCGCCGGTCCCCTTACAACGGACTCGCAGGAAGGGCAGGAATGGCAGGAAATCACCCGCGTAATACCGACCCGATGCTGACGAGCCCCCGGTGTGGCGCCAAAACCCGTTCCGGCGCCCCCTGCCAGGCGCCGGCGGTTTCGGGCAAGGCCCGATGCCGTATGCATGGCGGCGCAAAGGGATCGGGCGCGCCGAAGAGGAACTCCAACGCATTGACGCACGGTCTCTCTACAGCGGAGGCCATCAAGGCCCGCAAGGCCCTCCGCGAATTGATCCGGCAGTCACGTAACCGCGCAAAATTGGTCGAATAGCACGCCTAGACATTCCCCTCGCGCATCTGCGTCGTCCGCCCCATCGAGGGACGACCGGATGCAACTCGCCCAGAGAACGAGCAGTCGGCGGGGCCGCTGTCGGCGGTCTCGGAGGGCAGGCATAGGCGCTCTTGCCTCGACGGATCGACGACAGGAACTCTCGGCGGCGCTGCGGTCGGGGCGGCCACTGGGGCGGCGGTAGGCGCATTGACATCGCCTCAGCCTGCGCCGTCGCCGCCGCGCTATTACTGACTCGGTACGGGCACGCGAAAAGCAAAAAACGCCCCGCTTATCCGCGGTACGGGGCGTCGGGGCATGCTCTATCAGAAATCGGAGATCCTTGACGCCCGCCTTACCGCCCATGCGGTCGAGATCGCTCTTTCAGCCCGACCCACGTCGCGCACCCAAATTCCTTCCAATGGCGTCGTTGGGCTCGACGGCGGCGCGGATGTGGCCATAAAGCGCGTGATAGGCGTCCGCGTCTTCGCCCTCGAGCAGCGGGGCCGCGCCGAGCAAACTTTGTAGATCGCCGCGTCCCACGGACGGCGGCGCCGATGCTGGCTCCAGCTGGCGCTTTGCGCTTGGCATGAAAAGACGCGCCTCCAACGCTGTTCACGTTCGCCACCTAGTCTCGTTCTGAGCTAAAATCAATGGCTTCCGTTGGCTTAGGCGCGGCCGTTCCCTTCGCCCAGATACGGATGCCCGGCCCCTCCTCCGGCGTGCCGATGAATTCGATCCCGGCAGCTTCAAGCGCTTTCTTGACGTCTAGGAGCGTCGAAGACCTGCTGGGCGGGACACCATCCGCCGCTTCGAATCTTTTCACCGTTTGAACCCCCACGCCGGCAGCCTTCGATAATCTCAGCGCCGACCAACGCAAGGCTACTCTCGCGCAACGAATCTGAGCTGCCGTTATCATTGACTCTCACCGCAAACGGTATTATTAGGACCACTAATGGTTCTGCTAAGATCGGGAATGGATACGAAAGTAAGTAGACCACGCCTCGGGCGCGGCCTCAAGGACTGGCGCCACGCCCTCACTCGGCTTGAAGGCGCCTACGCGGACGGCACCCTTCGCGCCTATCGCGCAGACATGGAAGTTTTTGAGAGCTGGTGCAGTAGAGCGAAACGAGCGGCAATCCCCGCTTGTCCAGAAACGCTCGCCGCTTTCGTCGCGCAGCAATCCGAACTTGTCGCGCCCTCAACATTGAAGCGGCGCGTCGCGGCAATTCGCAAAATCCACAGACTTATGAAATTGGAAAACCCGGCAACGGATGAAGAAGTGCTCATCGCGATGCGTCGGGCTTTGAGAAAAAGGCCGACGCGGCCGCGGCAAGCGTTAGGGCTAACAAGCAGCTTCCGCAACAGGCTTATTGCAGCATGTCCGGACTCACTGCTTGGGAAGCGAGACCGTGCGCTCATCGCCCTTGGTTATGATACGCTCTGCCGCCGTGCGGAGCTTGTCGCCCTCCAAGTGGAAGACATCGTTGGCTCCGACAATCAAACCGCCCAGATCCTCATCAGGCGCTCCAAAAGCGATCCTTACGGACACGGACGCCTCGGATATGTCTCACCAGATACCCGCCAGTTATTGAACGTGTGGCTTAGAGCAGCGAAAATCGAGGAAGGATTTATCTTCCGGACAGTGCGCCGGGGCAGCGTTGGTCGCCAACCGCTGCACCCCTCTTCTATCAACCGCATCCTGAAGCGAAATGCGGCGGCGGCCAAACTTCACCCTAGGGACATAGAGGCGATCTCGGGGCATTCAATGCGCGTTGGCGCCGCTCAAGACATGATCGTTTCGGGCTTGAGTATTTTGCCCATCATGCAGGCTGGTGGATGGAAGTCCGTCAATGTCGTAAACAGGTATGTTGAAAACGCAAATCTTACTCCATTACTGGAAAGAGCCCGAGCAGGAGTCCAAATGATCGCTAAAAAGTAAGGAAGCCGTGCGACGATGGCGCAGGCGATCGAGATGGCGCCTCGCCGAGCGGGCGCGCAACGAGCACCTGGTCGCGGTGGCGCAATCTAAGCTGCACAAGTCCGAGAAGCCACGCCGGACTCACCGCGCGACCTTGGCTCCTAGCCCCGGCGTAAGCTTCAAAATATCAAGTCTACAGCAAGCGGGTATCTAGCACGATCATATCTGCGCCTCATTGGTACGAGAAGATAACAAGCAACGCTTCGGTTCGTCAAATCTCCTTTAATACTGTCATTTTCTGAGAGGCCATCATGTTAACGCGCATCATGGGGTTTATAATAACTTACTTTTTGTATTCGGACACATATGCCCTTAGTAGCTTCAATTTGCCCAGGGACCTAGGTTGCTTCCAAATAACCGTCAATGACTACAACAAGCAGGAAAACAGGTGGCGCCTTGAATACCTTAATCACTGTGATCATCAGGCGACACTTTTAATTACGACCACAAAAGGGACGCAAGTCGATCACTTAGGTCCAGACCGATCAAGCAGGCAAATCTGTTCCGTCCCACTTTGTGGATATCTTAAGAAGATAGAAGCGATTGATAGATAGCTAGCCGAAAGCCATAATATAGGCTTCGAGCGTGCCTGCAGAGAAAAATCGGAAGACCGGTCTCCCGCTTCTCAACAGCCGCACTACGACGAGGATGTTCTTTGGCGGTGGATGGGCGCTAAGAAGCCAGTTGACGACGCCGGACGCCGTGCTCGTGCTCTCAAGACGATATCGTACATTACGACTACGTACGTGGTCAGCTGCAAGAGGCAGAGACTTCTCACCTTGACGGGCCGAAGGCGGTTCGGGACAATAGAGAACACTAAATCAATTTTTGAGGAGAACTGTAATGAGCAAGAAACGCGTTTGGGTGGCCGGTCACAAAGGCATGGTTGGCTCCGCTCTTGTGCGCCAACTAAGAGGCCGCGGAGACGACGTTCTTGAGGTTGATCGGTCTATTGTTGACCTCCGCAACCAACTCGCCGTCGAGGTTTGGCTCAAGCAGAACAAGCCTGATGCGATATTATTTGCAGCTGCAAAAGTCGGAGGGATCTCCGCTAATGACAGCTTTCCAGCGGATTTCATCTATGATAATCTTGCCATCGAAACTAATATTATCCATTCAGCGCATCAAGCAGGAATAGATCGCCTGGTGTTCTTGGGGTCTTCCTGCATTTATCCGAAGTTTGCGCCACAGCCTATAAAGGAAGAATCGCTCTTGACCGGCCCGCTCGAGCCAACCAACGAGTGGTACGCGATCGCAAAGATAGCGGGAATCAAACTTTGCCAAGCTTACCGAAAACAATATGGACGGCGCTACATTTCGGTGATGCCGTGCAATCTCTATGGGCCCAACGATAACTTCGACCTTAATACAAGCCACGTTTTGCCCGCGCTCATCCGCAAGTTCCATGAAGCGAGAGTTGAGGGAACCAAGGAAGTTGTTGTCTGGGGGACAGGAAAGCCCCTCAGAGAATTTCTGCACGTCGACGATCTAGCGCGGGGCGTACTATTTTGTTTAGATAAATACAATGAATATGAACACATCAACTGCGGTGCCGGGTCCGAGATCTCAATTGAAGCTCTTGCGAAGCTGGTCTCGTCCAGTGTTGGATACGATGGCCGGATTGTTTTCGATATCACGAAACCAGATGGCACGCCTCGCAAACTAATGGATTCCAGTCGGATTCGGGAACTGGGCTGGACCCCCGAAATCAGCCTTGAGCAAGGAATTGCGCGAACATATGCATGGTTTCTCTCGAATTGGGTAGCGCGCGCCGGGGATAAGGCTGCCTAGAAGCACGAAGCGCGGGATGGTTTTAAGGGTAAGCGATGTCCTGACCTCACCTTCAAAACGGGAGCGACAGCTGCGAGTCTTATCTCCTGCAGGAGGTAAGGCTTGTGTCCAAACTTCATCATCCGCTTGACCCGAAGGGCGAGACTGTCCAGCGCATTGAGGTGATCACGGGCGGTGGGGAACGCCGGCGCCGATGGTCGGATGACGAGAGGGCGGAGGCAGTAGAGGAATCGCTGCAGCCCGGCATGGTTGTCTCGCAGGTTGCGCGGCGGCGGGGATTGACCCCGCAGCAATTGTTCACCTGGCGGCGCGAAGCACGCGAAAAGGCGGCGGCTTCCGATGGAGTTCCCTTCGCGCCGGTCGTTGTTGAACCGCGAGGGACAGCGCCGGCGCCGCTGCCGCCGGAGAGCAAGGCGGTTGCGGTCGGGGCGCATGTGATCGAACTCGATGTTAATGGCGCGAGCGTCTGGATCTGGCGCGACGCGGATCTCAGCATGGTCACGGCCATTATCGACGCATTGAAGGCCTGGTCATGATCGGCCCGACTCGCGCGGTTCGCGTAATGGTGGCGACGAAGCCCGTGGATTTTCGCAAGGGTGCCGAAGGCCTCGCCGCCTTGGTGCGCGAAACAATGAAAGCGGACCCTTTCGACGGCGCGCTCTACGTTTTCCGCGCCAAGCGCGCAGATCGGATCAAGTTGGTCTATTGGGACGGCACAGGCGTCTGTCTCTTCGCCAAGCGGCTCGAGGATGGCGAGTTTCGCTGGCCGAAGATCGAAGACGGAACGATGCGGCTCTCCGCGACGCAATTTTCGGCGCTGCTCGAGGGGCTCGATTGGCGGCGCGTCCAATGCGCGAAAGAGACGCCGGCGCCGGCATTGTCGGGATGAGCCGCGACACAGTGAATCAGGGCGACTAAGATCGTCGAAAGCCGGCGTCAAATATGGTCTTCTGCCCACATGGCGCAGGCGATCGAGAATCTTCCCGACGACCCCAACGAGCTGAAGGCGATGCTTCTCGCCGAGCGGGCGCGCAACGAGCGCCTCGTTCAAATCATCAAGGAGAGTAAGCATCCGGCGTGGGCCGCAGGGGATGATCTCGCGCTGCGTCAGACGGTTCAGGCCTTTGTCTTTTCGCCAAGCGCCTCGAGCACTCGCATTTCTGCTGGCCGACAGCGGGGAGCCACGAGGTTCGTCTGAGCTACGCGCAAGTCATGGCGCTGGTCGAAGGACTCGACTGGCGACGGGTTCGGGCTGCGAACGTACGAGCGCCGCAGAGCGCAGGCTGACCTTAGAAAAGACGTGCCGGAAGCGTTGAAAAACCCAGAAAATGCGGGACTTTCAGCGACGAAAGCGGTACCTTACGCAACATGATCGAGCGCTTCGGCGAGCTTCCTGACGACGTTGACGAACTGAAGGCGCTGGCGCGCGATGCCTTGGCGCGCGTCGATCGTTCAGAGACCGACGCGAGGCATTCCGTTCGCAAACATTGAGCCTGACGGCGAAGGTCGAGGAACTCACGCAAACGAATGCGGCGGCGAAAGCCGAGATCGATCGGCTGACTTCGATCATCAAGACGCTTCATCGCGACCGCTTCGGGAAGCGCTCCGAAAAGCTCGGCGCCGACGACGCCGAGCAACAAAGCTTCGTGTTCGAAGAAGTCGAAACCGGGCTCGCGGCAATTGACGCGCGGTTGGCCGCGAAGGCGGACTCCAAGCCGCGCAAGACGCGTCGCGACAAGCCACGGTTTCCCTCGCATCTGGAGCGGGTCGAGGAAGTCATGGAGCCTGGATTCCCGATGAGCTCCAAGGCAAGGAGCGAGTCGAGATCGGGCGGGAGGAGAGCGTCAGGCTCGATGTCGTGCGCGCGCGTTTCCGGCTGATCGTGACGATCCGGCCGAAATACGCCTACAAGGACCCCGCCGCAATCCTGCAAGCGCCGGCGCCCGAGCACATCGTTGAAGCCGGCTTGCCGACGGAAGCGCTGCTCGCGCAAGTCGCGGTGTCTAAATACGCCGATGGGCTGCCGCTCTACCGCCAAGAGGCCATCTACGTTCGCGACGGCGTTGAGCTGGGACGCTCGCTGATGGCGCAATGGATGGGCGCGGTAGCTTTCCACTTCGAGCCGCTGGCGGCGCATGTGCTCGCGCGCATCCGCGAGGGCGAACGGATCTTGACCTGCCACTGAAGTTTCATCCAGCGGCGATTGGAGCCCCGTGGAGTTTTACGCCGTGAGGCGCGATGTGAGCAACATGCGATCGGCGAAGCTGGTCGGGGTTGCGCAGCCGATTGCATGTTGCGGGGAGCGAGGCGGCGTAGGCTGCCGGGGTTAGGTAGGCGAGCGCGGAATGCGGTCGCCGGTGATTGTAGTCATCGACCCAGGCCGCGATCTTCTCTCGGGCGTGGTCTAGCCCGAGAAACAGCGTCTCGTTTAGGAGTTCGTCGCGCATCCGCCCATTGAAGCTCTCACAGAAGCCGTTCTGCATGGGCTTGCCCGGGGCGATGAAATGCCAAGCGATCCGATGCTCCTCTGACCAGGAGAGCATCGCGTTCGAGGTGAACTCCGTGCCATTGTCGGAAACGATCGTCCCTGGCTTGCCGCGCCTGCCGATCAGCGCCGTAAGCTCCCGCGCGACGCGACGGCCCGAAATCGACGTGTCGGGGATTGCTGCGAGACATTCACGCGTCGCGTCGTCCACGATGTTCAGAACCCGGAAGCGGCGACCGCTAGCGAACTGGTCGTGAACGAAGTCGAGCGACCACCGCGCATTGGCCTTTGCCTCAATTGGAATTGGCCCCCGTGTCCCGACGGCGCGTTTTCGCGATCGTCGTTTGCGCACGCTCAGGCCCTCCTCGCGATAGAGCCGGTAGATGCGGTTGACGCCCGAAGGCTCGCCCGCCTGGCGCAGCAAAATGAATAAACGCCGGTAACCGAAGCGCTTGCGGGCGTTGGCGAGATCGCGGATCTGCTCCCGCAGCTCTATGTCCGGCGAACGCCGAGAACGATAGCGGATCATCGTGCGATCCGCGCCGACAAGGCCACAGGCCCGCCGTTCCGACAGGCCCATCGCGGCCCGCAGATGCGCGACTCCCTCGCGCTTGGCGGCGGGCCCTACCATTTTTTTGACAGAAGCTCACGGAGCGCGGAGGCGTCGAGCATGGCTTCCGCCAACAGCTTCTTAAGCTTTACATTCTCCTCTTCCAGCGCCTTCAGACGCTTAGCCTCCGAAACGTCCATGCCGCCGTATTTGGCTTTCCAGTTGTAGAGCGTCGCTTCGGAAACGCCGTGCTTGCGGGCGAGATCGGCGGTCTTCGCGCCTGCCTCATGCTCCCGCAGCACGCCGATAATCTGCTCTTCAGTGAAACGTGCACGCTTCATTCGTCCGTCCTCTCAAAGGCCGGACTCTAATCGGTCGTGGAGGAACTTTGCAGTGCCAGGTCACTACGCCTGGGCCCAGCAGACCCTCGAACGAATCGCCGATCGATGGCCCAACAAGAACATCGAGGCGCTCATGCCCTGGAATTTCAAGCCCACCGAGTGAACGGTGCCGGGTGTACGCTTACCCCGCACGACCGCGCCGCCGATTTTCTATCTCCACGCGCCGCGTCTTTGCCGCACGCGGCTCCGCCGGCGCCTGAATCGATTTTTTTTCGCCCGCAGAGCGGCAGCGCGACACCACCCGAAAAGTTGCGACGGCGCGATATCCGGCGAACGCGCCAGCGCCGAGAAATTCGTGCCGGGCTCAAGCGACGCGGCGATCGCTCGGTCCTTGAAGTCCTCCGACCAACGTCGGCGTTCTCCGACCAGCGCTCCTTCGAGACGTTCCGCGCGGACCTCGATGAACTGGTTCGTGTCAGTTCTGCGCATAGGCGTAGACATAGATGTTGCTATCCATGTCCAACCGCTACCACTTCCACGCCGCTCGCCGCCAGAATGGCGCCGGCTGAACGCTTACCATGCTGTGCAGCTAGCCTCGCTCATAAAGCCGATTTAGCTGCACAGCATCACGCTTCGCCGAAATTTCAAAAGGTGGTCCACCCCGTGGGGATACCCCACACGCTGCTGGCGATGAAGTGATGAAGCTGGTCGTAGCCGACCTCGCCATCCCGCGCCGCCACGGTCACCTGCGCCGATCAGCCCCGCCACATAAACCGGACACATCCGCGCCCGCGTCTTGTGCCGAAGTGCGTCGATGAAAGGCGTGAGCCACCGTTCGAGATCGGACTTCCAGCTTTCGTCCATGGCCGGCCCTCCAAAAGCCGACCACCCATGAATCACGCAAAACGATCCGAGGGAATCCTAAAAGTGCCGGAGCTCCAAAAAATCTGCCAAAGTAGTGCTAAATCCATGATGCAATTCTTCTCTTTAACATCTCCAAGTCGATAGGCGGACTAAGCATGATCTTGAACCAAAAAAATCCAGAGTCTCCGCAGATAGGAGGCACGATGAAGAAAACTGCAAATGTCATTACCAGCTGAGGCAGTAGTAGAGCTGCAAGTGCTCCTTTAATTCCGCCTATGTAGCTGAAAAAATATGTTGCAAATAGGAACCCAAATCCAAACGTAACCAAAAAGACAAATCCGATTTTGCCAGCCCGATTTGTAGCATAAGCCGGTATCATTGCACTACGCCAAACTGCATCCATTAATGTTGCCAGCAGTGGCAAAAAAAGCGCCTCCATCCCAAACTTAACCTTACCATTCGTCCAAAAGAAGATGAATTTCTCCCCAAACAGAGTGGCAATTAGAAAGATTACAAATCCAACCCATGCGGACCAGCGGAGGCATGAATGCGCAAGCTTACGAAAGTCTTCTAAATCCCCTCGCCCTTGTGCGGCTGCTAATTCAGGATGAAAAACTTGGCTAATCATAGTGCCGCCTTGTGTAAGTGTCTGGCAGAAAGTGCGGACAACGGTAACGCTACTCAATGCGCTGGGACCGAGAACCAACCCTACTATGATGCGATAGCCTTGTGTGTTGAGCATTTGTCCCACATTAAAAGACGCCATTTTTATTGCCGGGAGAGCTATTCGTCGCAATTCATTATAATTATTGCAGATAACTCCAAATCTAGCCCAACGAGAAAGGTAGAGCGTTACCCCCCAAAACGCGCTCAGTTCCAGTATCGCCGCCAAAAGCTGCGCAACTGCCAATGAAGCAGGCCCAAACTCCAGTGGGACAAGAATTACTGAGGGCACGAACGCGATTATCGAACCACAAACAGACAAAGTAGTTGAAAGAGGATAATACCCCGACGCACTCAACGTCGCCTGAGGTATCGCAGCTTGCAACCGGATCGCAGCTTGAATTGAACTAAAAATGATCACGAACTTGGCTGACGCTTCCGAAATATTTGTAATGTGTAGGTGACGAGAGAGATCAAGAGACACAACCGCGCAAACTAGGATTAAGGCGACCCCGCTTAACACAATCAATACACTTTGAGTCGTGTGCAGACTCTTGGTAGCCGAATTAGTATCCCCTCGCGCGACCGCCATAACGACCTCGTTACGAACCGCGTCTGACACTCCGATTTGCGAAAGACTCACGTATTCAGCGATAGCTGTAAGCATCAGCCACTCACCCCACAGCTCCCTTCCCCAATACGAAAGGAAAAGTGGAGCTTCAACTAGCCGAGCGACAATCAACCATACTCGACTACCAAAATGAGCAACAAAACCGCCGAGCATTCTTTGCTTAATACGGTCACGCGATATCATGGTGTTGCTCTAATCATTGGAGGAGCAAGCCGCCGCTGTCAGCTGTGTAGGCGTTGCCATCGTCCCAGCGGATGCATTCTTAGATTAGGGTTGACTGCTGCCAAGCGTCAATAATGAACGACACCCGGCGCTTTTGCTAGGGATCCAAGACACTCTGATGAAGCAACAGCAAGCAGTTCCAACAAGAGGCGCTGGCGACGCGGTCTTGCGAGCGACCTGGGGCGTGCTGCATGCGCTCAGGCGTCACCTTGTTGTCACCCCTGGTATTATTCGCTCGAGTAGATTTGGATTTTGCAGCAGGGGACTAAGGGGTCTAGTGACCGTTCTTTCGCGCCGCAACAAACATTTCGCTACCTTCTAGATTATTGGTCCGCAATACGCCCGGCCGGGAGCTTTTGAACAAAAAATCCCGTTGCTCGGACGTAATTGTGCTAGGCGTAGAGCCGTAGATTCTGGAATACTTGCCAAGAACGTTATCATAATAGATGTCATCAATCATATTGGGGTGAACCTCTCCCCAAAGCCGACTCCACGTTGGATGTGTGGCCCGACACGGCTCGCTACCGTTTGGGTGAAAGGCTACGAACAAGCCGCCCGGCTTTAAAATTCTAAAAGCGGCATCTATGACGTTCGAAGGAGACGGCACATGCTCGAGTACATGAGATGAAAAGAAAACGTCGAATGAAGACAGGTTTTCCGGACGGCGGGACCACCCCTCGAAATCAGAATTTACTCTCACCCCAAGCTTTTCTGCTGCAAATTTTCTACGTGTCAGTGATATTTCGGTTGCAGTTACGTCGTATCCCGCTAGGGAGAGCTGGTAGCTACCATAGCCCCAAGAACACCCGAAATCGAAAAGCTTCTGACCGGGCGAACATCCAAGCATAGCGAGAACTGATAAATATATTTCATAGTCCCTATCAGATTCCTTGAAGTTGGACGCTTTGTAAGTTGATAACTCTTGGTCGGTCGGCATACCTGTAGTAAACCCCTGCTCATATAAATCGTTGTAGAATGCAGCGCTTTCTTGCGGAGAGTCTGTCGGAGTTCGAAACATCAGCTTACACTCATCACACCGCCTCAATGCGGTTATGAAATACTTTCTCTCTACTAATTTTGAACCTTTGCACCCACAGTTCGGGCAGTGGTATTGCTCACTTTTGGACAGTTTTAGCGCCGAGCGTGCAAAATAGGTTAGCTTAGTCATTCTTAGGCCCTTCTGTTTTGTAGGCGTCGAGTTGTTTTGCGCGAAGTCATTGAGCGTCATTCGGAGAAATCATACCGATCGCCGAAAGTTACACCGCGATAATGCCTTTGCACCCTCATCTCTGCATGACGTCGAGCCGCACAGCGGGGATGGAGCTTCGCTTCCCGCTATGGTGCGATCTCACAAGAGTGAGAGTCCAGCACGCCTCTCAACGAGACGCCGAACGAAGCGCCCTAAAGAGACACAACATCAAGATCAGCCGCCCCGTTGCCTCAAGGTGGAGCTGAAGCTCAGGTGAAGCTGTCTGACCTGCAATTATCCCGTGGCGGAATCCTTGAATCTAGAACGCGGCCCCCTTGGCTTTTCCACCGCTTCCGAGTTGTTCAGTGCCCGAGATGTTGATTGGCTCGTAGCCCCGAAATGAGTGGCAATCCGACGGCCCGCTTCCATCAACCCTGAATTAAAGGGGATTTGGGCATAGCGCGCGATTCGCTCTACCTTCCTGGAAGACACGAGGACTATACCACTTGGATTTTCTTGAAAGGCGGCAGCCAAGAGCAAATCCGCTAGATGCTCTTCCTCGACGGGATCGAAATCAACTAATTCAGAAACCTGTCCTCTTAGCGCGGCATCGTCTGCAAGTTCGCGAGCAAGCTTCAAGCGGCCATTCATTATGGCTCTGTGTGTGATGACCATCTGGCCGCATCCCGCAGCGTATGGTTGCGAAAAAATGGACGACGCAAATTGAACAATTCTTCCTATTGGACGTTCAAAGAGATCGTTATTTCCAGGTCCAACGATTCCGATTCCATAGGAACCGATCTGGCCGGAATCGACAAAACCCTCGAGAGATTCAACGATCTCGGCTCCAACTTCATGCGGGGCCCGCTCATGTAGAAGAAGGGCATCCACGTAGTCGGTCCTCAACCGCCGCAAACTTTCCTCCAGGCCACGCCGAAGAATGACCCGGTCAAGTTTCTCACGCCCGGAAGCCAAGGCACCTCCAATACGCGCGGAGGTCTCTCTGAGGCGGCCCACGCGTTGAAGCAAGGGCCGTACTGTGGAACGGACCACTGAAAGCTGATAACCCCAACGGGGGCGAGGCACGCCCACCTTGGTCGTGATCGTAATGCGATGACGACGACGGCTGAGCGTAGCGCCTACTACGTCCTCAGCTAGACCAAGACCATAGCTCGGCGCAACGTCGAAATGGCGGATCCCCGCGTCAAACGCCGCATCGACAAGGCGCGCACTCTCGCCTGCGCTCGCACCGCCAACCAAGAACGCGCAGCCAAAGCCGATCCGTGATGTTTCAATATTAGAGCCTGGGAACCTCGTCACAAAACACTCCTCGTCAAATGCTCACCAAGCCGAATGCCCAAGGATATAGCCGTAAGCGTGGGATTTTCAAAACCGGTTGTCGGAAACGTCGCTGCGCCAGCTACGTAGAGATTCGTACTTCCGTGCACGCGCAGGTTCGCGTCAACCACCCCTTCTTCGGGAGTAAATCCCATACGCACGCCCCCCATCTGATGATAGGCATCATCGGCCGTGTCTAGAAACGTAGCTTCTCCTTTCGCCAAACGGTCGTCAATCTCCACCTCGGCAAGGCCCTGCTTCCAAAGCTGGTTACGGATCGCTTTGGCCAGGAATGCCATCGACTCCAACTCTCGGCCATCGAGCGCCCAGTTCAATTGCACGAGCGGGATCCCGTTGGCATCCAACCGATCGCCTATGGTGACGCAACTCTCCCTTATGGGGATTTGCTCGCAGGTTAGCCGAAGCCGGATCCCTCTGTCCGAAAGGCTGAGGATCCGATTTGAGCGAACGTATCGGGTCACCAGTGGAAACATTACTCGGCCCAATTGCCAAACGTGAAACGGTGCACTCATGGCATCCTTTGGCCAGCGACCGTGGAGAATCGCCTTCGCAAACGCCTTAAAATTCTGTAGATGGTCCTCTAGTAGAGAATCAAATATCATATGCCCAGCTACACCGACCATATGATTTGTTCGCTGCGATAGTGCCGACAGCTTGAGCCTCGGAAAGTACTTAACATTATCTAGGATCGCACTATCGAAGACGTCGTGGAAACGAGCCTTGTCAAGAGGACGTACCCTCCCTACAAAAGCGTCAATATGATCAGTGAAATACGAGCCCAGCAGATTATTTTCAGACCACGTTGCGAATCGACCTCTGGACAGGCGGGTTTTCAACAGGCGAATAGTCTCAACGGTTCCCGTAGCCAAAACGAAACATGAGGCACTGGCGAGTCCAACTTTTCCTGCTTGATTTACGAAGGCAAGGCTATTGATAGTACCGTCTGGCGACGCGTCAATCTCTGTAACTCTGGCGTGAAGCACGATCCGGGGTCCCGCTTTCGCCGAAAGCTCAGGGAAGAAAAGCGTTCCAAAATTTGGTTGACGGAGCCATTGCGTGAGGAGCGGCTCGATCTCCTCGCTCCAGTCTACGATTGGGATGCCAAGCTTTGACCATAGGCTTGCGCTTGGGACTAGCGGATCCTTCGCGTTGATCAACGCCGCAGCTTCTTGATAATAATAAGCAAGGCTGTCTGCACTTATGGGCCACTTTGCGCTCGAAACCCAGGGGCGGTGCTCGAAAACAATGGGATCAAACGGCACTAGTTGTCCGCCCCAAGCCGTAGTAGTCCCTCCAAGGCTGCTAAAGCGACCGGTTTCCAATCCTGCAAAAGGACGTCCCGTGGAAATCGCATTCCGCAAGAACGCCTGTGATCGTTCTTCCACCGATTCCCCGCCTGCTTCCAGCAGGACGACACTTTTCCCTGCTCGATAAAGGCATATCGCCACGGCGAGACCAACCGCCCCCGCCCCCACCACCACCACGTCAGATTCCAGCTCGCCGCAATCGAATTGTTCAAAATCAGATATCATGTGTCTGTCTATCCGCCAAATCTATTGCAATGCGTTGCACCTTTTCCGCGTAGTTCGCGAAGCTGAGCCTTTCAGCAAACCCTCGAGCATTTGCCTTCCAAGAGGCCAACAGTTCCGGTGAATCAATTATAGTCCTTATTGCGCTCAGCAGTTCCTCTACATTGAGCTGTTGTAGAGTCCATCCCACTGATGAATCAATCACAACGCCGGTGTTCTTAGATTGGATTATGCCGAGCCCTGAAGCCAGCGCCTCGTATATCGAAATTGCTGACCCTTCAAAATAGCTGGGAAAAAGCAAACAATCTCCGTGCTCGAGGAAGCAAGACACCTCGTCGCGCCTGACCGTCGGCACGATTTCTACGCGGTCTGCGAAAGGCGCGAACACTTCTCTTGGAACCTGCAGCGAACCAAGAATTGTGAGGTGGGCCGCGGATTTCTCAATCTTCTCAAAAGCGCGTAAAATCAGATGAATACCCTTCCGCGGGCCTGCCTGTCCGACGAATATGAAGCGGACGGGCCTCGCAACCGACGGAGTCTGTGAGCTTCTTGTTGTTTGTGGAAAGAAAACATCATCAAAACAATAGGGAACGACTTGCAGTTTCGCCTCGAGCTCCGGTCTCGCAGTTACGATGCTTTCGCGGCAAAACTCAGAACCGGCCAGAATTCTATCTGCTAAATCGTACTCATGGTCTTGCCTGTCTATCGTAGACATTGGCAACCGGAACTTTCGCGTTTCGAAAAACTCTGGGAACTCCTCATAAACTTCTGCTATGATTTTGTTGAAAACGCGCGGGTCTCCTATAGTCTTATCTAGCACTGTTTGCACGTTTTGTTTTTTGGCTTGAGCGAATGCTTCGAGACAGCAACCGTCATATCCCCAAAGAACATCTATCGGTTCCGCGTTCAATATACTAGCAACCCTTTTCGCTAGATACTTATTGCTGACCTTGTTTAGCTTCTTCGCGGATTCAGCAAATCCAAAGCGCCGAGCCACTCTAAAGGCCCATTCGTATATCCCGGACGTTTGCACCAAAGCAGCGTCAAGGTCGGGATGATAAAACCGCTTAAAGTCTCTATGCAACAAATCCCGGAGTCGTCCCGGGGCATAGGCCTCGATACGATACGGCCACTTCTGCGGCTGGTAAAAGATAGACGTGACGTACCATTCAAGCATCCCCCGTTTTGCAAATGCACGAGCCGTTTGCCACGAATGTTGCGTCCCGGGGTGAAACACCCCAACCCGGGGTAAACTCACAATCTGCCTCCAAGCAGTAGCGGAAGAATCATTCGAGTTGGATCCCCCATTTCACTAGGGCATGGTGGGCCTCCGCTTAGCGTTATTCTCACTTTTGCAGTTGCCAAACGCGAACCCAATCTACTCGCAATGGCTGATCCATTCCCGATCCAATGATGATCACCAAGTGCTGTCTATCGATTATACTAAAGATTGCATCTCCGGTTGGAGGAGGAGGAGTTCCCTCTTGGTATTTGCTCCAGCTCACACGCGAACGCGTTGGAAGGCCGTCAAAGTAATTTTGGATGTACCCCTTTGAATTCGGTTCGGACGTTGCTGGGATCCATAACTGTGCGATCCGGTGGAACTCTCTCCAATTTACGACCTCTCTAATATGCACCACATGGTTGTCAAAACGGGAAGGCTTGCCGAAATTGCCAATCCTACAAAAGCCCTCGGAGCAGGTTTTACGCCATTTACCATACCAGTCGAGCATCGTGCTCGTAAAAGAGTTGGGACCCGCCCATGCTGAGATGTTATATTCAAATAAGTCATCCTCCGCGAAGTGCTCGAACTCTGGCTCTTGATCCTCCCAATGATCTGCGCCGTTCAACGTGAGCTTCTCGATCGCAATGCTCCAAAAAGCGGGCCAGCCTCTCTCGGCATTGCTCAGATTCGGTGAGAAGGAGATTCGCGCCTCGACAAAAAATCCCCCGCCGAACGCCTGGCCAACGTATCCAGTTCCATTTTGACTTGGCCCCGCAGAAGCCAAACTCCAATTGGTAGAGTCGGTGGGGGTTAGGGTAAGGACCCCATCCTTGACGACTAGTGATTCCGGCGGCGTCGGAACATGGCCTTTGATAAACTTTGTTAGATACCATCGATAACCGGGCTTGCCCGTGCGATTGAGATCTATCCCTGCGTTATCTATGAAATCATCCTCGAAAACTTTCCTGTAACCTGACGCGGACGGATCATTTGGATCAAATTGATCCAATGGGCTGGCCCAGGCAAATTGCAGGGCAAAGCGCCACAATGCGCAGAGAAGCGAGAAGGCACGGAGACCGAATCTCATGAACATATTCTTATTCTTGCTCAGCGTTGCTATTCAAGGTCTAGGCAAGGAAACGCATAAGCTCACCCCTAGAGCACCTAACACCGAACTGGATGTGGGCAGGAGGACGGAGCCCAGGGGGATCAATCTGCTGCTTCCCTCCTTGACCTCATTATTTTTTTACCCCGAGGTCGTCGCTGACTTTAAGTGAGCTGACATGAAGGCGGTTGGTGCCCAGGTCTAGGGCGCACCTGGTGTTAACGGCCGGCACCCACTCGCCATCGCGCATGAGTTTACGGAAGGTATCTAGACAAGTGCAACGTGGCTAAAAATAGACGATCCCCCGTAAATCTCGTAGATACGGGCCGCAGCCGAGGTAACAAATTCTCCTCAAGCCACGAACGGCCGTTGAAGATTTTTCGCAAGAGTTGTCGCGGTGTGTGCCCCGATGGACCTTCGCCGCTTCGATCCACCGACCCCTAAAATCAGGTTGATTAGTATCCTTTGCAAAATCATAAGCGGCCATTTAGCGACGTTTTTTCTATTATTTCAACCTTCTGCAAACAAAAAAAACTTGGGAGTTTGCCCACCATGGAATCGGTAGCGGGGAGTAGAGCTCAGTCTCTATCACAAAGCTTTTGCAAAGAGTTTTCCGCAACAACCTGAAATCAAATCCTTTGTGAGTAGGTCGCCGATCCTCGGGCCGCTGCACATCGCAGCAGACTAACCCTAACAAAATCTCCGACGTTGAGTAGTCGGACCGTCTTTGAAATAAAATAGTCCTACTCAGCTCCTTGATAGGGAGTGCCGCTCCAATCATGATCGGCACGGAAATAATCAGCTTTCCATCGGCACGAAGCTTTTTTTTACAATCGGCTAAAAATATGTCGATCTGATCGTCTGTCAGATGCTCACAAACTTCTAGAGCAGTTATTACATCAAATTCCCTAGGAGTTCCTCTAAGATCGGAGATATATTGTATCCGCGGGTCCGCCGATGGTGGCATATAAGGCTCAATCGCGTAGAGTACGGCATCTACTCTTACATCTCCGAGAGCGCTTAAGAAATAGCCATTTCCAGCGCCAAAATCCGCAACAGCGCCTCGGCATGGAAGATGCTTATCAGCTAACAAGATGGATTTCGATAAGCGAGTCCTATGAGCGAAGCGAGCGATGGGATTGGGCGAGTTTACCGTTTGTCTATCATACGTCACCATATCACCCGCTCCTCACTGAGATCCGTCTTCAGTCATAAGAACATGCCAACCATGCCAAGCCAGATAATCCTCGTCGTCTTGGCTTTGTAAGCCTCCTAAAATGGACTTCGGATTTCAATCATTTCTTTGTAATCATTGACTTCTTGGCTATTATGTTGCGTAACAAGTTCTGTCTTGGCGCACAAAAGTAAGAAAAGCACGGATAGTGGATTGCCGATAGCAATCAGGTATCTGTTGAAGACCGATTCCGCAACGGTATATGTTATTAACATCAGAACCCCCGTATAAAGGCGCCATTCTCTTCCTTGCGGTGCTCTTATTTGACGCCAAAGCCGAGATATCAATCTGCATATCGAAAAGATGAGAACCGTACCTACCAGAATCCCCGAATCTAACATAATTGTTAAGTAGGAGTTCTCCGTGTTGAATCCGAGTAACTCATAGGACGAGGATCGCAACCCCCCCCCCAAGAACAGCTGAATTGGGTCGCTAAATAGTCTGTCCAGAGCCATTTGCCACAGCTCAAGGCGCCCAGAGCCGCCCGAACCGATACCTCTTTGTTCGGAAGAGAGTTCAAATATCTCGCTGAGATAATCGAAGAGCGATTGAGTCTTTAATAGAACAACGATAAAGGCAAGGGCTATTGTGCCACCTATCACCTTGGCACCTATTCGTTTCAGGTTCGCGAGAGATGCGATTGCCACGGCAAGCGCCAACGCCAGAAATGACGCACGTGAAGATGATGCCATCACAATTTGGAGGCTCAGCAGGGAAGCGCCAGCAAACAGGAGCCTATTCTTTCCTGTCGAAACCAGCGCCTGCGTTATCAGAACTGCAACTCCTCCCCCAAATATAAAGCCCGCCAAATTCGGATGCAAACCGAAAGGAGCATATCGCAAAGCCCAACGATTATCTAAGCTGATATTTAGAGCGTCAAACATCTCCTGGCGCGTGAGCAGGAAGCAAGCTGAAATCATGGCCAAGTAGGAATACGTGGCACCTGATAGAATGTCACTGAGCGTTACTGTTCGAGCCACTACTATAGCAAGGCAAATAACATATAGGAAGGTCAACGAGTATAAGGACGTGTACTCTACTTCAGAAAAGATGGAAATTGCCATTGAAAGAGAAGCTGCAATTAACATAACGGTTTCAAATAAGCTTAACGGTTTTCGATCTATACCCTCCCGAAGCACTGCTACACTTGCCATCATCGTGATTATCCCAATGCCCCCAAGCTGGAATAACATTGCGCTCCCCGCCTCAGCGTTAGCGAAGAGAAGGACGAATAGAGCTAAAGATAAAAGATACTTGGTCATATCATCGAGCTCGCTCAAGCGCCCAATAGGTAGATTCAATGTGTCAGACACGTTTATTAAGAACGGCCTCCGCTACGTGATCCGCTATAACATTTTCTGGCGGTCGACAAAATCTGCCAGCCGCTGCATGGCGAGCATCTGCTGGCACCACATTCCACTCCAGCGAACGCTCTACGACCGCGCGGAATCAGCACGCTCGCAGAGCGAGATGCTGTGACAGCCTCTGTCAACGAAGAAAGCAAAGCTGCGAAGTTCAAAGACCTCTCACCTGGCGCGTTGCAAAACAAGATTCTATAGAGGATTAAAGATAATTTCCTTAGCCAGCGGATGTAGATTGATCGCCGGCGATCAGCTGATAGAGACTAATTTCCTGGCATTTTGCTTCGTTCGCAAGTTCCAGGAAGCGGCAACGGGCAGCTGCGCGCTGTGAGCATCGAAAGGTCTCGTCTCTGGTCCACTCACGTACATATCTGTCCGTAAAGCTTATGAAATCAGAGGCGCCAACGCCCGTCCCCAGCGGCGAGATAATTTCCTGAATGTAGCCATGATCAGTGGCAAGCACGGCGACGCCGTGGCTCAGAGCTTCAAGTATTACGAGCGGCTGCGCCTCAAAGCGGTATCGGGACGGGAAGAGAAACAAGTCTATACTCGAGAAAAAGCGATCCTTCGCTTCCCCCGATACCGACCCAAGCTCGATCAGAGCATCCCCAAACTTCAAACGGGCGGCTGCAATCAAAGCATGTGCACGTTCGTCAACAATTGGGCCTGCGAGCAATAACTGTGCATCTAGGCCGTCAGAATATATCGACTCGAACGCGTCAAGAACAGTATCCAAGCCTTTTTCTATCGTAAGATTAGATAGGAACCCCATAGTGAGCATCCCATTCTTATCAATGCGCTCGTGCTTCTCGCAAGCGAGAATGTGGCTCGCGTTGTGGGCCACAACGGTCTGAGCGCTATTATAATGCAATTTCAAGTCCTTTGCCATCTGCTCTGATAGCACTATGTGAAGAGACCTCTCACCTGCCAGCCGACAAAGTGTAGCGAACCGTAAATCATAAGACTTAATGTACGACGAGGCGTGGTGGTGAAGGAACAGCTTGTAACCAAACAATCTGGCGAAGGTGACAGTCAGGAAGTTATAAAACATGCCCAATCCTGGTTCGATCACCGTGTAAAAGCTCCGCTTTTTATAACTAGTGTTATATAGCAATACTAACGGTGAAAAGCATGTCCGTATGATGCGCCGAAAATGGTAAGTTCTTGTTCGTCGGTGGTTGCGAGGAGAGGTATCAACAAGCTTTATAGCGACACGCGTCGACCTTTTTAGTCCTGAGACGATGCTCTCGTTGATAATCGTCTGGCCGTTTATGGGTGGAGGCAAGGCTAGCACTGCAACGACGACACCGCCGGTGTTATGATGATACCCTTCAGAATTTCGCATCAAAAGCTCTCGCCCCGCACAATTGTCCTACTCCGGCAGCGAACCGCGACACGTCTCCCTGGTTCGCAGCCTTTAGCGCCTCCGTCGCGACCCTCTCCCAAAGCGCTCGGTTCGAAGCGACTAAATCCATAAAGAAGGCGAGCCCCTCCGGATCATCTGGGCCGATGAGAAAGCCATTTATGCCAGAACGCAGTATTTCGTCCCGGGCACCAGATTCTGGCGAGTAGATCACGGGAACCCCCAAGGCTTGCGCCTTGATCACGACCAGCCGGGATTGCTCCTCAGCACCCACAAGCAGCAACGCAAGTGTGCTCGCCAACGCACGCGAGCATGAATGCGAACGGACAGTGCCTCTGAAAACTATTAACTCGTCAAGCTCCAATGAAGTAACCTTTTCTCTGAGCCGAGCTTCTAACGCTCCGATTCCGAAAAGGTGAAGTGGGCGAGGGTTTGAGCTTTTTTTTGCATAGAGAGCATAACCATCTATGACAGACGGAAGTCTCTCTTCTGTGCCAAAGCCTGAGATGACGGAGAAGTGGCGGGAAGAAAACGGGACGCCACGTGGCGCGGGTTCAGTTTCTGCGAGCCCGCGGATGCGCTCTAAAGATAGCGAGTCATATCCATAAGCGATGCGGTCCGCTCGGAAGCGCATAAACTTCATATACTCCTCGACCCGCCTGCTGGTGATGAGCGCGCCATGGTATGGCAGGAACACCAAACCCTTCAAAACTTCTCCCCACGCGCGTCTTGGCATGTCGTCGAACTTCGAATCAGTCATTATGTATACGTGACAACCCCTAAGTCTCAGTGCGAGAGCGGCTAAAAAAACTTCTGGTGCTTCATAATGACGGAAGAAGAAGTCTGCTGAGCCTATTGACCACGTTGCCTTGAGCAGACTAACTAGACGACGCACTAGGGAAACTTTGGCTGCACCGGAATTTCGAAATACGGTAAACTTTTGAAACCTGTTTGGACCCGGCGATGACCAAGCACTGGGGTCGCTGCTTTCAGCAAGCTCCAATGCTATCACCACTCTATGACCCGCGTAGTGTTCCGCGACAGCGTCACAGCGATCTGCCTGTATTGGACCGAAGCTATCCCAAACGAATACGAGCGGCTTTCGCCTGCGTTCCCTTCCACATGGGTATTCCGTAATGTAACGTCTTACGTAGTTAGTGGGAAAAGACATGGCAGAGCGTTCACCGCACTTTCGGGATTTCACTAGCTCACCCTCGGACGGCTATCCAGAGGCCCAATCAGCGAATTGACACCTTCAACAAATCTCTCCACGTCGCCGCGCCGTGCACTCTGTCGCGCTGCCAAGGCCATCGCCCTCCACAGGCCTTCATCCTCGGATAGAAGCGACATGAAATAGGCGTAACCAGGAGCGTTGTCTGACTCCGCTACGAAGCCATTCACCCCAGACTGCACCATTACTTCCCACGCCCCGCAACGGTCAGAAATGATGACTGGCAGCCCGGTCGCTTGTGCTTCGATAACAACGTTTCCGAACTGCTCTTCTATGCTTGTCAGTATCAGCGCAAGGGTCGTTGAGTACATTTCTGAGACACCCTCGATTTGCAGCGCACCTCTGAAAATGACGTTATGGGACAAGCCTAAGTCGGAAACGAGCTTGCGCAATGCTGGTTCATCTGGACCATAGCCCGCAATATGCAATGCGCGTGGCTGCGGGACAAGTTTGACATATTCTCCATAGGCCTCAATCGCTGTAGCCAAATTCTTCTTTGGAACGAATCGCGCGATGATTGAAAAGTGGCGATCGGAAAAAGGAGCTCCCTCTGGAGCCGGAGGCGCTTCGCAGAGGCGTTGAATGCGTTTGACCGAAACAGTATTATACCCCAGAGCAATCCGTGATTGTGACATTCCCAAGAATTCAAGATAGCTCCTACTTCCCTCTCCAGCTACCAGCGCGCCCTCGTACGGTAATAGGAACAAGGCCTTTGCAAGTTCCCTAAGCCGGAAACGCTCCTTGTCCTCAAACCTAGAATTATTCATGACAAAGACATGTCGTCCGCGCATCCGTGATATCGCGGCCGCCGCCCAGATAGCTGGGAGTTCATAGTGGCAAAAGAACACGGCAGATGGGTTGATTTCGCTTATTGCTCGGACAAGGGACTGGGTTAACCTAAGTTGGCGTTGATAGAGCGGAAGTCCATTAGGGAAGAGGGTGACTTTTTCGAACGTTCGAGCTTTTGATGAGGGCCATATGTACGTTTCGCTCTTTCCGAATATCTCGACCCCGATGAGCAAAGCGCGGCCGCCCCATTCATGCACTAAGGCGTCGCACCTGTCGATATGCATCGGTCCAAAATTATCCCATACGAATGCAATTTTTTTCAATTTCAGCTCGCTGCCGCCGCCTTGGTTGCACCCTAGCCCGGTTAATGCATCGAAATGAGAGGTTAGGGGCCCTGACCCACCTCGACGCGCGGCAGAAATAAGAGGTCCGCCTGCGTAGGCCCGTATTCTTTTGTGGTCGACATATTGAACACCCCGCGTAGCTCAAATTGGCGCTGGGCCAAGTACTGAATGATTTCCGTTGCGCGGGGCTGCCCTTTGTAGAGTTCGACGAAAGACACTTCGCAATAGATGGCATCAATGAAGCGCAGTATTTGTTCTGCACCCATTAGCACTTCCAGTTCAGCACCTTGGACGTCGAGTTTCATTAGTATAGGTCGCTTGAACGTCTCAACGTCAATGATCTCCGGGAGCCGAGCAACAGGGACAAGCATCGATGCCTTAGTCCGTATCCCATAAGCCTTCTCCTGGCCCAAATCGGGTTCCAAGAGTGAGGACGAGTCAGCGCGCGCTGTGACGAAGAAGTTCGCACTACCCGTGACGTCCCCAAGCGCGGTAGCATGAAGTTGAGCGCGCCTTCCAATTAGCGACCGGTAGATTTGGAGTTCCCGGTCCAAAGGCTCGAAAGCTTGAATTTCAATTGAAGGAAACAAGTACCGCGCCATCAGTGAGAATTGCCCCTTGTTAGCGCCGATATCGATCAGCGTCCTTGGCGCGAGCCGTTTAATCGCCCCGATATGTTCGACCGCTGGCATGACTCCCTTTGCAAGGGCTGGCCAAAACGACGGCGTCATCGCAGCCTTAAGATATTTGATGAAACGATTTATGGTCTGAGGCTCCAAAACTGCACCCTTGGAAAGAGGGGATTTGCGCGAGCTTATCTAACGCGACGCACCCGCAAGCTTCTAAAGCTCAACATCGACCCTAAGGCCGGTTCCAACGTCCGAGTCATCCTCCGCGGCTTCAAATAGCTCTCGTTCGAACATCGGCAATAATTGCGTGGCATCTAACATATCAGCAAGCATCAATCCTCTCTCTACCATCGAAGAAAGCTCTTCTTCTCTAGCGCGACAAACAGCCTTGGCGAGCGCAACGTGGTCGCCTGCGGGCACGAGTAATGCAATGTCCGATAGAATGCGAAACAGTTCTGTCCCGGTGTCGACGGCAGCGACGATTGGCCGTCCGCTAGCTAACATGCCACCGAGTTTGGACGGCAGTACTAAATCAGAGGCCCATTTTTGTTGGGGCAGTACGTGCAAATCCGCCATGGACAGCAGTTCGTTCAAACGATCCACCGGCTGCAAAGGAAGAAACGAAATATTAAGCAGTTCGGCACTGCTTTCCTTGAGACGTTCCTGCAACGGACCGTCACCTGCAATCACAAACACAATATCGTCTCGAAACTGCAGCTCCCGGGCGGCCGAAATAATTACGTCTAATCCTTGCTTTGCGCCTATATGACCGGCATACAAAGCGACAAATTTCATTTCATTTATCCCCAGCTCGAGGCGGAATAGATTTGGCTCGCTTCTCGGTATCGGCCTGATCGTCCTTGTGTCCACCCAGTTTCGCACCATAGTTATCCGGGTCGCGTCCAAGCCCTTTGCTATCAATCGCTCACGCATCCCCTGAGAGATTGTGATGATACGGTCAAACTTCTTCAAAAGACTCCGTTCAGTTGCAGTCGCAAACTTTCGAAGCGCCTCGCCCCTTATGTGGCCCACTTCAAAGGCGGCATCCACCTCAAGATCTTGGACGTGTAGAATGCATCGGGTGCCGACAAGTTTGGCAGCTATTATTGCTGTGGGAACCGAAAACATTGTTGGTTCCACACAGAGCACGACCTCTGGCCGAAACCGCCAGATACGCCAAGCAACTACCGGCATCGAAGCGAGAGCGAACGATAGAGGGGCGATTAACCGCCAAATACCTCCGCCCTTGCCCTTCGCTAAAATTGGACACCTGTACACCTTAATAGAGTGGAGTGTCTCCTTTGCGTATAAAAACCCGCGGTATGGCGCCCACACAGACCAACCGGGATAGTGTGGCGGCGCTGTAATAACTTCAACTATGTGGCCGCGCGATACAAGATATTGTGCCAGTTCCGCTGTGTATTTTGCGCAACCAATAAATTCTGGAGCAAAATTGATTGCTTGAACCAATATCTTCTTTGGCCTAACGCGACAGCTTTTGAGATCCATAACTAGCTCGTCTTTATTACCGCGGTAGAAGGAACCATCGCGCTGGGGCATAGAAGGGAGAGCATCCCGCCTGTTGGTGATGCCTGACTTGACATTGACTGAGATGATCAGGAAGTCTTGGCACCAACTTGGCTAGCGCCCATTCATGCGGCAATTGCGCCATCTTTCCTGGTGTAGGATAGATCATTTTACGTTTTGCGCCTCATTCCTCGGTCCGGATGAAAACCGCCAGAGCGCCACTAATGCTATGTGCATGCGTAGCCTCCCTGTCGTCGCGAGGTGGCATCCTATGTAATTCATGTTTGCGCGCTACCGCACACAGGGTGACTTTCGCCCCGTGATTCCTTTACTAAACCTCCTCGTCAAGGGTCCACAATAGTTCTTATTATTTGCTTCACAATTGACGCGTTGAACGCTCACCCCCCTGCACAGAGCAAGACAAAACGCTATAGATCGATCGTAAAGTATCACAACCCTATGGCTTTCATCCACTCATTTTTTCCCGGATGCAAAGGAGCGAGCCTCTGTTTGATAACCTGCCTTGATGTTGCATCCATTGCCGCAATGGTGGACCTTATGGTTTGCTTGGCTTGAACATCCATCAAAATCACGGCATCCGATAGTTCACTGAGAGCTAGCCTTTGTCTGCCTTCGGGTAAAGCATCCCAGATCAAAAGGTAAAAAACTATCCTCTGGACAACAGCATCCATCTCGCGTGGCTCAGTTAATTCTGACATTTCTAAAGCTGATAACGTAGCTTTACTACCTGACCCAAAGCGCGCCGCTCTTAATTTCGCGAGCTCAAGCCATTTGGTCCCGGAGGTGGGTTCTACTTTGAGGATTTCCTTCGGGTGCACCTCCTCAACGCGCTTTGCCGCAGACACTAACTCATCCAGGGTCTGGAGCATCCTTCGCGCACCTCCGCTGGTACCCGGTAGAGAGCTGAAGACGCGAAATTTGGAAATCAGTTCCTCGGTCTCTGGTCCAGGAGTAACAAAGTTGGTTTTTTGCTCGATCGCAGGCCAGATCACGTAGGCTTCTTGCGCGCATAAGGCTTCATAGAAGAGAAGACTTGCCCCTTCTAAAAATACAATTAGCGACACTAGCATCACCGAGATTGCTAAAGCCTTGCTGGTCACGTTTCTCTGCTCTCGTATCAGTTTTCATAGTAACGGCTATGATAATAACCCTTATACTCGGCATAGGCGCCGTAACGTGGGGCCTTGCTCTCGTCAACACGATTTAAAACGATACCGCCGAGGGTTCCCGAAGCAGCGAAAACTCCAGCATTACGAGCCACAGTTTCTCTGGCTGTAAGCTGCCACTGCGTCACAAAAATCACCTTATCTGCAAGATTGTTCAACACTCTGGCGTCAATAACCGGCTCAAGGGGAGGCGCGTCAATAATAATCCAGCCAAAGTTCCCGCGAAAATGCTCTACCAAACTTTTCATACGCATGGAACTAAGTAATTCCGTCGGAGTTTGGGATTTCCTTCCCGCTGGTAGGAAACTCAAACCATTCATATGCAAGGTAGCCTCTTCGATAGTAGCTAATCCCGTAAGCACCTCGACCAGCCCCTTATGGTTTTCCGCGTCGAAATACTTCGTGCTTGAGGGATGTCTTAAGTCAGCATCTATTAGTAACACTTTCTGACCGCTTTTCACAGAAGAAAAACTGAGGCATTGCGCCAATGTTGATTTTCCCTCGGCAGAAACGGAGGAGGTGAGTAGGAAAACTTTCGGCGGCTGATCTACAGCTGCCATCTGAATCCCGACCCTAACTGCACGCACCGCTTCTGCGAAACGTGAGAGAGGCTTCTTAGCAAGGTAGCTCGCGGGGTCCATTACCTTATCGTTGACTCGAAGTTCTTTGTCAGTAAGCAGGGGTATAGTCGCCAGCACTGGATATCCAAGTTTTTCTTCAATTTCCCTTGCTGATGTGAAGCCCGGGTTCAAGCGATCAAGGGCAACACTGCCCCCTATCCCAAGAATGATACCAAAAGCAGTAGCGAGCGAAAGAATGAGAACCTTCTTGGGGTGCGATGGCCTCACAGGCTTCGTAGCAGGGGATATAACGCGCGCTTCCCGCTCTTCTAAGCTTGACTCTTCCTGCGTGATTTTTGAGCGTGAAAGAAAGTTTTCGAAAATCATCTTGTTTGCAGCATTGATCCGTTCGAGTTCCCGAAGCCGCACACCAATGTTGTTATCGACGCCCGTCCTTCCTGTCGCCTGATCAAGACTCGTCTCAAGCGATTTCTCGCGAGCTTCCGCTACCTCGTAATCGTTTTTGAGATTAAGCAATATACGCTGCACCTCGGCCGAGATTGATCGATCAATATCACGACGCTCCGCGCGGGCGTTGATCAGAATTGGATTTCTGGCACCATAGCGGGCTGAAAGGTCTGCCTCCTTTCGAGTGACCTCTGCCTGCTGCTCGCGTAACCTGGAAATCGCCTCTGAGCGGACTGCGTCTGGGATCGCCTGCACATCTCCACCCTCGACAACAACCTTCTTAGCTTGCTCGTATTTGGCGCGCCGTTCTGCAGTGTCCGCCCGGGCAACGATCAGCTTTTCATTTAGCTCCGAAAGCTGCTGTTCGGTGACGGTTTGCTTCCCTTCGCTTGTCGTTGCAACCAAATTATGGTCGCGTCTAAACTTTGCCACCTCCTCCTCAGACTGTCTTACTCGCCGGCGCAACTCCTCTATCCGTTCGCCGAGCCAGACCGAAGCATGTTTTGCCGCTTCATAACGGGCCTCGACGGTATTCAGCACAAACGCGTTAGCTATAGCGTTCGTTAGCCGCATTGCCTTTACCCGGTCCTTCGAAGTAACCGATATAGACAGGACAAACGTTCGATTCAGCCGCTGTACTTCCAACGCGTCTCTTAAATTCCTTATTGCGCGCGATATTTTTGGCGGAATGACGTCGGTCTTTGCGGCGTCTGGATCACCTTCCCCCGGTTCGCCTCCTAGTGAATCAAAGATGGAGGTGAGAAAGGAAAACAGACCTAACTCGCCCTTGCCGAATTCCTGGTCATCTGCAAGTCTTTCTGTCTCGACAACACGACGAAGTAGGTTAGTTGACTGTATTACAGACACTTGACTGTCAACGTTGCTAGTCTCAAGACTTAGTTCTGCGACAATCTGTTCAGTCCCGAGGATTTTTTCTTTTCTCGGCTGGAGGAATACCTGCGCAGTAGCGGTATAGCGCGGCGTCATCATGAGCAACACAATCGTCGCTGATGCCACCACGACGGCCGTCACCGCCAGAATATTCTTCCACCTTCGCCAGAAGAAGTCCTGTACTTGGCGAAGATCCAATTCGCTGGTAGTGCCTGCACCTACATTTGGCGAACGTTGGTTCACAAGGATCGGCTGATTCATTTTTCCTCTGCGACTTGCAATTCGGAAACCTCCGGCAAAAGCCAATCATGTGCCATTGACTCTAAAAGGAGCCGTCAGGATTTATTACACTGGGGGATTGCGCGAGTCCTGCCCCGAGCAGTGCCGACCAGGTCAGCGCCAGAGCCTGGACCTGCAAGCTAAAGTCAACAAAAGAGTGCAGGCAAACGACCACGCTTGTGGCGACGGCCGCGACGGGTGCCACAGCCTCCTGTTTCACCCCCAAAATGCAGTGCCCGACGATATTGGCTACGCTTAGCATAAAAAAGATTGCCACCGGAAACCCCAATCCTTGGAACAGCTCTAGGTAAGTATTATGTGCGCGATCCCAAAAAAACAGCGATACGAGAGTTGCATCACGATACATCTTAAAGACGTCCTGGAAGGTACCATAACCAGTTCCAAGCCAGGGAGCGTCCAAGACCGCGCGCCATGTCAAAGCATAAACAGCAAGCCGACCTTCATCATCCATATGGTTCGTGTTTAACCTATGGGCGAGGAAATCGCCGAAATAAAGCAAGGTGACGCCTACCACAGAGACCATGACCAATAGGGTGACGCTAACAAAAATTGGGTTTTTACGGCCGCGGATGGCCGCCAGCACGAAAAAGACCGAAACGCCAGCCAGTGAGGATGCGATGCCCCCCCGCGAGCCTGTAAGCATAAGACCAGCGCCGATTATGAATGCACAGACAATCCAGAAGCCGCCGGGACCCAGTGCCGCTGCGATCAAAGCTGCGACTCGCTGCCCAACGGTAGCCATTCCAGGCGGAGTCAAGCGCTGAAACACGCGCAGCGCGCAAACTAGCGAGCAAACAAGTCCTATCGCGGAGTAGGTGGCATATGAATTCCGATTCACAAACGTCGACGTTACCGAGTCCCGATAATACTCCTTGTCGAACCAGAGAATAGTGTCGGGCCAGACAAAGAAGGCGAGGATTCCGTAGACCGCGTAGCCGAGGCCAATCAGGGCTATTCCCTTGACCATGGCGCGCGCGCGACGCTCGGAGCGGCAAAGCTGCAATGACAACCAAAACACCAGGCCGCAGGTCAAGAGCCTCGTCACCGCCAGAACCGTCAGGTCGGGGTTGACACTGATCGCGCCGGCGATCGGTTCGCCGAGCGCGTCGCTCGCCATGCGCCAGATCGGGTGACGCCAGCTCTCCGGCATGAAGGGCGCAATCTGCAAGAGCGACCACACGACGACGCTCATGAAAGCGATCGCCGGAAACCAAATACGGCGCAAGGCGACGGGATGGGTTCTGCCGCTCCAGAGCAGCGCGGCCTCATAAAGGATGGCGAGCGCGCCATAGTAGATCGCATTTAGGCCCCAAGCGATCGGGCGGTTGGAGCCCAACCAAAACGGCGCGAAGGCGAGGCCGAATATCAAGGCCGCAAACAGCTTGCGATCGAATGAGCGCTCTGTCGACGCAGATGAAGCTAATGGCGCCTCAGCTGCAGAGAGACCCGCCAAAGTTACGCTGCTAGGCATGCACGCATCCGGCAATTTTCCAACTCTTCATGCGGGCGCCCTTCGAAAGCGGCCCTTTTCGTTTCGAGGTTCTTTCTATCAGTAAGCGTTCTTGTCCCACAAGACGATGACCGCCGTCTTCGTGATGATCTGGAGATCAAGCCAAAGGCTCCAGTGTTTGATGTAGTCGAGATCGTAGTCGATCCGCCGGCGCAATTTCTCCAGGCTGGTCAGCTCGCCGCGAAAGCCGCTCACCTGCGCGAGGCCGGTTATTCCCGGCTTGACGCGATGTCGAGCGGCATAATCGTCAAAAGCGTCCTCGAGCTGGAGATTCTCGGCCTTGGTCGCGAGCGCATGCGGCCTTGGCCCGACGATCGACATGTCGCCTTCGATGACATTGAGAAGCTGCGGCAGCTCATCGATGCTCAGGCGACGAATGAGGCGGCCCACCCGGGTCACGCGCGTGTCGCCCTTAGCGGTCTGAATTTGAGCGTGCGGGTCGGTGGCTTCGACATACATCGACCGGAACTTCCACAGCTGAAACCGTTCGCCGTTGAAGCCAACGCGCGTCTGCCGAAAAAACACCGGCCCCGGACTCTCGAGCTTGATCGCCAAGGACACGAGGATGAACAAGGGGGTCAGCAAAGCGAGCGCCACGCCGGCAATAAAGATGTCTTCTACGCGCTTGAGCCAAAGCCCCCAACCGGCGATGGACTGATTACTGACGCAAAGCGCCAAGCGATCCCCGTCAAAGAGCGAAGCGTCGAGGATCGTCGACAGGGCTTTTTCGCGGGGGAGAATAAGTATTCTTACCGAGAGGTGTTTGAGCGCGCTGAGCGCGGAGGCGATCTCTGGGATCGCCTCCCAAGGCCCGGAGACGAACAGGCAATCGATCTGCCGTTCGGAAATGGTCTTGGCAAGCGCCGCGAGATCATGGTGGCTTTGGAGACGCCGTTCGACGATGACCCGCACCTTCTTTTGCGTGGCGAACTCGATGTCATCACGCTCGATTGGGGCGCCGCCGACGCCAATCGACATGGCGCGGCTCATATGGTGGCCAGCGTCGATCTTATTGTAGAAGCGTTTTGCCAAAAAGGCGCGCAGGGCCTGAGCAGATAGTACGCTGCTGAGCGCCCAGGTGAAAAACCAGAGCCTCGAATAGTGTCCGGCCTGTTTTGCCGCCGCCGCTGCAACCGCCAGCATGGCGAAGGTCGTCACTTGGGCGCAAATGGACGCCTTGACTGACGGCGTGAGGTCAAACGCTTTATCGACGTCATAAGCGCCCACCGCTTTCGCCGTATTGAATTGCAATAGGATCCCAAATGTCATGGCGAAGATCTGCCATTGCTGCAGCTCCATCGAACTGTCGCGGGCGAATCCGATAGCCCAAGTTGCGACAATGCCGACGACCGCGATCGCAACCGCGTCGAGAACAACAAGTGCGGCGACGTGGTTATAGGGACATATCTTCTTATGCTCGGAAAGAGCGTCATGAGCCTCGGCAAGCGAGAAACCATCCTGCGAGCTCAGATCGGTTTTCAACATGTTTAGCCTTAAAGTGAGCCGTAGTAACAATAAGTTAGAGTTGCACACTCAATGCGCGCGCGCAACCCACGCCGCGGTTCAGCATAGATACAATTTACAGGCCAGCTGCTCGGTGGCGCAACAGCATCGAAATCTCTTTGGCCATTTTTTTGAGCGCCGCCGAGGCTTAAGTAAAACTACTTAACTCAACAAATTGACGTAAATCATTTCGCTAAAGCCTTCGACAGGACTTCTGCTAAGGTCAAGTGATATGACTTGAATAGCTTCCAGCTCGCGAGGCGAGGCGCCGTGCGCTCTTATTTATTGACACGCGAGCGACGCGCCAAGCGCTTGCCGGAGCGAGGATCCTCCGTATAATGCTCATGCATTCGTTCAAGGCTATTCACATGATCGGCTTTCCGGACCGCTCCACTCCGATCGACCCCTCGCCCGACGACGCTTTCCGTTTCTCCTGGGGCGCCGACGCCTTGCTGCAAAATCTGAGACGCTTCAAATTTGACGTTGGCGGCGCCGCCAACCTGCTTCCATCGGCATGGCGGCTGTTTCGAGGTCAACAGCGCCAAGCGGGCGGAGCGGATCAAAGCTTTCTGCCTGCTGGCTGTCGGGTCTATGCGATCGGCGACATCCACGGACGGGCGGATTTATTGGACTGTCTCGGGGAACAAATATGGCGAGACGTGATCGAGAGACCGTGCGAGACCGTGCTCACGATCTTCCTGGGTGATTACGTGGACAGGGGTCCGGATTCCGCGACCGTGATCGAGCGCTTAGCGTCGAACAACTTCCCGACGTCTTTCATCCCGCTCCGCGGCAATCACGAAGCGGTCATGCTTCAGTTTCTCGAGGATGAGAGCGTTTTAGATAAATGGCGCCACTTCGGCGGCGTCGAGACGCTCGCCTCTTATAATGTCGAAGTTACGGAGGTCATGCGGGGCCGGGGTTTCAAAGCCGCCCAGGATCGTCTGCGCCACAACCTGCCCGATCTGCACCGCGAATTTTTAGAGCAAACGTGCCTCTCTTATACGCTTGGGGAGTATTTCTTCTGCCATGCGGGCGTTCGCCCGGGGGTCGCTCTCGATCAGCAACAACCACGAGATCTGTTGTGGATAAGAGACGAGTTTCTTGGCGCCTCCGAGAGTTTCGGCAAAATCATTGTTCACGGGCATAATGCCGTACCGACTGTCGAAATCTTGCCGAACCGCATCAACGCCGACACCGGCGCTTACGCGACGAATGTGTTGACAGCCGTGGTGCTCGAGGGAAATGATTCGTGGATTTTGGACACCGCTGGAGGCGCCGCGATCAGTCTTACCAATGGCTAACTATAACGCTTGTGAGAAGTAGCGCACTTTTGTAGTTGCAGGTTAAATGACTTGCGGGCAAGAGGGCGTGGCACTATTAAAAATCACCAATTCCTTTTGGAGTGTTCATCGTTGAGCTTTAGATCGTTCAGACAGACACATTCAGTACTGTTGAGCTTTTTGCTCGCAGGAAGTCTGGCGGGCTGCGACACTATCGAGATGAGCACGGAGCCCTGCGTCGGGATCGAGTCGCACCAGATCGGGCCTGGCGGGGCCACAGGGCCGATCGAGGTGAGGGCTGGCGACAGACTGCGTGTCACCGTCTATGGCGAAGCGCAATTGACCGGCGACTATTTCGTGGATCCCGGGGGCAGCCTGTCGCTGCCGCTCGTCGGAACCGTGCAGGTCGCCGGGATGACGAAGGCTGAACTTGAACGGCTGCTCACCGAGCGGCTGCGCCGGGCGCAATATGTCATTGACCCCAAGGTCACCGTCGACATTGCGTCGTTCAAGCCGTTCTACGTGCTCGGGGAAGTCGAAAAGCCGGGTGAGTATCCTTATCAGGGCGGACTCAACGTCGAAAGCGCCGTCGCGGTCGCCGGGGGCCACACCTATCGCGCTAGTGAAACGCGGGTTCTCATTCAGCGTCTCGGCGACACGGGCTACCGCGAATGCCCGAGATCTCCGAAGATCCTGGTTTATCCCGGAGACGTCGTTCGCTTGCCTGAGCGATATTTTTAGGTTGGGCTGGGTTCTGCGTTGTGCACAATTGGCGCTTGTCCTATCTCCCGCCAAAGTTTCGTGAGAATCACTGGTTAGATTATGGACGCACGATGATTAGTTAAGCTTTTCTCATTTGCCGCATGGTAGGTTGCGTGTTTGCAAAACGATCACATCGGCGTCGCTTTGGCGTCCTCGCTTTCTTTTGCGCTGCGCTATCGATACGTGATGGCGTCGCGCAGACTGTTATTTTGCCCCAGGTGAGTTCGGGAAGCGGCTTTAATGCGTTTGGCTACCAGGAAGACACGCTCAGTCTTCTTGCGCCGACCCCCTTCGCCCATAGAATTCGGCGTCGGCCGACCCGCAATTATCATGGGGTGTCGCTTGCAGGCTGGATGTTATCCGGCGAACTGACAGTCGGCGCGACCTATAGTGACAATATCTATTATTCGAGCGTCAAGCCCATCGCCGCCGCAGGGATACGTCTGCAGCCTAGGTTTGTCGCGATTCGCGACACCGGCATTCATCGAACCAAGGTCTATGGCTCCGGCGATCTCACGATCGTGCCGGACGTCAATAATTACAATCTGATCAATGGGCAGCTGGGTCTCTCTCATGTCTGGGAGGTGAGACGAGACTTGCTTGTCAAGTTCCATGGGCAAGCGGATCACTTTACCAGCGTCTATGGCTCTGGGGCGTTTCTGTTTGGCGAGAGCGGTTTGGGCGTGCTGCCGATATCGACGTCATCGTCTTTGGGCCGGAAACGCGATCTGCAAAAGTGGAACGTGCTGACCGGATCCGTCGCCGCGCTCAAGAGCTTCGACCGTCTGTTCGTCGGCGCGAGCCTCAATACTGCGCTATTGGATTTTGAGCCGATCAATCCGCGCGTCGCTTATTACGCCTCGAGTCGGCGCCATGATTTCGTCAATTGGGTCACTGCTCGCGTCGGCTACCGGCTGATCCCGTCGTTTTACGTCTTCTCCGAGGGCTCGGGCAGCATTCGCGATTTTTATAATTTCACGACGCCTGACTTCTCCCAGGGACTCCCGCCACTCACCACGCCGTTCGGCACAGCCGATTTTGCGGCGCATGGCTATCGGGCCGTTGCGGGTTTGGGGGTTGACCGGGGCGAGGACCGTGAAACCGGCGAACGTTTGTTGCGCGGCGAGGTCTATGCGGGGTTTCAGCAGCAATTCTATCAGGGGGCGCGCTACAAGTCGGTCGAGATGCCTGTCATTGGGGGGAGCGCCTCTTGGAGCCCGACACGGGCGTGGACGATATCGGCTCTCGCCACGCAATATATTCAAGACGCCTTCATGCCAACGACCGGCAATGTCCTGGGGAGCCCGGCAAAGGCCTTCCTGTCGCAGGTCAGGATCGACTACGCCTTATCACGCAGCTGGCGGACATCGATTTTTGGCGGCTACCTCGATTTCAAATACGTCAAGGACGCCAATCACAGTCACTCTCGTTACTGGCAGGCCGGCCTAAATGTTTCTTATGAAATTTGGCGGAATCTCGACGCCAGGTTCGAATACAGTTATTTCTCTGTAATATCTAGCCTTGCCAATAATACTTGGGACCGAAACCAGATCACGCTTGGCGCGACTTATAAATACTAAAAAACCACCGTCGCGGTTTTCAGACTAGCATCTAATCTCACGGCACATACTCCGTTACTCGCAAAAACAAAAAACCTATTGCCACGCTAATGCATTGGCCGGCCGATTGACGCCAAGTCGTCGGAGGGCGGCCGGCCCTGACAGACGCCGTGCTAGAGAAAAAAAACGCGAACTCCATCCGGCAGGAGTTCGCGCATAACATCGGCTCTGTATCGCGCCTGTCCGTGCTCAGTTCGGCGATGGACAGTTGCGGAACCAGCAACCCGGGCCGGGCGGCGGGAAATTTCCCGGCGGGTTACCAGGAAACGGATTGGGGAGGTGACCAGGAAAACGGACGAAGATCGGCCGCAGAATCCAGCCCAAGAATCCCCCAAACGGCGCCGCCTCAGCGGCAGACGGCACGGCGACCATTGATAGCGCGACGGCAAGAAGGCCGTATCTCAAATAAACTTTCATGACATCCTCCACCTGCTAATAATCTCACTTTACAGGATATTTTACACAAGGACAATAAGCACAACGCATCAAAAAGCTGCACGTCAAACTCTCGCGGCTGCGTAGGACTTCTTGGCCCCGCTTACAATAGCGGACGGGAGGCTCCAGCGTACGACGGCCTTTTCAATTCTTGCGGCGAAGCGACGAGAAAACAGACGATTATGCGTCAGGCCAGAACGTGACAACCACCACCCCTATCTGATTCTTATTGTACAGGACGCGGTTTCACCCTCTATTGTAAAGGATACGGTCGAGCGAACGCTTAGCAGTACAAAACTACTCAGCTTTTGCTGAACGGCACATTCGCCTCAAAGCGGCGGCGTTTCCCGCCGACTTCCGGCCGACCGGCGGCGCAGCTCCGGCTCCACCAGCGCATATCTGATCAGAAACTTCAGCGCGCGGCTCCATGATTCGTCGGTTTCTCCGCGCAAGTCGGTCTGCGAGACATTCAGCAATTCCCCGCTGCGCGCGTCACGAATACGAAATTCGAGATTTTGCTCCATCACGCTGATCTTACGATAGAAGCCGATGAAGGACATTTCGGCGCCGAGGTCGCGGGCGGCGTCGGCCTCGCAGCCGTTGCATTTTCGCAGCCAATGCTCCTTGGCCATCTCATGGCGCGACGCACGGCCATCGATGATTTTGAATAGCCCTGAGCTGGCGAGGCGTTCGCGCGCCAGATCGGTCATGCGCTCGAGCCGCGCGGTTTCCGTTGGGCTTTCCCCGGCGAGCGGGCCGCCGGCGCTGAAATCGTCGAGCTCCATTGCGAAGACGGCAAGTTGGATCGGACGGGCATTCTCGCCTAACCCCACTGAGGGAAGCGTCGCCAACGCCATGACCCCAACCGCCAACGCTCGCAGCAGCCCCCGAAAACTAGAAGTCATCGGCATTTGGCCCTCCCCTTCGACGCGACTTCGTCACATCCAAAGAGAGCGTAACGCCGAAGCGACGAAGCGCGCCTAGGCGCGGCGCCTGATCTCGCCTGGGCAAATCGCCTGCGCGCGCCGACGGAGTCAAAAGCTCTGGAAGATTGGAGAAATGGCGCTGTCGCGCTCGACGAGGCCGGCGCCCATCGCCAGCCAGACAAGATGCGCGTCGGTGCGCGCGCCGATCTTGGACTTGATCTGATAGTGGTAGTTTTGCACCGTTTTGGCGCTGAGATGGAGAAGCGCGGCGATCTCTTCCGTGGTGCGGCCAGACGCCACGAGCCGCAAGATCTCAGTTTCACGCGGCCCAAGTTCGCTCGCGAGCGCGGCGCCGTCGCCCAGCCGCTCAGCGGCGATTTCGCGGGCGACGTCGTCGCTCAAGGCCCGACCGCCCCGGGCCACGATTGTCACCGCGCGGACGAGCTCAGCGGCGTCGCTACTTTTCGTCACATAGCCGGATGCGCCGGCTTCGAAAGCCTTGAGCGCGAAAGCCGCCGCGCTATGCATGGTGAAAACGAGGATGCGCGCGCCTTTGTCCCACTGCCGAATATGCCGGATCGCCTCGAGCCCGCCGACGCCCGGCAAGGAGAGATCCATCAGCGCCAGATCAGGCGCCGTAGCTTTATAGGCCTGATAGGCCGTGGCCGCCGTGTCCGCTTCTGCGACGATCGACAGCCCCGGCTGGCGCTCCAGGAGGCGTCGATAGCCCTCCCGCACAATGGGATGATCGTCGACAAGAAGAATTCGGATCGTGCTCACGCTTCCACCAATCGGCTGGCCGCGCAGGGGATGCGCGCGGAGATCCTTACGCCGCGCGCAGCGCCGCAGATCGACAGGCTTCCGCCAAAAGCGGCGATCCGCTCGCGCACGCCGAGAATGCCGCGCCCCGAGGACGCGTGGATTTTCTGCGGATCGCCGCCTCCGTCGTCCTCGACGACCAGGGAGACCGCGTCTTCATCCGAGCCGGCGCGCTCAACGCGCAAGTGAATCTCTTTCGGCGCGCCATGGCGCATCGCGTTCGTCAGACATTCCTGAGCGATTCGATAGACGCTGGTCGAAACCGCAACCGGCAAGGCCCCGAGATCGCCCACGAGGCCGAGATGCACAACGGCCTTGGGAGCAGTTCGCGCGTTCCAGCTGGCGGCGAGCCGCACGAGGCAGGCTTCAAGGCCAAGCTCCTCCAAATCCTGCGACCGCAGTCGCGCAAGCGTCTCCCGCAATGACGCCATCATGCGTTTGGCGACTTTCGCGATGGCGCGGGCGTCTTCCGCCAGGTCTGGCCGATCCTTCGCGCTAGACTCGATCGCCGCCGCAAAGGCGATCATGGCCGTCAGACACTGGCCGAATTCGTCGTGCAGATCGCGCGCAAGCGCGCGGCGCTCGTCTTCCTGAACCTCGAACAGGCGTTTGGTCAGCGCCACCCGCTCGGCCGTCGTCTGCGCAAGACGTTCGGCAAGGTCGTTGACGGCCGCGGCGATCAGGCCGAATTCCTCCTTGGTGAACACAGCGATCCGGTGGCGATAGTCCCCCTCCCCTAGCTTGCGCAGTCCATCGACGATGGCTCTTGTGGGCGCAAGCGCCTGCCAGATGGCGATCCCCGAAAGAACGCAGATGCCGACGGCCATCGTCGCGGCGACGCTGAGCACGACGGAAATCCGACGCCAGGCCTGACGAATCGCCGCTTGCGGATCAGCTCTGGCCACGACGAGGCCCGTATCCGGCGCGCGCACGGTTAAGAGGCGCGTCGCCGAGCCCGGCGCGCCGAAAGCGCTTTCGTAAAGGTCGGAGAACCATGGGGGCGCGGCCGAGCCAACGTTTTCGGTCTGGCTGCAGAGCGTGCGCGGCGTATCCCCCGCTGGGGCGTAAGAGATGCACACGCCCGGGGAGATGAGGCGGAGAGTCGAAAAGGATTCCCAGTCAGGCGTCGGGAGGACATTGTCGCGCCGCATCGTCGCGCGCCACAAAATCGCGCGCCAGAACAAATTCTCGAGCCCATGAGCGACGCGCTCCGCCGAGGCCGTCGTTTCCGCCTCTATCGCCTTGTGCGCGTCGACCATAACGAAGCTTGCGGTGAGAACCAGACACGCGAGCGCAATCGCGGTGAGACGCAGAACCAGTCGGAAGATCAGCCGCATGGGCGCCGCCGTCAAATAGTGTCAGGACGCCGCGATTAGATCAGCGAACGGCTGAAACGCCAAGACGACCGCGCCTCATCGACAGGATGTCGGGCAAATTGCCCAACGGGCCGCGTCCGCGCGCCATCCACAGAAACGCGCGCATGGCCTTGCCTGCCCCCCGCCCTGCGCGGCCTTGCCTCCAGGGTCTGCAACAATAATTGGAGCCTTCTGACTGTCTTGGGCGGTCCACATAAATTCTACCAACGGGCCGGTTTTCGCGAAGCAGGAGAGGCCCATGATCCGCAGAGCACAAGCCGTCTGGCGCGGCGCCGGCAAAGATGGCCGCGGGGAGCTGACGACCGATTCCGGCGTGCTCTCGCATACGCCCTATTCCTACAAGACGCGTTTCGAGAACGAACGCGGGACAAATCCGGAAGAACTGATCGCCGCCGCGCATGCGGGCTGCTTCACAATGGCGCTCGCCTTTCTCCTTCAGACGGCCGGCCATACGCCTGATGAATTACACACGGAAGCGGCGGTGACGCTCGAGCCGGAGGGACAAGGCTTTCGCATTCGAAGCTCAGCTTTGACTCTACGGGGGAGCGTGCCGGGGCTCGACGAGGCGGCTTTTGTCGAGATGGCCAAAACCGCCGAAACGAACTGTCCGGTATCGAAGCTCCTCAACGCTGAGATCACCTTGGACGCCAAGCTGGGGAGCTCAGTTAAAGGCTAGAGCGAAACGTGACCAACGGGCTCGATCCCTATTCGAGAATGCTCAGCGACGCCGTCGAGGCCGTTTCGCCGTCGGTCGTTCGAATTGACGTGCGTCGCGGGGCCGAGCGGGCGGGCTCCGGCTCTGGCGTGATCGTTTCCCCTGATGGCCTGCTCTTGACCAACAGCCATGTCGTCCACGGAGCCCGCCGCGTGGAAGCTTCGACGATGGAGGGGCGCGCGCTCTCGGCCCGCGTCCTCGGCGACGATCCTGACACGGACCTCGCTTTGCTGCGCATCGACGAGAGCGCGGCTTTGCCGGCCGCGAGACTCAGTGATTCGACGCGCCTCAAGCGCGGCCAGCTGGTGTTGGCGATCGGAAACCCTCTCGGCCTCGAGGCGAGCGTAACGGTCGGCGTCATATCGGCGCTCGGTCGAAGCCTCGCTGCGCGAACGGGACGTCAGATCGAAGACGTCATCCAGACCGACGCGGCGCTCAACCCGGGAAATTCGGGCGGGCCGTTGATCACCACCGCCGGCGAGGTCGTCGGCGTCAACACCGCCATCATTCGAGCGGCGCAGGGGATTTGCTTCGCGGTCTCGTCCAACACGGCGGAATTCGTCATGAGCGAGATTCTTCAGCATGGTCGCGTGCGACGGGGTCATATCGGCGTCGGCGCCGCCACGGTCTCGGTGCCGCGTCGGATCGCGCTGCGGCTCGGCATCGGACAGGAGCTGGGCGCCTCGATCATCAGCATCGAACCCGACGGCCCCGCCTGGGAAGGGGGGCTGATGACGCGGGATATTATTCTAAGCGTCGACAACAAGACCGTCTCCGGGGCGAATGATCTCATCCGATTCCTCGGTCCGGAGGTGATCGGCCGCGTCGTCGCGTTCGACGTTCTGCGGCGCTCCGAGCTCAAGCGCTTTTGGGTTGGACCGAAGGAGCGTCAGGCGGCGTGAAATCATAGATCTCAGCGATCTGATCGAGGAGGCGGCGATGATGAACCAAAAAACGGTTATGGGCGCGGTGGCGCTCCTCTACGCTCTTGCCCTGATCGAAATTTTCATTCTTGGGTGGTAGAGTTGCAGGATGGATCATGCGCGCCGCCGTCGTTGGGCGGACCGCGCGGGACTAGGTAGGATCACGTATTACGAACCCGTTCTCGGCTTCGTATTGTCCTGGCGAAGTTGATGGTCGATCTTAAGATTCGGAGGCGAGCATTTCTAATCTGGATATCCGGCGGCTGACGCCCGCCGACCCGCGCAAGGGCGACGTGATCCTTCTACTTGCCGATACCTTCCAAAACCATCCGCTTTTCGACTTCGCCTTTCCCCGCGTCGCGTCAAGACGCGCGATTTTGCGCCGGCTTTTTCGCCCCATCGTCGAGGACGCGTTGATTTTCGGTCGCGTCGACGTCGCGGTCGCGGACGATATTGTCGGCGTCCTTTTGTGGTACCCGCCGGGGGCCTATCCGATGACGACCCGCCGCGCCTTGCGGGGCCTCCCGGATTATCTGCGCATCGCCTGCCGTGATCCCCTCGGCCTATTCAAACTGTACCGCATCCAGGCCGCGCTCGATCGCCTGCGGCCGAAACAGCCGCATTGCCATGGCTACTTTCTCGGCGGTCGCGCCGGGGCCCGCATTGGGGCGATCCTAGCCCGCAAATTGCTCGAAGAAGTCGACGCGAACGGATGGCCGGCCTATCTGGAAACGCAGGACTCCCGGACGGTCGCGCTCTATCTCAAACTCGGCTTTGATCTCATCAAGAGCGCGTTTCCGACGCTTCCCGGCGCGCCGCTCACCTCCACGATGTGGCGAAGCGCTCGTTAGCAGGCAAAGATAGCGGCGATCGGTCCGAGCGGCGTCAGGCCGCCGCATCGGTTCTCCTGTCCATTGCGGCCATATCGAGACCACGAAAGATCGCACAACGTCGAAAGACGCTCAGATCCGGCGGAACCTGTTTGTGGTGGCAGAATTTGGCGACCAGCTTCGTCAGACCTTTGATATCGCGCCCTGTCGCCTCGGGGAATGCGCGCACCAGCGCGTCGATGATCCGGTCATCCAGGCCGAGTGCGAACTGATCCGACATGACGCGCCAGATGCGGCGTCGGGCTTCCTCGTCGGGTGGATAATAACGAATCAAGGCGATGCAGCGGGATACGATGGCTTCATCGATGTCGTCGACCCGGTTGGTGGTGAGGAAGAGCAAGCCGTTGAAATATTCGAGCACCCGCAGGAAAACGCCGACGACGGCGTTCATCGCCATATTGTCGTCGCGCCGCCGGATATAGACATCCGCCTCGTCGATCAGCATGACCGCGCCCCAGCGCTGCGCGCGCGTGAGAACCTCCTTGAGCGCCGTCTCCATGGTCGAGACATTGAGCCCGAGCTGACCCGAGTGCACGCGATAGAGCGGGCGCTGGATGATTTCAGAATAGACTTCCGCCGTCAGGGTCTTGCCGACTCCGGGCGGCCCGGCGCAGAGCACAGTCGTTCCGCCCGACTTCCCCTTCACAATGTCATCCATCAGCAGATCCATCTCCGCCGTGAGAATGTCGATCAGGTCCGTCTGCTCGGGCGGAAGCACCAGCTTGTCCTTGAGCTCTGGCTGATAGCGGTAAGGCTGCATTTCGTCGACATGCACCCAAAGATGCTGGTGCAGATCGAGATGGAACATCAAGATGTACGGATGGACCGGAATGCGCGTGAAGAGGCCCTCCGGTATATGCCCGCGCAGTTCCGCGATCTCGTCCTCCGCTGCGAAGCGATTGCTCTTGCCGGCTTTGCGCAGGAAATGGCCCAGAATGTCTCCCGGCGCCTCGAGCGTCAGGCTGCGGTTCGAGAGCACGCCTTCATCATTGACAAGGCGCGCGTCGGCGCCGCTCGTCGACAGGACCACAATATCCTTACGCGCCCAATCCGTGTCCCGATGCGTCGCACTCGGGTCCTCGGCGTGAAATCCGATGCCTTTGCCGCTGAATTGCTGGCCATATCGGGAGCGCCACTCGAAATAGGTCGCACTCGCTGCTTCGAAGGCCTCGACGAGTTGCGGCGTCTCGCGCAGGAATCCCTTCGCCGCGAGAACCTCGCTGATCGTGCGGCCGCTGATGTCCCCCGCCATGATGCGGATGAGACTCGACTGGAGCGTCCCCTTGGCGTTGGCCTTCAACTCGATCAGAATCTTTCCAGCTTCGTCGTTCGACGCCGGCACGTAATCGATGCGCGTAATCACATATGGCAACGCCTTGGTGGTGACGTTTGCGGTGAACAGCCAGCCATGGATCGGCGCCACTGTCAGATATCTGACCAAGGCAGGCAGCGCGTCCTCGAGATCGCCGGCTTCGAACCGGACGCCCTCGGTCGCCAACGCGCCCCGCAAGGTCGCGAGCTGCGCCGCGCGAGCCCGCAATTCCGGCCCTGCGCGCCGGTAGCGTTCCTCAAGGAAATCCAGTTGCTCGCTGGAGAGATGCGATAGATTGACGTCGACGCGGTCGCTGAAGCGCAGTTGCGCGGCGAGGCCTTCCTGAGAAGGAAAACGCGCGATCAACGCTTCGACATCGCCTCTTGCTATTTCAATATTCATCCTGTCCGCCGTCGTTCCTGGCTTCGCCCTGATCTTCTAAGCGGAGGTGACGCCCGCCGGCGAACGTGCTGGCTTGATCGGTCCAACGTCGACCTGAATCTGATCGCCTTCAATGCGCAAGTCGTAGGGATGAAGGGCGTTGCGAACCACATGCGTCACGCATTTGCCGCTGACGCCGTCGAAACCCCATTGATGAAGCGGGCAGGTAACGGTCTTCCCGTTGAACGTCGCGTCGGTCAACGGCATATCCGCATGTGGACAGCGCCCACGAAAGGCCTTGAGCTCACCCCCCGTGGGCCAAACCAGGAGCACGCTTTTCTTACCGGCATGAAAAAGGCCCATGCCGCCCTCAGCCACGTCGCTTGTGTGACAGATAGAGGTGAACGCCATCGCCGCCGCCTTTTCGAGACGCAGATGGACACGATCGCTGCAAATAGCAGGCCAGCAGACAAGCCGGCGTAAGGAGCAGAGGATCAGGCCGCCGCGTCGACGCGAACGACGCGCCTTATTCAGGGTGTGCAGCGTCTGCGTCGCAGGCCAATGCCCTGCCCTGCCCCAGCGGAAAGCCTGTCAATAGAGTACAAGGCTTCGCACTGTGTTGCGAAGCCGACAAATAGGCGCTCTTACCGTTAGGCAAGCCGAGCCGGGAAGCTTCGTGGCGCCCCTGCTCTCCAAAACGCCCCAGAAGCCGCCGCATGTTTGGCTGATAACCTACCGCGCGCGCCGCTCAGAGCAGCAGCCAAACACGCGTTTAACGCCGTCGAACGGTTGAAAACACCGTGGCGAAAGCTACGTTTTCCCTGTGTGAAAACGGGACCCGCGACATGGACGAGGGCTACTCCTGGCTCCGACTGATGATCGACAGCTCTTTCGCAAGTCGGTTGCTCGTCGACCGCGAAGGCGCCGTCGTCTTCGCCAATCGGGCCGCCGAAACTTTGTTCGGCTACTCACCGGGCGAATTGGTGGGCAAGCCGGTGGACGTCATTTTCAAGTCCCCGAAAGATCGCAATCTTGCTGTGCCTCGACGCTATTTCCCGGGGCGGAGGATCGTCGGAGACGATGAGGAGATCAAAGGCCGAACGAAACAAGGCGACGAGCTGACCTTACGCGTCGGCACGTCCCGGATCGAGACCGATGCGGCGTCGTATCTGTCCGTCACCATCTTCGACATCACAAAATACAAGCAGACTGAGCTGGAGCTGCTTTTTCGAGGCAGCCAGCTCGAGGAGGCCAAGCGTCGCGTTTCGAAATTCGCCTATCTCGCCACCCACGACCTTCGCGATCGTTTACGCATGATCGCGTCCTGCTGCGACGCCGTTACGACGGCTCTGGCGCAGGGCGACGCAAAGGCGGCGGCAAACGCAGGCGAGATTGCCCTCGACTCGGCGTCGCGGGCCGAGCGGCTCGTCGGCGCGCTGATGGAATACAGCCTGGAAGCCTCCGCCATTCTCAATCTGGAATTTATTCATCTCAGAAGCGAAATCGATCTCATTATTGCAAAGCTCGCGCAGCAAGGCGACGCCAGCGTAAAGATCGCCAATAATGTCCCGGTCGATCTGACGATAAAAGCTGACCGCAACCAATTCATGCGCCTCGTCGGCAATCTCATCGAGAGATCTATGGCTGTCGCGCGCAGGCCCGCCGCGCCTCAGATCAACATTTCGGCGGTGCTGAACAAAGAACATAATCGCATCCGGCTGGCGATTGGCGGGCGCGATGTTGGTAAGGACGGACCGAGCGCTTCGCTTCAAACCCTGTCGCAAATCCCCTCCGAAGCAGGGCTCGCGGCGGTCAAATCGATTTGCGAACAGAATGGCTGGACGGTCAAAATCGAAACTTTGCCCGACCATGGCGCTGGGTTCCAGGTGGATATTCCGCTCAACCAGCCTTTAGCCGCCATGCATTAGTTTAACGCCCTGGCCTGGCCGTAGCGCCCGCGGATGAGCGAATGGTTGAGAGCCGAACATGCCGAAGCCCGCCCTTCTCTTCATCATTCTCCTCTCGTCGCTGCTCTGGTTTGGCCTCGCGGTTCTCGGCTGGGGCGGGCTCGCGGCCTTCTTCGCCCATCCGGCGCGCGTCGCGCTCGTGATAATCGGCTTCGCGTTCGCCGTCGCCGGCTCCTTTAGCGAAGCGGGCCTGCGGACAGGCGAGCGGGAAGATCGCAGCAACCGCTGGATCTTCATCCCCTTTCTGATCATCGGCCTGTTGTCCGGTTGGCTGCCGGCATGGTCCGATCGCCACGACTTTCTGGTGATTGACGGCGATAGCGTGCGCTGGCTTGGCGTCTTGCTGTTTGCCGCCGGCGGCGCTCTGCGCCTCGCTCCGACTTTCGTGCTCGGTCGTCGCTTCAGCGGATTGGTGGCGATCCAGCCGGGGCATACGCTGGAGACCGGCGGGCTTTACGGCATCATTCGTCATCCCTCTTATCTGGGCCTTATTGTGATGATGCTCGGCTGGGGGCTGACCTTCCGTTCGCTGGCGGGGGTGGCGCTGACGGCGCTGTTCATCCCGCCGCTGATCGCGCGCATCCATTCCGAGGAGGCGCTGCTCGAAGACCATTTCGGCGACGCCTATCGGGCCTATCGCGCCCGCACCTATCGGCTGATGCCCGGGGTATATTGACGCCTTTGCTGCGAAACAGTGGAAGGATGTTAGACAATAGAGATGCCGCACGACCATCGCCGCCATGATGAGGGCCACGCCCACGCGCCGCGAGGCTATGATTTCGCCTTCGCTCTCGGCGTCGCGCTCAATCTCGCGCTCGTGCTTGCGGAACTGGCTTTTGGCTTTCTGTCGAATTCCCTCGCCCTGATCTCGGACGGGGTGCACAATCTCTCCGATGTGCTCGGGCTGCTCCTCGCTTGGGGCGGATCCTGGCTCGCGACGCGCCAGCCGAGCGCCTCCCGCACTTACGGCTATCGGCGCGCATCGATTTTGGCGGCGCTTGGCAACGCCTCCCTGCTGCTGGTGGCCACGGGCGGCCTCCTCGCCGAAGCTGCGCAACGGCTCGCCGACCCCCCGCCCGTCGCAAGCAGCACCGTGCTATGGGTCGCTTCGATCGCGATCGCCATCAATACCGCGACGGCGCTGATGTTCATGCGCGGTCGCGAAAAGGACCTGAACATCAAGGGCGCGTTCCTGCACATGGCGGCGGACGCCGCGGTGTCGCTCGGCGTCGTCATCGCCGCGCTGCTTATTGGTCAAACGGGATGGTTATGGCTCGACCCCGTAACGAGCGTCGCAGTCGCTGTCGTCCTCCTCTGGAGCGGCTGGGGCGTGATGCGCGATGCGCTCAATCTGGCGCTCGACGCCGTCCCGGCAGGAATAGACCGACCCGCGGTGGAAGCCTATTTGGCAGGCCTGCCCGGCGTCATCGAAGTCCACGACCTCCACATCTGGGGCATGAGCACGACTGAAACCGCGTTGACGGCGCATCTCGTGCGTCCACACGCCGGATTGGACGACCCGCTTCTGGCGGACGTCGCGCGAGAGCTCGATCGTCGCTTTTGCATCCATCACGCCACGATCCAGATTGAAAGCGGCGCGACGGAATGCCGCCTCGCGCCGAGCCATGTCGTGTGATTTGGAATCATCCACTCCTGCGTTCCTTTAGGAACGGAGGCATCGCCGGCCTCCCTCTTCCGAGTACGGGCCGGAGCTATACGTGAAAACGCGCACTGGCGACAGGCCCGCGAGGAGGCCTTGCTACCTAAAGGCAAAGCTAAATATCATCCTTCGTTTGGCTCTTTCTTCAACCGGACGCCGGCGCCTCCGCCATTGGCAGGAATAAACACGACGCCCGCAGCTTCAAGCGCCGCTCTTAACGACGAAAGCGTAGTCTGATCTCCACCGGACTTCCCGGTTTCGAAATTTGTAATTGTGTTTCGATGCACCCCTGAACGTGCGGAAAGCTCTCGAACACTCCAATCCACCAGCGCTCTACCGGCGCGTATCTGTGCTCTTGTCACATGCTTCGGCATGTGCTATTTCCATATGCGAAAATCGATCACTCTGCGCTTACCACAAACCTGAGCAGACACATAATTCGGTGAACCGACAGGTTTGCTCATGTGCCACGCCTACATTCCGCTTCTCCCCCTCGTCCCAGCGCGAGGATGGGCCCTCCGCGCGGCGATCAAAGAGACCGGACGCGATGGTTGCAAGCCCGACGCCGAGCGGAGTGGTGGGCTAAGACCGCCCTGCATTGCGGAGTCGCTATGGCAACGAACAAAAAGCCGGCACGCCTCAGCCAGACCCAGTTGGCGCGCGCTTTGAAGGCAGTCAAATCGGTCGGCTTCAATCTCTCCGGGATCGAAATCGCCTCCAATGGAAAGGTTTCCCTCTCTCTTAGCGAGGATAATAGGGACACGTTCGCGGAGCTGAGAGGCGGCCCCATGCGCCCGAGCGAACGCCGCGGCGCGGCGCGCTACGAAACGCTCGGCGCGGTCTTGTGCGCCTTCGAGGACAGCGCCGATTTCCTGCGCCTCGCGCCGCGCTCTCGCGCCGATTACACGCGGCAAATTGCAAAAATCCAAACCGACTTTGCAGATTTTCCCCTGGCGCGGCTGACGGATCGGCGCACGCGTGGCGAGTTCCTTGCTTGGCGCGATCGGCTTGCTATTCGCTCCGTTCGGCAGGCTGATTATGCCTATACGGTCTTGGCGCGGACGCTCTCGTGGGCCTGTGAGCGGGGGCTTGTTCCGCTTAACCCCTGCGAGAAAGGCGGCCGCCTTTATCGCGGCAACCGTGCGGATAAGGTTTGGACCGAAAAAGATGAAGCTGCCTTCGTGGCGGCGGCAAGTCCGCCCTTACGGCTCGCTTTGCAACTGGCGCTGTGGACGGGCCAGCGCCAAGGCGACCTATTGCGCCTGACGTGGTCGGCTTATGACGGCGCGCGCATACGGCTCTCTCAAAGTAAGACCGGCGTCCGGGTCGTCTTGCCGGTTGGCGGGCCCCTTAAGGCGACGCTCGACTCCGCCAAACGCGAAAGCTCCGTCATCCTCGTCAATCTAGACGGCAAGCCCTGGACCCCGGACGGCTTTCGCGCCTCTTGGGCGAAGGCGTGCAAACGCGCGGGCGTCGAAGGCTTGACCTTCCACGATTTACGGGGGACGGCCGTTACTCGGCTTGCGCTCGCGGGCGCGACCGAGGCGGAGATTGCAACCCTTACGGGCCACTCGTTGCGCGACGTAAGAAGCATCTTGGACGCGAATTACCTACAGCGCGATCCGGCGCTCGCTGAAAGCGCCATTCGCAAGCTTGAAATGCGGGCAAGAACATTAGCGTGATCGCGCGATTGGCTCACGTCTTTTCACGTGGGCGGGGCAGCTTGGAAAGTATGGCGCTACGCCCGCTCGAAGGGCTGACGCCTGGGTGCAGACGACCCACGAACTTGGGCGCGCGGGCGCCGGTTCGCCCGCCCAGGCGCGCTCCTTGGGCCTCGAGCCGCCCTAGGAGCCATCTGAGGCGCTCAAAAAGCAGGCACATGAGCGCCCCCTCTCCCCGTTTTCCGTCCCCCCCCCACAGAAATCGTGATCACGGTTCCATGAAGTAGCAGGCGCTGCCATCAAAATTGTTGAAGCCTTCGGGGGCCGCGGAGGCGGTGCTGGCGAAGCCGACGCTCAGGGTCAGAGCGATGGCGGCGACGATAGTGGTCAGCTTGGTCATGATCGGCTCCCTCATTTCTCTCTTCTCGTTCGATGGGCTGAGAGAAGCCGAACCCAAACCAGTTGGAGGTGCGCTGCCGCACGCACACGCAGCATCGGGCGCCATGACTTCTGGCGCGGGAGCATGAGTCGCAGAAAGGCGCGCCGACACAGGACGCCCGCGACCTGGGATGGACAGGCGCGGGCGCTTTGTTTGTTATTTCAGCAACTGTTTGGAACTGAACACGATTTCTTGCATTAGCTCTCAGGGGGTCCCTCGCTTGCCTGAGAGCTTGCCATGTCGGAACAAGTCATAGCCCTGGCCGTCACCCTGGAGGCATTTTTGCTGATGATCCTCGCAGCGATGCGGATTGTGGCAGTTTGAACGCCGTCAAAACGCCCCGACCGTACTCAACGACGGGGCGTTCTTGCTCTGCTAATCGCCGCGGGCGTGCTTCTCCATGGCTGCGGCCAGCATATCCGGTAAACCAATCAGACGCCGGAGCGCATAGGCGGCGTAGATACGAGCGATGCGGAGTGAGCGTCTAGCCTTCATCATGGGACTAAGCTCCAAAGGGCCCCAGCTTCCATCAGGAATCCACTATTCAGTGAAGGGAGACTTAACTTGGCGTTTCCAGCTGTTCTTGCCTCCGCGGCCGATCCGACGCGGAAACAACTCCACCGCAAGCATTGTTACACAAACGGAGCCTCAGCGATATTTCGCGAGTTTTTCTAGATCGTGTCCGTTGACAAAACTCGGCCCGATGCAAAGCGCGCCCGCACAGATCACCAGGCCGAGCCGTCTTCATTTTGCGATTGGCCTTCGGAGCGCCTTCAGCCGTTCGCGATCCACAGAATGATCGCCAGCGCTGCGACAAGCACAGACAGCATGATGGCGTAGCTGATTTCGTCTCGGATGATCATCCGCAAAGGATGTCATATCCGGAAGCGGCGCGGAAGGCCTGAATGGTTGTGCAAGACGAGATGGCTCGTTTCGTCTTAGCGATTCATAGGTAGAGAAGCACCAGCATCACCCCGCCGAGGATGACGGCGACGAGAATGGACCCAAGCACGGAATCTGCGACGGGAGCACGGAGCATGCCGAACTTTCGGCCTTCGTGGACCGACAGTCAATCAGCCATGTGGACGCACCCCAGCGGATGCCAAGCATTATCCTTCGCCCGAGGCAGGTCAGACGGACTCGATCCTATCGGGCGTGAGGCAAGCGCCGTCGCCGCCATCGGAGGGGACGAGTTTCGGGCGTTGAATGGATCCATCATTCTGCAAACCAGTAAAATGCAGTAGCATAGGGTCCAATCATTCCCGAGCGCCCGCTGGAGTTTAAAGTCAATGAATTTGCCAGACAATCTTTCTGCCTCTCAAGGATCGAAGAGTCTGACAGCCAAGATGGCGGCTTTGACTGCTTTCTTGGTAGCGGCCGTTGCCTTGATCGACGCGATAAGCGCCTTTGCAGCCAAGACACAGCCATTTTTGTGCAGAGCAGCGCCGTCGCTTTGGTGGTGTCCCGCAGCGCCGACGGCGCCGTCGTCGCCTATAATTCCCGATCATCTGGCGCCGCTGCCGTTTCCCAATCAAATGCAGGTTCCAAACAAAATGCTGCCGCCTACAGTCCCGGATAAAATGCACCGTTGAGTCGTGACTGTCGGAAACGACGGGCGGGTTCAGGGAACGTTAGAGAGCCGTAGTCGCAGCCCTTGTGGGAAGCACAGCGGCCGGCAGCAAGCCAGTGGGCGCTATACCGAAAAGAGCGAAAGCATCGGCAAGAGGCGGGACCTCTGGCGATCCGATGTGTCGTTGTCACGCCAGGGATGTGCAACGCGCGGACTGGGCCTTTTGATAAGGCGCTTGCACTCGCCGACATTTGCGCTTTTGATGACTCCTGGCCGATGGGTTTATTGGCCGCTTGTGCGACATCGGAACGCTACGTCTAGCCTGCGCTGCGTGCGCCGGGCGACCCCGATAACAATCGTAATGATTAAGATCTGCCAGTTCAGATACGCGGAATCGGCTAAGGTCCCAGGGTGAAATTGCTCTTGTAACCCAATATTTCATTGCATTACGCCGCCGCCACTATGGCTAAGAGAAAAGCTCGCGGCTTCGAAAGCGGCTCGGACACGTTGGCAGAAAAGCGAGCGGACTAAGTGCAAGCTGCGCAGACTTAGCGCACATTGATTTCGAGGGTCATCATGAACAAATTGCTCGCGATCCTGTTGCTCGCGCTGTCAATCGCAGGCTGCGAGAAAGAAAAAAGCCAGGGCATTTCGGAAGACATCAGCGCATGGCGGGTTGCGGAAAGCGACCCGATCGCAACTGTGGGGCATGGCGCGATTTTCAATCGCGAAGGGGAAGAAATCAATCCGTCGCCCGAGGCCGTCATCGACGCGCAGAGGTTTTACCTCAAGAAATTATACGGTTTGATGGACGAGCGGCGGCGCGGCGAATTCATCGCGGCCCAGCGTGGCCTGAACGAATTCAAATCCCGGTCCCAGTCTGAAGACATCCTGGCCAACGCCGCGCTGATCGCGCGCTTCATCGATGCGGCAGAACAGCGGGAGGCGCCGTTTTTAGCCAGCAAGAACGCCGCCCTGCTGGCGCGTTTCGTGCGGATAACGGATGATGGAGTTGAGACGAAGGACCCGCCTTCGGGCGGAATCCGTAAGGAGTTCTTTGATTATCTCAGGCGTCAAAATCTGCTGACTTTTTACGCCGCCACGAATGCCGGGGGAGCAAGCTATCTGGAGGAATGCCGCAAGTCGGGCGTGCCGCTGCCGTCGGATTGGGGAAGTCCAAATTGGCAATCGCGCGGCAAATTAAACATGAAGTTCATCAGCAGCGGCATCGAAGCGGAACTGTTCGCAATCGAGAGCGAGTCGCCCCGCGGCGTTTGCTTCGCTTTGCCGAGATCGGCGGGCGACACGATCAGCCTTCTCGGGATCATCTGTCTTGGCGTCGACACAAGCAAATCCTGCTATTGGGACAACCAACGCAACAAGCAGCAATATGATATTCCAAAAAATACGCCTGTTTCGATATCGGGCTTTGCTGGCGGGGCCGACCTGCAGGGCGGCACGGGAGGCGTTTGCACAGACTGTCACGCCGGAGAAAATCCCTACATCGTGCATCCCGCAGAGCCGATGGATCTGGGTTCCAAAATCATTCCCAAGACTTGGCTGGAACCGCTGGTTCATCCGAGCTGGCCGCAAAACCCCGGGCCGACCAACGCTCTGCAGGGAATCACGTTGACTTCAGGCGAGAGTTCCTGCTCCTCCTGTCACGACAGGCCTCCGGGCCGCCGTTTTCCCGAGGTTTCGACGGCGACGCCGGGCTATTGTTCGATCATCCTGCCCAAGGCGATCAAATTCACGATGCCGCCGAGCAATCCTGGCAACAACGCGTCTTACGCCAAGCATAAGGACGCGCTGACCGCCGCCTGCGCACAACCGCCCTCAGGCGGCATCGTCATCAATGGCGCCACGCAAACGGAGCCGACGTCGAGCCGCAGCGACACCGGCGGCGACCTCAGCGCCTGCGCGCCAAGCGGGGACTGTCCGCTCGGATTCTGCTACTGGCGTACGTTACATGGACCGTTTTGGCAAACGACGAAGTCCGAAATCCCGATTGGCGACGCCAATTATCGCGGCGGGTTCGCCCGCATCTACGCCGACGGCGGCAAATGGAAGTGGCGCGCCTTCGTCGATCCCACCGGTGGACCAGCCACCGCGCCGCCGGGCGGAACGGCCGAATGTGTCAATTACAATCAGATTGCCTCGGTTCCAGACCCCAAGAACTGCTACGCAAACATGTTCACTGTTTTCGATCCCGATGGCTCTCGCCTGGCGCAAAACATCGACGCCACCGTCACCGGCGCGGCGTCAGCAAACGTATTGTCGGGTTTTATCGGCAACGTTGCGATCGCCAATGCAGACAAGCGTCCTGACAAGCTCCACGTCTTCGAGACGGCCGGCAAAATCGCATTGCTGCAGGAGCACGCGCCGCCCTCCGGACTCAGACCCATGACCGGCGAATCCTGGACAAACGGATGCGCCGCGTGGTCGCCGCCGTTTGCAGCGACCGAGGTCCTTTCCACGTCGGATGTGCAGCTCGCGCCGTCCGACCAAGCCAATGATGTGCGATGCTACATCACCGGAATCACCGGCGCCTGGGCCAGCACGCGCGACGGCGGAAAAGCTCAACCCTTCGCGGAAATCTATAAGGGGCCGAACAAGGATATCCGGCTGCGCGTCTCGCCCGCAGGAGAAAACGACCGGGTAGGAGCCTATGCGTCGTGCGTTCGTTTGAAGTAAGCGCGGGGTAACGCCCCTCCTTGACATGTAGCCCAAACTCGAGCGCCGAAGCACATCTGCGCATGTGAGGAGGCCAAGCTAAACGAGCGACGCCAACCGAAGCAGCCACGAGGCCAGCGATGGCGCTCACGGTTGACGCGCTGCACATGAGCGGCCCGCCCTCTTGTCGGGCAGACCGCTCACGGCCGGAGATGCAATTTATACTGAACCCCCGTCAGTTAAGCGACCAAGCGCCTGCCCGTGAATTCGTAGAACTACGAACTACGCAGCGCACCCATCCGGCGAGGCGCGCGCGGTAACCACCTAGGAAAAATACTTACCCAATTTGGGTGCCCTCCCGACCCTGCAGGGTAATCCGAATTTAGCCAAAGAGGCGTCTAGCGCTTCCACGGAGCGGAGATAAAATTCCTAGCAGAAGCTAAGAAACGTAGCTTCTTTGAAGCCCGGAGGATTCTTTTATGAAAAAGCTGCTTCTCGTTTCGGCCGCTCTGGCCCTTTCCACCACCTTCGCTCTGGCAGGCGGTCTCGACATCAGCCAGTCGCTGAAGCTGAACCAGACGATCGGCGACACCTCGAAGGGCGGCTTCGCGCTCAATAAGGCTTTCATCGTGCAGGCGCAGGTTCCGGTCAACCCCGGCCACGGCGACATTACGCAGAAGTTGGACGTTGGCCAGAGCATCGGCGACACGTCGAAGGGTGGCACGGCCATCAACAAGGGCACGGTTATCCAGGCTCAGGTTCCGCTGAATTTCGGCGCTCCGTGAGAATAGCTCTGCGGTCTTGAAGTTGATCGCGGCCACATTGGCCGCGATCGCATCTCCAAAAATACTGAAGCGACCTGTCGTCGCCATTGACGACGGAAGGGAATAGACGAATGAAATATTGGCTTATTCCCGTCCTTGCTTGCATTGGCCTGGGCCAGGCGCACGCGGGCGACTTCATCAGCGTCAAGCCGAGCTTCATCGGCGTCAACTTCGGCAACAACCCGCTCTTGAGCGCCAAGGCCGGCGTGTCGCTGGGGCAACACAACACCGACAACGCCACCCAGACCAGCCTCGTCAATTTCTACGGCGTCCAACAAGTCGCCATTGGCAAGGCAGGAAGCTCGCTCAGCAACGATACGACGGTCACTCAAGTCGGGAACCAAAGCTACGCGGGCGTTGGCCAGCACATTGAGTCTTTGCCTCCTTTGCCATCCGGTCAACCCTAGTTGACCCCGGCGGGCCGATAAATGGGACGCAGGACACTGACGATGGCGTGCGGAGGTGGGGGCCATGTTCAAATCAGATTGGCCACATCACGAGCACGAATGGCGCAACTCTAAACGCGCTATTTTAGCTTATCACGTCGGCGGCTGGCGCGAGGGCGAGTCGCCGCTCGACGCCCTCGCCCGGGCTCTCGGCGTTTCGACGCACAATATTCAATTAGAGTCGACCGACTCCGCGGCCGACGAACTTGATCACCTTTCGGCCTGTCTCGGCGAAGACTGGGTCGACTTGTCGGGGCTTAACATCGCCGAAAGCGTCGCCCTCGCAATATCGGTGCTCAACGAAAAGCTCCGAGTCATTCCGCCTGAGGTCCGCGCCTTCTTTGATGCGCCGCGCAAGCTCGAGCCTTTACAGACCACCCATATTTTTAACGAGCCACGCGCCCGCTTGAATTGTGGCTCGGTTCGATACAGGAGCGAGCCACGGAACAGGTAGCCTTATTTACCGAGCGCTTATTTCGAAAAGGCTCGTTTGACGGCGATGGGCAGCAGTTCAGCCAATAGCTCGCGCGCTCGATCAACGGGCATTTCCGCCTTCTCTGCCATCGTGCGGAGGTCCCTCCAGCCCATGAGCTGCAACGCCTCGACGGAGTTGATGGGGAGGGGGCGATCTGAATCCCAGGAACGCACCTTGCCGATGAAGCCGGCGCTTTCAAAACGCCGCCTCACTTCGTCAATTCCACCCTGGGACTTAATGTAATCCTGCAGCAGGCCGAGCACTTTATCCCGTTCGTTCCGTTCGACCGTAACGATAACGGCTGAGGCCGGAACAAATGCGAAGGAGAAAAACTCGAAGAGGCGATTGATCCAGTTCATGTCACCCTCTAGCTTCATGCAACGGCTTCGGTTAACTGCCCCCATTATTGGGGCCAGAATAGGTCGCGTTCCTTGTGACTTCGTAAATGCCGGCCCGGTTGCAGCGACTGATTCCGATCTCGTGGCAATCTTTGCATGTGGCGACCTCGCCCTTGCGCACTTGTGCGCCGGCCTCGGCCCATTGCTTATAGGCCAACCAGGCGCCGGAGCCCGATACGCGCGAGGTCCTTGCTGGGAGCGCCCACAGCGCGAACCTCGCGGAGAGCATGGCGGCTATGAGTGGTTCAAAGGTTGTCGACAGCGACCGCCTGTGCGCCACTTCAGCTTGGCTTAAGCTTCGGGGAAACTGCTCACCTGAAACAACGAAGCGTGCCGTTTGGCATGCGAGTGGCTGGATGGCCGGTCCTTCTGAGGCACCAATCCTGATTTTGGCCGCCGAACACGCAATAACCCCACGCATTGCGGTGCCCGTTTGGACCGCAGCCGCCCAACGCCAAAGCAGGCGTAGCTACCGAAGATAACGAGGCCGAAAGAATTGCGGCGCAAAGCACAGCGGACAATTTCTTCATGATCCACCTATTTTTTTCGCCATCGTCACAAATGGCGATTTTGATGTTATCATGAGGAATTAACCTGGCTAGGTCAGGTAGAATTTTCAGTCAGGAGGCTTACCCGCCCCTCGCCGTTCTCAAGAGAGATTGAAGTCCGCCGCTCGCGCGCTCGCGTGGAAGGGTTCCAGCGTGCTTGCAATGAGCAAGACAGCCGGCGCGACGAGAGCAAGATTGCTGCGCTCTTTGTCAAGTCCGCACGAAACAAGGCTCGCAAGCCTCCCGGGGTTTGCCTGAAAAAGGAAGACAAACACCTTAACCAGCTACACTTCTGCTTAAGCAGCGTCACAGTGGGTAGTCGCGAATAGGATCGATGCCGGCCTCTGCAAGGAATTTACGCAGGGCTGCAACCTCGTCTTTTGAAAGGCTATGGTGGGTGTCGTGAAACCCATGTGCGACGCCATTCAACGTGACCAACAAATGGTTGTGCCGGCTATGGGTGACTTCAGCGCCAAGTTCTTCCAGCATTGATTTGACGATCTTCGGATCGATATTGCTGCTCATAGGGTGCGAAAACAAGGCATGCAGAGCTGTCCGATGCTTATGGTTCATTCGCGTTCCCTTCTTACCGCAAGAGTCCTTTCGTAATTAATTGCATGACGCAGATGCGATCCGCTGCAATAAAGAGACGTGGCCTATCCCCAGCGCCCGCTGAGCACAGCCGCAACATGCCCCGGGCCGAGTTGCTAATTGCGAGGGGCGACCGTTGACGATCTGCTTTGAGCAAACATAGAGCCACGCCCTGGTTTAGAGGCGCGTTAGGGTCACCGCGAGAATTATGACCATAGCCAGCATGCAAATTGGAATGAGCCATCCCATTCGAACCTCCCTGGGCTGAGGGCCGTCTACTTGTCTTAGCCACTTCACGCGATCATCCCAACTGAGCGGCCGGTTTCTGTCAAGCGCTACCGGCTCAACCCTGGCTGCCAAGGTGAAGAACCCCGTCCGAGCAAGCCTCAGCGAGGCACTCGACATGGGCCTGAGAGCGAGGCCGATATCGGTTCGCGTTCGCTAGCGTATTGATCCTTCACTTCGCGCTTGCATCCTGTTCCACACCCACGCGCCGGTGTAGCCGATGACATAGCCGAACACAGCCGTCATCAGGACGAGTGTCGCTGCCGCCGAAGGATTGAAAGGCCCGATCACGATGCTAAGACGGATCATGTGCGCCCACAGGATGAAGTCATAGATCGCCTGACCAACTCCTGTGGCGACCAGGACCGACCACACGAGGTGCCATCCTCCGAGCAGCGCGGCTCCGACTAAACCGACCCTATTCTTGTCCGCCATCGTCTCCTCCCCTCCCCCCTCGATAGTGAGAAGAGTTAGCGCGGTTGTGAAAGGCGCAGAGGTACGATGCCGGTAGATGCACCCTGTGCAGTCCCTCTATGACTGGATCGAAACGGCTTCGACGCTGTCGGTAGACTTTTGGTTTGGCAGACTTTTGGGCGGCGTCGTTTCAGCCCATGCCGTGGCAGTTCAACTCGTGATCCTCCCCCGCAAGCGCTTTGATCAATAACTGCATGAGGCTGGGTGTATGGGGGGGCAAAGAGACCACCGCCCGCTTTCGCTACGCGGAGCGATGCTCCCTTATCGGACTTAAGCTGCTAAGCCCACAACCTCAGATGTCTGTCATTCGATGAGTTCCGCGCCATCATAATTGTTCATCCTGGCCAAATAGCGGCCCCGTGATGGCAAAGGCCAATGACTACTCTCAAACCAACCGTTCTGACGCTGGCGCTTTTAGTAACGCCTACAGCTGTCGCGGCACAAGGCTTCGCTCAGTTCGGATTCAATCCGACTGTTCTAGCGCCATCGGCACGACTCTGGCTGCCACAGGGAGGCATAATAATCGTACCTCCGCAGAGGGCAGTACGATGGGGTGCAGCCCCGTTGGGACGAAGGATCTATCCCGCAGTGCGCATCTACAGCTACAAACCGTTTATCGACGAGAAACCTTGATTTCAGCAACTCTCATCAAGTCTCGTGACCGAGACGGCCCGCTGCTGCTGCCTCGGAGCGGGCACGGTTCAGGGCAATGGTCAGGCTGAAACTGATCCAGTGCGGAAAGTACGACGCAACCCCGATCGGAGGCGCCGCTAGCGCCATGGCTCAGCGTAATTGATCTGATGGGCACCCGCTGATAGGTCCAATTGGAGTATGCGCGTGTCGGACATGGCTGCATCGCAGCGAGCAGGTTCTTGTTGCAAGTCAGAAAGAGGTTCGGACTGCCAAGCCAACCTGATTAAGCTTCCGTTCACCGTCTCGTCGTTGCCCTGTTCGCTCCTGGCATAGAATAATTTATGATTTTCCAGTCGAGCTCTCCCCCGCTTCACGAAAGGCGAGTCGCAGAGTTCAAATTGGAAAGAGCAAAATGCAAAAATACCTCGGTGTTTTTGTGATTGGTGGAATAGTAGGCTTTGCCTGCGCGACCACCTTCAGCCCGAAGGTGGTCGTCAGCCAAAACCCTGTGCAAGCAGCCCCGGCTCTGACGATTGCAGTCGACGATCCACCCAATGAACACGTCCGGCACATGCGTGTCCATAAGACACCCACAGAGATAGAGGAAGCCCCGAAAGCGAGCCAAGCTTCGGCTGCCGATGAGCAAGCCAAACTATCAGTCGATGAAACACCCACCGGTTTGATCAAGCACTCCAAGCCCAGGAAGGTTAAGCTCGCTTCAAACAAGAAAAGGAAGATTGAAGGCGAGCAGGAGGCGGCCACCGGACAAGCGCCTCCAGCTGAAATCGAAAGTCCACCTCCTCGTGGCTTTTTCGAGACACTGTTTCAAGGCAATTTCACTAACCCGCGTTGATTAGAGCGGATAGGCTCATTCACGCGGCCGCCTTTGCCGCGAGTCTCATCTCACTTTGTGACGGTAAGCGAAACGCGCTGCCCTTGCCCACTGGTTTCCGTTGCATCGCCTGAGCGTTCGACGCGGTCGCGTCTGACTACCTGGGCGGTTATGCGCGATTTGTAGCCGCTGCGCGACAGCGCGCGAATGACGCTGTTCGCGCGAGCCCTCGAGAGCTTTGAGCCCGGCGCTCCTTTTGTGAATCCGTCGACATAGGCGTTCACGGAGATTCTGAGTTTCGGTCGCTGCGCCAAAATATTCGCAATATTCTGCAACTGCTCAGCAGACGCGGGGGTCAATATGGCGCTCGTCGGGCCAAAGCCAATCCTATCGAGATCGAATTCGCTGGAGCCGACTGACTCCTGTTTTAAAAAATCAGCGAGTCTTGTCTCGACGCTGAAGGCGGGAATGACGGTTTCCTTGTTGCTCTGAACCTTCATCTGCTCGCCGCTATCGAGGCTGCGAGTCATGGGCTGCACTGGCGTCGCATGGCCTTCCTCTCCCCGCGCCATGAGTTCTGACGACGAGGGCGACGACGGGCTCACGGCCGCTTCGCTCGTTTTCGTCGGAACAGGTTCATCGAGAGGCGGAAGCGATATTTTTTCCGATTGCGCCGACAACGCTGTCTCGGGCGAGCCCGTCGTCGCTTCGCTCTTATTGAGCCACCATGCCGCACCGCCCATGACGAGAATTACCGCAGCAGCCGAGAGCAAGGAAAGTTGTGAACGAAATGCTCCACCCATGTTTGCCGACGCAGCGATCGGTTGACTGATCGTTTCGGCCGCAGCCGCTCCGGTCGATGGCGGAAAAGCGCTCTGCAACGGCGCGATCTCCGATGGCTCGGCCGACTTTTCATTTTTGACCTCGATCTCGCGAGCGCAAGGATCGTCGCACCCCGAGGGCTTCACGTCATTTTTGTCCGGGACGACCGGGACATGCTCGATCGGTGCAGACAGAGCCTGCTGTTGCGCGCCGCCGACGATGGGCGGCTCCTCGGTTGCGGTGTTCCGCTCGCGTGCAAAGATTGTTTGCAGGCGCCCGCGCGCGATCGACGCCGAGGTGTCACTCATGCCGCCCTCCGACCTAACAATCTGCCAAGGAGACCCTGCCTCTTTGTGGGGGTATCGAAAGCTGTGCCGGCGCCGCACAACCGCCGCGCGGCCTCAGCATAGGCGCGGGCTGGAGCGCTCGCGGGCTTATGCAGCGTGATGGGTGAGCCGAGATTCGAAGCGGATAAAACCTCTTCGCTTTCAGGCACGACGCCGAGAAGCGGGAGCGCCAAAATCTCGACCACGTCGTCGACGCTCAACATGCTTCTGTGGGCGGCGCGGCCGGCGTCATAGCGTGTGAGCAGCAAATGCTTCTCGAGCTGCTCGCCTCTCTCGGCGCGTTCGGTCTTGGCGTCGAGCAGGCCAATAATTCGATCGGAATCGCGCACCGAAGAAACTTCGGCGTTGGTGACGATGACCGCGATGTCCGCGAAGCGCATCGCCAAAGTAGCCCCAACTTCGATTCCCGCCGGGCTATCGCAAATAACCCAGTCGAATTGCTCGCGCAGCTCGTCGACGACGCGGCGCACGCCGGATTCTGTGAGGGCATCCTTGTCCTGCGTCTGCGAGGCTGGCAGGAGATGCAAATTGTTAAGGTCTGCGCAAGGGATCAGCGCATCGTTCAGCTTCGCGTCGCCTTGCATCACGTTAATGAGGTCGTGGGCGACGCGCTGCTCCACGCCCATCACGAGATCAAGGTTCCGCAGGCCGATGTCGAAATCGACAACGACGACCTTCTGGCCCGCTTGGGCCAGAGCGGTTCCGAGAGCGGCGGTTGACGTCGTCTTTCCAACGCCTCCCTTACCGGAGGTAACGACCACAACTTTGGGCATGTGTTGCGCCTCTCAGTCAAACCTTGCGATTCTGATCTTCTGGTCCTCCAACCAAACTTGGACGGCCTGGCCGACGAGATTCGCGTCGATTTTTTCCGCCGTCATATAGACGCCGTTGACGGCTATGAGTTCGGCTTCGAGCCGGCGGCAAAAAATGCGGGCGCGCGCGTCGCCGTAGGCCCCGGCCATGACTCGTCCGCGTGCGGTTCCGTAAATATGGATCGATCCGCCGGCGACGACCTCGGAGCCCCAGGCGACCGAACCGATCACCGTCACGTCGTTCCTGCAAACGATAGATTGTCCGGAGCGCACCGGCTCTTCTACGACAAGCGGCGCGACGACCGCCGCGGGGGCGCCAGCATAGTCGGGCGATGAACGTCTTTGTTCCGCCTGCGGTCCGTTTCGAGTTTCGGCCGTCTCGTCGAAGCCGAGCGGTTCCTCTCGAGCAATCGCACCGGAAGTCCCGTCGCTTGAAGTTGCGAGGCCTGGTTTGCCGACGGTTGCAGGGGCGCGACCGCAGCTCAGGATTGGAGGAAGATCATCCGACGCCCACGAGGAATCTAAGCCTGAAAGGCCTATGATGCGAATGCGTCGCCGAGACAGGGATTCTACTAACGCCATCAAATCGGCGCGCCCGATGCTCAGTTTCGACACGTCGACGACGATCGGCTTCTTGGCGAACGACACCGGGAAGCGCGCCAAATATTCGTCGAGCCGGACGATCCAGTCGGGGACCGGCGCTTCCGGCTCGAGCGCGAGAAGAGGAAAGGACAGGCCTCGAAATCGGATGTGCTGAGCGAAAGATTGTGTCATGTCCGACTCTCGACGGGATAGAAGAGTTTCGCCTCGATATGGTTAACTGAGTGTTAACGCCTTGTCTTCGAGGCTTAAATTGTGTCGCAAACGCCAATTCTGATTTGTGGGCGATGCATCGGGGACGCACGCGACCCTTTGTCGAGCGCGCGGAAGGCAAAGAAATACTTCGAACCTCGAGATTTAAAGAATCAATCCGGTCGTGTCCAATCGCAATTGCGTTGGGGATTTGAGTGCGCTCGGAAATCTTTCGAGCGGCGCCTTGTCATCTTTCATGGCGCGCAGATCGTGTCGCGAAGATGCAATTCGGCCTGGGGCAGCCTTGCTCTTTTGTATGCCTTCGCGCCGACTCGCGCCAAGCGGCCTTCGTCTCGCGTCGTTTAATTGCCACCTGCTTTTTCGATGAATGTCGCTCTCATCTCGCTGGCCCTCGTTGTGGCTAAGGTTTGTTCTCGCTCGCCGGAGAAGGACAGCGCGTTGCAAGCGACGCTTGGCGGGAAAAAGCCGTCGACCAGAGCTTTGGCTTGGGTCACCACTTCGCTGCGTTGATTCGATTCGCGCGTCGAGGGAGGTTCTTTGCAGGCAAACATGTCGCCGGGAGGATAAATAAAGACGATCCACCCAGGCCCGAACGTCCGTATTTCCAACCGGTGGCCCCGGTAATATTCTATTTCTTCCGCCATCGTCTTTCTCGCATTTAACCCCGCTCACGAGGCGATGAGCATGATTTCCCTGCCGACAACCGACCGCCGGAGGCGTGGGATGATCCCGTTGTGGCTTATGTCGCGTATTCTTGTTTCGAGAACTTGTGAACGCCTCGAAGGTCACAAGTCTCGATGGCTTTGGCAAGCTCTGGCGCCAACTGGCGCAGGCCCATCTTTGCTCTGTGATCGTCAAACTGCATCGTACTCTCGCCCTTGAGCGCCTCTGCTAATCCCATTGATCGAATAAAGGCGGCGAGCGCGACGTAGCTGTCGTCAGCCCTGCTTCGGGGCGGCATCGTCGCGACAGCTCTGTCCCGAAGCTCGGTCAGCTTACCCTCGACGTAGTCCATTGCTTCGGGCCTCAGGACCTTGTGCAAGGTTCGATAGGTCACGAGCGCAGCCAAGGCGAAGCGGCTGTCCTGGGTCAAGCCATATCGCAACGCACAGACGACCAAGATGTCATAGAGTTTCCGCCGGTCCTCGCTCATGTCAGGCGGCCCTTTATTGGAGGGGAAGCGATTTGCAGCCGCGTCCGCGCGTCGCCGACAGCAGCGTGACCGATAGATCGTTCGGCGACCCGCGACGGCCCGGCTATCGTCTTCATAATATCGCCTGTCATCATGGGACCATTGCTTATGCGGAAGCGCGTCAGCGTTTGGAGTCGCGCGAATCAACACACAAAAAATATCCCTCTCCTTTGAGACAAGATAAGGGCGTCAACCACGCCATTCGCACATATACAGAGCGTGCTGACGATCGCCACATAAGCGTTCGAAGCGGAACTATCGCTGCGCGCTCACTGAACTGCGCAAGGTTCCCGGTTTTGGTCGATGCTGCGCGGGAAGCAGGATTCTCGCTTTACCGACGAGCAGGAAAAGCCTCTCGCATGCTACCGAGCTGGGGAGCTCGAGCGGATCAAGGTTACGTCTTGGATCCGCAGCGATGGCTCAGGAGCATGGGCGAGCTGGAGCTTCTGCATCACACAAGGGCAGTTCCGCCGCGATTCTACTGCTCGATTATATGAATTTCGCGAGCGCTGCGTTGATGGCCAAATTTGAAGGTGTTTTTCAACGTCGGCAAACTCGCGGTTCTTGGGGTTTTAATCTGCGCGGGCTTCCTACTCGGGAGTGACGGCTTCGATCTGATCTCAAACGCTTCGGCGCGCATTCGGAATCCAGCACAAGCCCGCCAACCGCGTTCTATAGAAATAAGAGATATTAAGGCGGGCGCGGGCCGAGTCGAAAACCCAGTTCGACCTGCGGCCGTCAAGGAGCAAGATGCACTTCGAATGACGAGCGGGGACGCGACAACCTAAATCCGCAGTGCCTTGAGCCAAGGTCGAGTCGATCAAGAGCGACGCCAAGAGAATGAATCCAGCCCACCAGTTCATCTCGTATTTCCGACGAGCCCTACCGTCGGAGTGAAAGCCTACGTACCGGTGAAAACGAGGGAGAAGGCTGGCCACGACGACAGAGTTGAAGCGATGGCTGCACGGCTGTGGCTACGGCGGGATTATCTCGCTGTGCTGCTGCGCCTGTCCTAGCTGGGCCATCCTCGCCAGTCAGCGCCCGGTCGAGTTGACGCCGCGCGTCTCATCGCCCAGTCGCGAGGTTTGCCGCACGAATGGCGGAGACACAGGAAATCAGGGGGTTAGCTGGCTGGGGGACCTGGATTCGAACCAAGATTAACGGAGTCAGAGTCCGCTGTTCTACCGTTGAACTATCCCCCAACGGGTTCGGCTTTTTGCGCCGAAGCGAGACGTGATCTAGAGAGAGCCGCGCGCGCTGTCAACCGCCCCGCCGCGGGATCGCGCCGCCGGACCATGAGCCAAGCCCGGGCGGGCCGCCCCTTGCGGGCGGGTCCGCAATCCTGCATTTAGGATAATGACGCGAATGGGGTCGCGCGAGCGGCGAAGGCGCGAGAAACCGGTTATCGCGGGAGCATGAACTTGGCAGGGACCGAGCGGCCCGCGCGTGCGGAGCCAGGTCTGGAGGCAATGGTGGCGACACGGACGCAGGCCCGTGTCGCGGCCGCGGATGCGGCCGGCCCGGGTCCCTCGGCCACCTGGACCGGCCATACTTACGCGGCGCTCGACCTCGGAACGAACAATTGCCGGTTGCTCATCGCGCGCCCCGAACGTCGGCCGCGCCGCCGCAATTCCGATTTTCTGCGCGTCGTCGACGCCTTTTCGCGGATCGTGCGGCTCGGCGAGGGCCTCGGCCGCGCCGGGCGAATCAGCGAAGCCGCCATCGAGCGCACCATCGCCGCGCTCGACGTCTGCCGCGCCAAGATGGAGGCGCGGAGCGTCACGCGCGCCAGGCTCGTCGCCACCCAGGCCTGCCGGGGGGCCGCCAATGGCGAGGAGTTCGTCGCCCGCGTCCGCGAGCGCACCGGCCTCGAGCTCGAGGTCATCGACCGGGAAACCGAGGCGCGCTTCGCGGCCCGCGGTTGCGGCTCGCTCGCCGACCCCCACGCGGCCAGCGTGCTCCTGTTCGACATCGGCGGGGGCTCGACAGAGCTCGTCTGGCTCACGCGCTCGCCCGTTTCCGGCGAGGCCCGCGAGCTGCACAGCTGGACCTCTTTGGAGCTCGGCGTGGTGACGCTCGCCGAGCATTTTGGCGGCCGGCTGGTCGACGCCCGCACCTTCGCGGCCATGAAAGAGCACGCGCGTGCGGCCCTGGTCCATTTCGTCGACGAAACCGCAGAGATCGCCCGCTGCTCGCGCTTCCATCTTCTCGGCACCTCCGGCACGGTGACGACGCTCGCGGGCGTGCACCTCGGGCTCGAACGCTACGATCGCTGGCGCGTCGACGGGCTGTGGATGAGCGACGCCGAGGCGACGCGGGCGATCGAGCGGCTGCGCGCCATGGATTTCGACGAGCGCGTGGCGAACGGCTGCATCGGTCCGCAGCGCGCCGATCTCGTCCTCGCGGGCTGTGCGATTTTCGAGGCCATCCGCGAGATGTTTCCAGCGACGCGCACCCGAATCGCCGATCGCGGGCTGCGCGAAGGCATGCTCTTGGAGCTGATGGAAGCCGACGGCGTGCTCGGCGCTTGAGCGCCCCCAGGCTCGACGGGACCAGGCTGAAACTTCACAATAGGCGCTGATTCGCCAAAGGCTTTCGCCTTGAACTGCGAGCGGGCGCCCCGATGACCGACGAATTGAACGCGCCGCTTGGCGGCAAGCCGAGACCGCCGCGCCGGGCGCGCGCCCTGCGCGGCTCGCCGCTTACCCTCGCCGCCGGCGCCCTCATGGCGGGGGGCGTCGCCGCGCTCTACCTTGCTCCCGTCGATCCGGGCGGGGGGCAACCCTACGCCCTCGCCCGAATCGAGCCCGCGCCGGACCCGCCCTCTCGCGCGCCGCCGCCGGCCGCCGTGCGCCCGTCGGAAACCCCACAAGGGGACAACGCCGCCGCGGACATGGAATTCGTTTCCGGCGTCAAGGTCACCCGCCGCGGCGAGGCCGGGTCGGCCCGAATCATCCGCGTCGAACCCGCTTCCGGCGCGCGGCTCGCGCCCGCGCCGGATCGCCGGGTGACCGAAAAGGGCCGCTACGGTCTGCTGCCGAAGACCGGGGACGACGGGGCGCGGCCGATGGACGTCTACGCCCGCCCCTTCGTGGCCCGCGCAGCGCTCAAGGCCGGCGCGCCGCGCCTGGCGATCGTCGTCGGCGGCGTGGGGCTCAATCCACAATCCTCGCAGGCGGCGATCGAAGAGCTTCCCGAGGACGTGACCCTGGCCTTCGCGCCCTATGGCGCTGAGCTGAATCGCCTCGTCGCGCAGGCCCGCGGGCGCGGCCATGAAGCCCTGTTGCAGGCGCCGATGGAGCCTTTCGACTATCCGCGAAACAACCCGGGGCCGCATACGCTCGTCACTGGCGCAGGCGACGGCGGCGCGGACGATCTGGACTGGCTGATGAGCCGGTTTGCGGGTTATGCTGGCGTCATGAATTATCTTGGCGGACGCTTCACGGCCGATGAGACGGCCATGTCTGTCGCATTGGGCGAGATCGCCCGGCGCGGGCTGTTCTATCTCGACGACGGGCTGTCTCCGCAGTCGCAAGCCGCTGGAATCGCAAAGAAATTGGCGGCCCCTTACGCGAAGGTCGACATTGTCGTCGACGCGCGCGGCGCTCCGCAGGCCATGGATGCGGCCCTGGCGCGGCTGGAGGCCGTCGCGCGTGAGAAGGGAGTCGCCATCGGCTTCGCCAACGCCAGCTCGGCGGCGATCGCGAGAATCGCGCCTTTCGCGCGCGATCTCGAGCGCCGCGGCGTTGCGCTCGTCCCGGTATCCGCCGCCCTGGCCCCGCGCAGCGCCGCGGCCGCCGCGAGCGACACCCGATGAACGCGCCGGACACGCGCTACCGCCCCTGTGTCGGCGTCGCTCTGTTCAACGCGCAGGGCCTCGTTTTCGTCGGCCATCGGAAAGCCAAGGGCGCCTTCGATCAGGTGGCCGAACCCTATATGTGGCAGATGCCGCAGGGCGGGATCGACGAGGGCGAAACGCCGTTCCAAGCGGCGATCCGCGAGCTCTACGAGGAAACGAACGTCTCCAGCGTCGAATTTCTCGCCGAAGCGCCGGCCTGGCTCTCCTACGACTTGCCCCCGGACGCCAAGAAGCGCTGGAGCGGCAAATACATCGGCCAGTCGCAGCGCTGGTTCGCCCTGCGTTTTCTCGGGGTCGACAGCGAAATTGACATTCACGCCCCCGGCGGCGGCGGCCACAAGCCCGAGTTCGACGACTGGCGATGGGAGAGGCTCGAGACTCTTCCCGATCTCATCGTGCCCTTCAAGCGGCAAGTCTACCGCGACGTCGTCGAAGCGTTCTCGCCTTTCGCGGCGCGTTGATCCGGCGCCTCAAAACTGCCAAGACCTGGTCCTATCAGGCTTTTTTGGAATAGTCCTTGTTGATGCAGGGCCGCGTTGGCGCGCGGGCCTGGACCGCGAGCCCGATTTTGAAGAACGCATTCGCTCATCGCGCGCGCCACATCGCCGCGCCCTACGCCGTCGCGGTCCTGGCCGCGGCCGTCGGCACCGCCGTTCCTTATTTCTACGGCGGCATCTTCGCCGAACGCCCTTTTATCCTCTACTTTTTCTTGGCTATTCTGACGACGGTCGTCGCGGGGCCGGCCCCCGGCGCTTTGAGCACGATTCTCGCCGCGATCAGCGGCGCATACTTCTTCCTCGAGCCGCGGGGTTCGCTTCAAATCGGCGCCGACGCCGATGTTCTGCGCGTCGTGGTTTTCATAGCGTTCGGCTTCGTCTTCGCACTCGGGGTCGGGTGGTATGGCGCGCGACAGCGCACGCTGGTCGCAGCCGAAATCGGACGCACCCGCAGCCTCCTGCGGGAAGAAACCAACGAGACGCTGCGCGAGAGCGAGGAGCGGTACCGTCGATTGTTCGAGACCAGCCGGGACGGCATCGTGACGATCGATTTGGATAGAAGAATACAAGACGCCAATGCGGCTTTCGTCTCGATGTTCGGTTATGAGCTCGAGGAATTACGGACGATGGGGTGTCACGACCTTACGCCTGAAAGCTGGCGGGACGCCGATGAGCGCATCATGCGAGAGCGCATTCTGCCCCTCGGCGACTCCGGCGAATACGAGAAGGAGTGCATACGCAAGAACGGCTCGGTCTTCCCCGTTAGCGTGCGTTCCTGGCCCATCCACGACGGACAGGGAAACGTCGTCGGCGTGCGCGCCTTCGTGCGCGACATCACCGAACGCAAACGCGCCCAGGAGGCGCTGAGAACGGCGGACCGGCGCAAGGACGAATTCATCGCCACGCTGGCGCATGAGCTGCGCAATCCCTTGTCGCCGATTCGCAACGTCATTTACGTCTTGCGCCACGACGGGGCTTTGACGCGTCAGCGCGACAAGGACCTTCTCGCCATGGCCGAACGCCAGGTCGAGCACTTGATTCGCCTCGTCAACGAGCTTCTGGATTTCTCGCGCATCTCGCGCGGGAAAATCGAACTGAAGAAAGGAGCGATCGACCTCCGCCAGGTCCTTCGGCACGCCATTGAGACGGCGCAACCCGCTATTCAGGCGGGCGGTCACGCGCTGCAGGCGGAGTTCCCCTGCGTACCCCTTACTGTCGACGGCGACGTCGTTCGACTGACCCAGGTCTTTACCAATCTGCTCGACAACGCCGCCAAATACACCGAACATGGCGGCACGATCTCCCTCGCCGCCGAAAGACGCGAGAATGACGTCGTCGTCACGGTCAGAGACACGGGCGTCGGCATTCCCCCGGACATGCTTCCACATATTTTCCACTATTTCGCGCAGGTCGACAGGACCCTCGGGCGCGCGAAAGGCGGGCTCGGGATCGGTCTCGCGCTGGTGCGCACCCTCTTGCATCTGCATGGCGGCGCAGTGGAGGCGCAAAGCGACGGCGTCGGCTGCGGCAGCGTCTTCGTCGTCCGTTTGCCAGCGGCGCCCGGGGAAGCGGCGCGCCCTGCGGCGCCCAGGCGCGCGCCAGCGCGGGAAGCGCGCCGTGCCCTTGTCATCGACGACGAGAGGGATGTGGCCGACAGTTTCGCTGCGCTGCTTGGAGAGCTTGGAGCGGTCGCCAAGGCGGCCTATTCCGGAGAGACGGGGCTTGCGCGCGTCGTGGAATTCGAGCCGGAAATTGTCCTGCTCGACCTCGGCATGCCCGGCCTCGACGGTTTTGAGACCGCGCGCCGCATTCGCGCTTTGCCCAGGGGCCGCGACATCCTCCTGGTCGCGCTCAGCGGCTGGGGAAAAGACCAGGTGGACGCGCGGGTGCGCGCAGCCGGTTTCGACCGGCATCTCACCAAGCCCGCGGAGCTCGAGGCGCTCGACGCGCTGCTCGGGGCCTGCGCGACTCAGCAGGTCGCCCTCGCCGCGGTGGGCGAGTAATTTGCGGATCAGGCCTGTCGTACGAGCCGCGCCGCGAAAAACCCGTCTATGCCGGCAAGTCGAGCGTCGTCATTCGGCCAATAGCAGGGGAGCGTGCGCAAATCGCCGTCGCGGTTGACGAATTCCGCCGGGACGCCGTCCTCGGACTTCACCGGCTCACGCCGAAAGTCTGGATTGCGCCGCAGGAAGCTTGCGATCTGCTGCTCGCCCTCCTCCGGCTCGAGCGAACAGGTGCAATAGACGATGCGCCCGCCCGCCTTCGTGAGCAACGCGGCGCGGGCGAGCATTTTCGTCTGCAACGCGGCGAGCGCGTCGATGTCGCCGGGCTTTTTGGTCCAGGGCACGTCGGGATGGCGGCGCGCCGTGCCGGTCGCCGAACAGGGCGCGTCTATGAGAATGGCGTCGAAGGGCTGCGCCTGATAGCCGGTCGCGTCGGCGACCGCGACGTCGGCGCGCAACCCGAGGCGCGCAAGATTGGCCGCGAGGATCTTGAGACGCTCGGCCGAACGGTCGAGCGCCACCACATGGGCGCGCGCCAGAGCGAGCTGCGCCGTCTTGCCGCCGGGCGCGGCGCACATGTCGAGGATGCGTTCGTCGGGCTTCGGGGCGAGGAGTCGCGCGGGCAGCGCCGCCGCCGCGTCCTGCACCCACCATTCGCCTTCATCATAGCCGGGAAGTTCGGCGATGGGCGCATGCGTGCGCAGCCGCACGGAGCCGGTCGGCAGCACGACGCCGTCGAGGCGCTCGGCCCAGTCTTCCGGATCGGATTTGACCGACAGATCCAGCGGCGGCTCGCGCATGTGCATGGCGGCGATGGCGCGGGCCGTCTCCTCGCCATAATGCTTGCGCCAGCGCTGCAGGAGCCAGGCGGGGCTATCGAAATCGCCGCTCGCCGCGAGTTCCAGAAACTCTTCGCGCCGGCGCAGCAGATTGCGCAGCACGCCATTGACCAGTCCCGAATAGGGGCTGGTCTTCGGTTCGAGCTTGGTCGCGCGGACCGCGAGGTCGATCGCCGCATGGTCGGCCGCGTCGAGGAAGAGAAGCTGTGCGGCTGCGGCGATCAGCGTGAATTCGAGCCGGCCGGCCTGACGCGGCAGACCCGTCTCCAGAAGCGCAGCCAGCGCATGGCGAATGACGCCGAGGCGGCGCAGCGCGACAGTGGCGATGGAGCGCGCCAGCGCGACGTCGCGGGCGTCGAAGCCCGTCAGACGGCTCGGCACGGCCTGTGGGGAGAAACATTCATCCAGGCGATGCCCGCCCTGCGCCACGTCGGCGATAATCGCCGCGGCGGCGAGGCGCGCCGGAAGGCCAGGAATCTTCGCGGCCTCCGCCTCGCGGGCGGCTTCCGCCGGAACGAAACCCTGCCTTGTCGATTGACGCCCTGTTTTCGGCCGCCCGCGGAATGATCTACTATCGCTCAAGCGGCCGTCTCCGCTGCCCCGTCTGGCGAAATCATAGCACAAGCCGGCGTCGGCGGGCGAGAACCTCGGTGGTAGCCATGTCCGAGACAGCAAAAACAAAAGAACCTGCAGCGGCGCCCGAAGCGGATCGCCGTTTGTCCCCCGCCGCGCGGCGCGCGCTGGCCGAGGCCGAAGCGCGCCGGCGAGCCGCCGCCGCCGATCGACCGCCGGAGGAGCTCGGCGGCCGCGGCGGGCTCGATCCCGCCCGCTACGGCGACTGGGAGGTCAAGGGCTTGGCGAGCGATTTCTAAAAAAACGCGTCAGCCGACCCCATACGCCCGAAACCAAGCGAGCATCCGCCCCCAGGCGTCTTTCGCCTCCTGCTCCCGGTAGCTCGCTCGGTAATCGGCGAAGAAGCCGTGCGGCGCGTCGTCATAGACCATGATGTCCGCCGGCGCGCCCGCTTCGGCGAGCCGCTGCATCATCTGCTGAACCAAGTCGAGCGGAATGCTGGGGTCCGCGCCGCCGTAGAGGCCGAGCGTCGGGACCTTGATCTCCCCCGCGACGTCGATCGGCCAGCGCGGCTGCTCTGGCGTGTGCGGGCCGTCGAGACGGCCGTACCAGGGAACGCAGGCCGCAAGCTCCGGACGATGCGCGGCGTAGAGCCAGGCGATGCGGCCGCCCCAGCAGAAGCCGGTGATCGCTGCGCGCTTCGGGTCGGCGTCGCGACTCTCCGCAAAGGCCAGCGCCTCATCGAAGAACGCCATCGTTTCCGGGTCCGGGGCGCGGGCGACAATGGCGCGGATCGCGTCGACGTCAGGCGCCGCCATGGGGTCGCCGTAGCGAATGAGATAGTCGGGCGCGACGGAGAAATAGCCGAGCTTTGCCAGACGGCGGACGATGTCGCGAATATGTTCGTGCAGCCCGAAGATTTCCTGCGCCACCAGAACCACCGGCAGATCCCGGCCGCCCTCGGGCAGCGCGTAATAGGCCGGGGAGCCGCTGGGCAGAGTGGCGAGACCGGCCTCCAGCCCCTCGGCGCTGGTGTGAACGACATGGGCCGAAATCGCGCCCGCCGCGGCGGCAAAGCCTTCCTCTCGAGACCCTTGCGTCATGGCGGCTCCCTCCCCTGCTGCGCGCCCCTTCAGAAGATAGGTTGGGCGTCCCGCCGCGCGACGGCGAGCCTAAACGATTTTGCGGCGCAAAACTCGGCCTTCTCATCCTGCCCAAAAAAGCGTATATGGCCGCTCCGTTTGCGGAAGGACGCCCTTTCGCGCTGAGAGGGCTTTGTCCGTGTTTGCCCGGAAGCTTGTCGTCGAGCGGCCCCTCCCCCCTCGCGCGTCCTGCGACGCGCCCGACTGTTTTTCCAAAAGGAACGCTTTATGACCCAGCAGATGGGGGCGGAGCCGCGCGCCGCCGCAGGAGCGGCCGGCCATCATGAACAGGGGCATGAGCACGGCAAGGGGGGATTTCTCGGTCTCATCGTCGGCTCGATCGGAGTCGTTTACGGCGACATCGGCACGAGCCCGCTTTACGCTCTACGCGAGTCGCTCGCCCATGAGGCGCAGGCCGACGCATTGACGGAAGAAGGCGTTATCGGCTCGATCTCGCTACTGATCTTCGCGCTGATTTTCACCGTCACGATCAAATATATTTTCTTCGTCATGCGCGCCGACAACCGCGGCGAAGGCGGCATTCTCTCGCTGATGGCGCTGGCGCAGACGGCGCTCGGCCGCCAGACGCGGATCGCCTTCCTGCTCGGCGTCGGCGGCGCGGCGTTATTCGCCGGCGAGGCGATGATTACGCCGGCGATCTCGGTGCTCTCCGCCATTGAGGGCCTCGAACTGGTGACGCATCGCTTCAGCGAATATGTGATGCCGATCACCATTTTCATTCTGGTGACGCTGTTCTGGGTGCAAAGCCACGGCACGGCGCGGGTGGCCGCCCTGTTCGGGCCGATAATGCTGGTGTTTTTCCTCACGCTCGGCGTGCTCGGCGCGTCGCATATCGCCGACGCGCCGCAGGTGGTCGGGGCTTTCGATCCGCGCCGCGGCGTCGTCTTTCTCCTCACCCATGGCTGGCTCGGCTTCGCCGTGCTCGGCTCCGTTTTTCTGGCGGTCACGGGCGTCGAGGCGCTTTACGCCGACATGGGCCACTTCGGCCGCCGCCCGATCCAGTTCGCCTGGCTGTTCTTCGTATTGCCGGCGCTACTCTTGAATTATCTGGGCCAGGGGGCGCTGGTTTTGTCGCGGCCGGAGGCGGTCGGCAATCCATTCTTTCTGATGGCGCCCGACTGGCTGCTGCTGCCGCTCGTCATCCTCTCGACCCTGGCGACGACGATCGCGGCGCAAGCGGTCATCACCGGCGCGTTTTCGCTCTCGCGGCAGGCGATCCAGCTCGGGCTGCTGCCGCGCCTCGAAATCACCCACACCTCCGCGATGCTGGAAGGCCAGATCTACATCGGCCGCATTAATCGCCTGCTGCTGGTCGGCGTGCTGCTCCTGGTCATCGCCTTCAAGAGCTCGTCGGCGCTCGCTTCCGCTTATGGCATCGCCGTCACGGGCACCATGGTGCTCTCCACCTCATTGCTCTTTATCGTCGCCTGGCGCAAATGGGGCTGGCCGCTCTGGCTCGCGATCGTCTTCGCGGCCTCCTTCCTCATCGTCGAATTCACCTTCCTTGCCGCGAACATGCTCAAGATCAAGGAGGGCGGCTGGGTGCCGTTGGTGCTCGGCGGCTGCGTGATGATTGTCATGTGGACCTGGGTGCGCGGCACGCGGCTTCTTGCGGAAAAGACCCATCGCGACTCGATTCCGATCATGGATCTGATCGGCATGCTGCAGAAATCGAAACCGACCCGGGTGCCGGGAACAGCGATCTTTTTGACCAGCGATCCCAAGGTGGCGCCGGCGGCGCTCATGCACAACATCAAGCACAACAAGGTGCTGCACGAACGCGTGCTGATCATCTGCGTGCGAACCGAGAACCGCCCGCGCGTTGCGCCCGAAAAGCGCTTCGAGCTGCAGAAGCTCTCCGACGACTTCGCCAGCGCCGTTTTGCATTTCGGCTTCATGGAAAGCCCGCGCGTGCCGGCCGCCTTGGCGCTGATGCGCAAGTCGGGCTTCAAATATGACATCATGACGACGAGCTTCTTCCTCGGCCGGCGCACAATCAAGGAGAGCGCGGCGTCCGAGATGCCCGTCTGGCAGGACAAGCTCTATGTCGCCTTGACGAAGCAGGCGGCGAACGCCACGGACTTTTTCTCGATCCCCTCCGACCGCGTCGTCGAGCTTGGCGCGCAGGTCACGATCTGAGGCGGGACGCGCTCCTTGTAAATTGTCGCAATGAAGCGGTCTACGGATTAAGCCGTTCATCGCGTGGAGATGTTGTTGCTGCTTAACCGCGGCTCGGGAATTAAGGGCGCGACGACGGTTTTTGCACGCGCGCCGCCTGCGCCGAAATCAGTTAATCCCGCGGTCACGGGTTCGATTTCCAGCGGAGCGTCACGATGAAACATGAACGGATCGGGGCCCGGGCGACGGACGACGCCGCGACAGATTCGGGGCATGCCAGACATTCATCGGCCGGACTGATCCTCGGTTCAATCGGCGTGGTTTTCGGCGACATCGGCACGAGCCCGCTCTATGCGCTGCGCGAGTCGCTTTCCCATAGCGTGAAGGCCGACATGCTGACGGAGGAGGCGGTGATCGGCGCGATCTCGCTGCTGATCTGGGCCCTGCTGTTCACCGTCACCCTCAAATATGTTCTGTTCCTGATGCGCGCCGATAACCGTGGCGAAGGCGGCACGCTGTCGCTGATGGCGCTGGCCGAATCGTCTGTCGGCGGCAGGTCGGCCGCCATCTTTCTCCTGGGCGTCGCCGGCGCGGCGCTCTTCTCCGGCGACGCCATCATCACCCCGGCGATTTCTGTCCTGTCCGCGGTCGAGGGCCTCGAACTCGTGACCCATCGCTTCAGCGATTACGTCGTGCCGATCACGCTCGTTATCCTCATCAGCCTGTTCTGGGTGCAGAGTCACGGCACGGCGCGCGTCGCCAGCTTCTTCGGGCCGATCATGGTCGCCTTCTTCGCCGCCATCGGCGGGCTCGGCGCGATGCATATCGCCGACGCGCCGCAGGTGCTCACGGCCTTCGACCCACGTTCGGGCGTGAGCTTCCTCCTGGAGCACGGCTGGCTCGGCTTCGCCGTTCTCGGCTCGGTCTTTCTCGGCGTCACGGGCGCGGAGGCGCTTTACGCCGACATGGGCCATTTCGGACGCTTCCCAATCCAGGCGGCGTGGCTCTGTTTCGTGCTGCCCGCGCTGCTCCTGAATTATCTCGGCCAGGGCGCGTTGATGCTGTCGCGGCCGGAGACCGTCGCCAATCCCTTCTTCCTGCTCGCGCCCGACTGGGCGCTGCTGCCGCTGGTGCTGCTGGCGACGGCGGCGACCGTCATCGCCAGCCAGGCGGTGATCACCGGCGCTTTTTCGATCGTCCGCCAGGCGATCCAGCTCGGGCTTCTGCCGCGCCTCGACATCACCCATACCTCGGCCATGCAGGAAGGGCAGATTTACATCTCGCGTGTCAACCGGCTGCTGCTCCTGGGCGTGCTGCTGCTCGTCATCGCCTTCAGAAGCTCCTCGGCGCTCGCCTCCGCCTATGGCATCGCGGTGACCGGGACCATGGTCGTGACGACGGCGCTGGCCTTCGTCGTCGTCCGCTATCACTGGAAATGGCCGCTCTGGACGAGCCTCCTCGTCATCGCGTCGTTTCTTGCGATCGACGGCGCCTTCCTGACAGCCAATCTCTTGAAAATCGTCGACGGCGGCTGGGTCCCGGTGGCGCTCGGCGGCTGCTCGATGATCGTCATATGGACGTGGGTGCGCGGCACGCGGCTTCTCAACGAGAAGACTCACCGCGATTCGATACCGATCATGGAGCTCATTCCCATGCTCGAGAAATCGAAGCCGATGCGCGCGCCCGGCACGGCGATCTTTCTGACCAACGACCCCAACATCGCGCCCGCCTCGCTCATGCACAACATCAAGCACAACAAGGTGCTGCACGAACAGGTGCTGCTCCTTTGCGTGCGCACCGAGAACTGCCCGCGCGTACCGGTCGGGAAACGTTTTGAAATCGAGCGGCTGTCATCGGATTTTGCCGTCGCCACGCTGCATTTCGGCTTCATGGAAAGCCCGCGCGCGCCGGCCGCCCTCGCCCTGATGCGCAAGGCGGGCTTCCAATATGACGTCATGACGACGAGCTTCTTCGTCGGCCGGCGCACGGTAAAGGAGAGCCCCTCCTCCGAAATGCCGCCCTGGCAGGACAAGCTCTATGTCTCGCTCACCAAGCAGGCCTCCAGCGCGCCCGACTTTTTCGCCATCCCGCCCGACCGCGTCGTTGAGCTCGGCGCGCAAGTGACAATTTAGCGCAGCCGCCCACCAAGCCGCTCCCTGGCGTCCAGCGCGGCGCGCGACGGCCGCCTTCCCCGTACGGGGGAGGATGGCGGCGGCAGGTCTGCTCGAGGCGCATCGCCGCCGCGGCGAGGCCAGCGCTTCCGAACCGGGACGCAAAAGGAGTGGACGGGAGCCGGGCCAGGGACTAAGCCATCAGCGAAATCGGGCGGGCCAACCGCCGAACCGGAAAGACCGCAACTTCTTATGTCCACCCGTATCGACGACCGATTTGCCGCCCTCGCCGCCGAGGGGCGCGCCGCTCTCGTGACTTTCGTCATGGCCGGCGATCCCGATCCGGCGACCTCGCTCGCCCTCGTCAAGGCCCTGCCCGCCGCCGGCGCCGACGTCATCGAAGTCGGCATGCCCTTCACCGATCCCATGGCCGACGGCCCCGCCATTCAGGCCGCGGGCCTGAGGGCGCTCAAGGCGGGCATGACCTTGAAGAAAACCCTGAAGCTCGTCGCCGATTTCCGCGCCGGCGACGACAAAACGCCCATCGTCCTGATGGGCTATTACAACCCGATTTACGTCTATGGCGTGCCGCGTTTCCTCGTCGACGCGCGGGCGGCGGGCGTGGACGGGCTGATCGTCGTCGATCTGCCGCCCGAGGAAGACCAGGAGCTTTGTATCCCGGCGCGTGACGCGGGGCTCAATTTCATTCGCCTCGCCACCCCCACGACCGACGACAAGCGGCTGCCCAAGGTGCTCGAAAACACCTCCGGCTTCGTCTATTATGTCTCGTTGACCGGCATCACCGGCGCGGCGCTTGCCGATTATGCGGGCGTGAGCGCCGCGGTGCGGCGGATCAAAGGCCATACCGATCTGCCCATCGCCGTCGGCTTCGGCGTGAAGAACGCTGAAAACGCCGCGGAAATCGCCCGCAACGCCGATGGCGTCGTGGTCGGCTCGGCGCTGGTCGAGGCGTTGAAGGCGTCGCTCGGCCCCGACAACAGGGCGACCGACAAGAGCGTCGAGGCGGTGATCGCGCTTGTGTCGAGCATTGCGGGCGGCGTGCGCGGCGCACAGAGAAGCCCCGCCCCCGCGAAGAACGGCGGCGCACTTTCCTGGCTCACGAGGCTTTGGGCATGAACTGGTATTCCAACGTCGTTCCGCCGAAGATCAAGGCGCTGATCAAGCGCGAAGCCCCGGAAAACCTCTGGGTGAAATGCCCCGAGAGCGGCCAGCTCGTCTTTCACAAGGACATCGAGGCCAATCTCTATGTCGTGCCGGGTTCGGGCTATCACATGCGCTGCCCCGTGGACGTGCGGCTCGCGACGCTCTTCGACAATGGCGAACTCGAGTTGCTGCCGACGCCCGAGACGCCGCTCGACCCGCTCAAATTCCGCGACATCAAGCGCTATGTCGACAAGCTGAAGGAATATCGCGCAAAGACCGGCGCCCAGGACGCCGTGACTCTCGCCACGGGCAAGCTCGACGGCTCGCAGGTCACCGTCGCCGTGCAGGACTTCGACTTTCTCGGCGGCTCGCTCGGAATGGCCGCGGGCGAAGCGATCGTCGCCGGCGCGGAACATGCGCTCTCGCGGCGCACGCCCTTCATCATCTTCACCGCCTCCGGCGGCGCGCGCATGCAGGAAGGCATGTTCTCGCTGATGCAGATGCCGCGCACGACGATCGCGGTGCAGCGGCTGCGCGATGCGCGCCTGCCGTATATCGTCGTGCTCACCAATCCGACGACGGGCGGCGTCACCGCCTCCTACGCCATGCTCGGCGACGTGCAGATCGCCGAGCCCGGCGCCATCATCGGCTTCGCCGGCGCGCGCGTCATCGAGCAGACGATCCGCGAGAAACTGCCCGAAGGCTTTCAGCGCGCGGAGTATTTGCGCGATCACGGCATGGTCGACATGGTGGTGCCGCGCCAGGAGATGCGCGAGACGCTCGCGCGCCTGTGCGGCCTCTTCACCAAGGCGCCGCCGCGCCGCGCCGCCTGACGCGAGGCGCGGCCGCCATGGATCAGCATGACGCGATCCTGTCGCGACTGCTCACGCTCCATCCCAAGAAAATCGATCTGTCGCTCGGGCGCACCGAGCGGCTGCTCGCGGCGCTCGGCCGTCCCGATCTCAGCCTGCCGCCGACGATTCATGTCGCGGGCACCAATGGCAAGGGCTCGACCATCGCCTTTCTGCGCGCCATTCTGGAGGCCGCCGGCCAGCGCGTGCATGTCTATACCTCGCCGCATCTCATTCGCTTCAACGAGCGCATCCGGCTGGGCGCGGAAGGCGGCGGCAAGCTCGTCGACGACGCGCGGCTCAAGGCCGTTCTGGAGCGCTGCGAGGAAGCCAATGGCGGCCAGCCGATCACCTTCTTCGAGGTGACGACGGCCGCCGCCTTCGCGCTCTTCGCCGAGACGCCCGCCGACTGGCTGCTGCTCGAAACGGGACTGGGCGGCCGCTACGACGCGACGAACGTCATCCGCGCGCCGAAAGCCACGATCGTCACCTCCGTGTCGCTCGACCACATGGAGTTCCTCGGCGATACGGTGGAGAAGATCGCCTATGAGAAGGCCGGCATTTTCAAGCCGGGCGCTCCTGCGATCATCGGCTTTCAGCACGAGGGCGCCGAGCGCGTGCTGGAGCGCGAGGCCCGCCGCGTCGGCGCGCCGCTTTTTGTCGCAGGGCAGGATTTCCATGTCCGTGAGGAGAATGGACGGCTGGTCTTCGAGGACGAGCGCGGCCTTCTCGACCTGCCGCTGCCGCGTCTCGCCGGCCGCCACCAGCATCTAAACGCCGCCGGCGCGCTCGCCGCGCTGCGGACGGTCGCGCCGGATCTCCCCTTGATCGCCATGGAGCAGGGGCTCGCCCGCGCCGAATGGCCGGCGCGCCTGCAACGCCTGCTGCGCGGACCCGTCGTCGATCTCGCGCCGCCGGGCGCCGAAGTCTGGCTCGACGGCGGCCACAATGAGGACGGCGGCCGCGTGCTGGCCGAAGCCATGGCCGAATTCCACGACCGCGCGCCGCGCCCGCTGGCGCTGATCTGCGGCGCCCAGACGACCAAGGACGTCGGCGCCCTGCTACGGCATTTTGCCGGGCTCGCGCGCGAAGTCGTGGCCGTGCCGGTCGAAGGCGAGCACAAGAGCTGGCCGCCCGAGGAGGTCGCCGCCATGGCCAGGGCCGAGGGCATCCCAGCCGCGGCCGCCGCCCCGAACGTCGAGGAAGCTTTGCGGATTCTGGCGTCGCGCCGGTTCGACCAGCCGCCGCGCGTGCTCATCGCCGGGTCCCTCTATCTCGCGGCGGCGGTGCTCGCGGCCAATGGGTCGCAGATCGAGTAGCCCTCGCATTCACAGAACCGGCCGGACCGTATATGGAGGCTCAGCGCCGGGGGCGCTCGCTTCTCCCTCGTTTCGACAGCGCGCAAAGGATTGGAGTCCGGATAAATGACCCTGATGTTGGCCAGCGTTCTGTCGCGCGAGGAAGCGGAGATCGCCCTCGCCCACGGCGCCGACATCATCGACTGCAAGGATCCGGCGCGCGGCGCGCTCGGCGCGCTGCCGCTGGCGCAGGTCGCGGATATTGTCGCCGCCGTGGACGGCCGCCGGCCGGTGAGCGCCGTGGTCGATCTGCCCCATGACGTCGCGCACGCCCGCCGCGCCTTCGAGGAGGCGGCCGACGCCGGCGTCGACTATGTCAAATTCGCCCTGCCGCTCACGCCTGACGCCGGCGAGATCGTCGCCGCCCTGTCGCCGCTCGCCCAGCGGCTCAAGATTGTCGCCGTCCTGTTCGCCGATCTCGGCCCCGACTTCGCGTCTCTGCCCGATCTGGCGGCGGCGGGCTTCCACGGCGCCATGCTCGACACCGCCCACAAGGGCAAGGGACGGCTCATCGACATGATGCCGGTCGGGGCGCTCTCGGAGTTCACCGGGCTGTGCCGCGAGCTCAATCTTTCGGCCGGCCTCGCGGGCGCCCTGGAGCCGCCCGACGTGCCGCGGCTTCTCGTCACCGGCCCGGATGTTCTGGGGTTTCGCGGCGCCCTGTGCGCCCATGGCGACCGCCGCGCCGGCATCGACGCCGGCGCCACCCGGCTCATCCGCGACCTGATCCCCACGCGCCGCGACAAGATCGACACGCTCGCCGCCGAATGGGCGCTGATCGCGCGGGGCTATATCGAGCCGCCGGGCCTCAACGAGACAGACTGCGTGTTTCTGCACGACTATGTCGTGCCGATGGAAGTCGGCGCCTATGCGCATGAATATGGCCATACGCAGCGGGTCCGCTTCAACGTCGACGCCGAAGTCGCCCGGGTCGACGTCACGGACGACATGCGCGCGGTCTTCTCCTATGACGTCATCATGGACGCGATCAAAGTGATCCTCGCCGGAGGCCATATCGCCATGGTCGAGACCATCGCCGAGCGCCTGGCCGAAAGCGTTCTGCTGCACGAGCGCGTGCGTTCGGTGACGGTGCAGGTGGAAAAGCTCGACGTGGCGCCCGGCGCCGTCGGTGTGAAAATCCGTCGTGAGCGTCATCCCGACGCCCGCCGCGTCAAGCCGAACTGACGCCATGGCGCGAGAGGCCCCCGAGGGCGCGCGGCCCCTCCTCGTCGCCAAGATCGGCGGCAGCCTCCACGCCTCGCCCAATCTCGCGCGCTGGATCGCCGCCCTGCGACGCTGGCCGCATCGGCTGACGATCGTTTCAGGCGGCGGCCCCTTCGCCGACGCCGTGCGCGCCGCGCAGCCCCGGCTGGGCTTCGACGAGAAGACGGCCCACGCCATGGCCGTGCTCGCCATGGAGCAATATGCGCTCGCGCTGTCGCAACTTTACAACCTCGATCTCGCCGCGACGCTTGAGGACATCGACGCCGCCCATGCGCAGGGCCGGCCGGCGCTCTGGCGCGCATCGGCCATGGTTTGCGCTGCGTCGGATATCACGCCGGGCTGGGACGTCACCTCCGACAGTCTCGCCGCCTGGCTCGCGCGCCGCAGCGGCGCGTCGGCCTTGCTGATGATCAAGAGCGTGGACGTCGGCGCCGATTCTGCTTTGGCGAGCCTCGTCTCGGCCGGCGTTGTCGATCCGGCCTTTCCAGCCTATGTCGACGGTACGCCCGTCGTCGTCGCCGGCCCCGGCGCGCTCGCCTCAGCGGGCGCGCAACTGGCTGGCGGCGCCCTGCCCGGCGCGCCTGTCCAACTCAAGAAGATTGCTTCATGACAAAAAAGAACGTCGTCACGCCGCGCTGGGGATGGGCGCTCACCGGCTCAGGCCATTTTTTTACCGAATGTCTGGAAATGATCCGCTCGCTCGACCATTGCGACCTTTTCGTCAGCAAGGCGGCGGCGGAAGTCGTGCGCATGTACAAGCACGACCTCAATCTCCCCGATACGATCCGCATCTTCAAGGACACGACCGCGAGCGCCGCCCCGGTCGGCGGCTTCTATTACAACGTCTATCACACGCTGGTGGTCGCCCCGGCGACGTCGAACACGGTCGCCAAGGCCGTTGTCGGCATTTCCGACAATCTGGCGACCAATGTCTTCGCCCAGGCCGGCAAATGCCGCGTGCCAACCATCGTCTTCGCTTGCGACACCGCGCCGGAGCTCGAGACCCGCGCCCCCAAGGGCATGGTGATGGTCTATCCGCGCAGAATCGACCTCGAAAACACCGATAAGCTCAAATCCTTCGAGGCCACGCAAGTCGTCGAGAGCCTCGCGGCGCTGCAGGAGGCCGTCGAGCGGCGCAAGCGCGAACTGGCGGAGCAAGGGTGAGCCGGCAACTCCCCTGCCACCCTTGCTTGCGCTTGTCACGGGCGTTTACGGCCGCAAGACCTTGGACGTTGTGACGTAGATGGCCAAGCCGGCCATGGCGCGGGATAGACTCGCCATGCGCCCGCCGCGATTGACTGGGCTTCCCGCCGTCCCCTAGAGGGGTGGGCCGGCCACGCGCCGACACTTAAGTTACGTCGGCCGGACCCCTTCAAGAAAGCCCGAGCATGAGCGAGCGCCTGCTGTTTCTCACCGGCCACCTGGCCTATCCGCGCCTGGAGCGGATGGTGGCGGGCTTTGGCGAGGCGGCGCGCGAGTGGCGCATTCACGACATTGGCGTCAAGGTCGCGGCGCTGATGACGCAGGACATCATCCTGCGCCGCCTGCCCCGCCCCGTCGCGGCCGATCGGGTCATTGTCCCCGGCCGCTGCCGCGCCGATCTCGACGTTCTTTCGGACGAATTCGGCGTGCGATTCGAGCGCGGGCCAGAGGAGATCGCCGATCTCCCCGCCTATCTGGGACGCGGCGGCGTCCCGCCGGACCTCTCGCGCTACGACATGCGCATTTTCGCGGAGATCGTCGACGCCTCCAAGATGAGCGTCGCCGAGGTCGTGGGGAAGGCCCGCGAGTTGGCGCGCGCCGGCGCCGACGTCATCGATCTCGGCTGCCTGCCGGACACGCCTTTCGACCATATGGAAGAGACGATCGCCGCGCTGAAGGCGGAAGGGCTGAAAGTCTCAGTGGACTCGGCCAATATTGCGGAGCTCGAGCGCGCCGTGGCCGCGGGCGCCGATCATCTCTTGAGCCTCGACGAAGAGACGCTCGCGATCCTGCCCGACAATTCGCCTCTCGTTCCGGTGCTGGTGCCGCGCCCGCATGGCGATCTCGATTCCCTGCAACGGGCCGCGCGGATCGCGCGTGCGCGGGGCATCGACTTCATTCTCGACCCCATTCTGGACCCCATCCACTTCGGCTTTGCGGCCTCGATCGCGCGCTATGTCGAGCTGCGCGCGCGCGAGCCCGAGGCCGAGATCATGATGGGCACCGGCAATCTCACCGAACTGACCGACGCCGATACGGCCGGGATTACGGCGGCGATGCTCGGCGTCTGCTCGGAGCTTCATATCCGCCACCTGCTCACCGTGCAGGTCAGCCCGCATACGCGGCGCACGCTGCAGGAGCACGACGCGGCGCGCCGTCTGATGTATGCCTCCCGCGCCGACCGCGCTTTGCCGAAAGGCTACAGCGACGCGCTGCTGCAGGTGCACGACAAGCGCCCCTATGCCTCGACGCCGGCCGAGATCGCCGAGCTGGCGCGCGAACTGCGCGACTCGAATTTCCGCATCGAGACGACGCAGGACGGCGTGCATATTTTCGCCAAACAGTTCCACGCGGTCGAAAAGGACGCCATGGCGCTGTTTCCGCATCTCAATGTCGAGCACGACGGCGCGCACGCCTTTTATCTCGGCGCAGAGCTGATGAAGGCGGAACTCGCCTTCAAACTCGGCAAGCGCTACCGACAGGACGAACCGCTCGACTTCGGCGTCGCCATGGACATCAACGAAGAAGAAGCGACCCGCTTCAAGGAAGCAGGACACACGCTGCGCAAGGCGGGCGAGGGAAAAGGAAATGCCTCTGATTCATGAATGCGTCGTCACGACGCTGTCGCCGGACGGGCGCCCGCATGTGGCGCCGCTCGGCCTAATCGAGGAAGGTGAATATTGGATCGCCGCGCCTTTCAGGCCCTCGACAACGCTTTTCAATCTCGAGCACGGGAAGAAGTTCACCGCGAGCTTCACGGATGACGCGCGCGTCTTCGCGGGGCTTGTGACCGGAACACGCAGCTTTCCGCTCACCGACATCGAAGGCTGGCCGGCCCCGCGCCTGTCCTGCGCGCTCGCTCACGCCGAACTCGAAATCGCCCGCGTCGAAGACGACGAGATTCGCCCGCGCTTCTTCTGCCGTGTGAAGCACACCGAGTCGCACCGCCCCTACCTCGGCATGAACCGCGCCCGCGCCGCGGTGCTGGAAGCCGCCATTCTCGCGACGCGCCTCGGGCGGCTGCCGCGCGAAAAAATCGACAGCGAAATCGCCTACCTCAGGATCGCGATCGACAAGACGGCCGGAGACGCCGAGCGTGAAGCGTGGGACACGGTGATGGAAAAAATCGCGGCCCATCTGAATGAAGCGGCGAGCTGAAGCCTAATTACTTGGCGCTCAGATCCTCCGGTCTGGGTTCGCGCAGCCAGATTCGATACTCGGGCTTGAGCCAGTTGAAGAGTTTCTCGCCATAGACGCGATCGGGCCAGCAAAGGCGCGTCTCGACTTCGAGCGGCGCGCTTTTCGGCCCGCCGGCGAAGAGCCAGGACGGGAAGGAATCGATGGCGGCGATATAGGTCGGCAGATAGCGATCGTGATTGTGCTTGCGATAGACCGTGAGCAGATTGCAATCGCTAATGGAGAAGCGCGGCGTCGTCAGCGTGTCGTAGAGTTCAAGCGCGGGCGACATGGCGCCGATGAGGAAAACGAGCGCGCCCGCGGCGAGCGGCGCCCATGCGCGCGCGAAAAAGAAATCGATCAGCAACGCGTCGAAGCCAAAGGCCAGCAGCGCCCGCGGGGCGATCGAGACCCTTTGCGTGGCGTCGTTCATGTAGCCGAGATTGAACAGCGGAGATATCAGCAGAAGAAGGGCGGAGATGGCCAGGAGCGGCCGAAACCAGACGTCGAGCCTTTTCCAGAATACGAAAACAAAGGCGAGCTGCGTCAAGCCGAAGATCAGCAGCAGAACATATTCGTCGGCAAATCCGCTTTCGAAGATCTGGAGGCGATGTGGCACGCCGTCTGCGCCAGCCCCAAGATAGGCGAGAAGAGGGAGAAACCCGAGAGCGGACATACAGGCGAAGGCGAAGCGCGGCCGCGTGATCTCCTGAGGCGAGAGCAGCGCCAGCGGGACAAATATTGCGGCGGCGCCCATCAAGGCGAGCGGGGACCAGAGCAGGAGCGGCAAACTCGCGGCGGAAAGGGCGGCAAGATCGATTTCACGCCGCAGGTAGAGCACAGCGAGCGCAGCAAACCACCAGCCTGGCAGCGCGTGTGGCGGGCACCAGAACACTTGCGAGAGATTGGGCGGAAAATAGCCAATCTCGACCCAGAAGGCGGGGACGCGCAAGAGCGACGCCCCTCCCGTTTTGATCAGAACCGGGATGCTGTCCAGCCCGCTGAAAAAGACGAACAGAAAAATGAACGCCAGCCTGCCGCGGGGCCAGACGAGCGTGATGGCGTAGAAGAAGGCGGCAAGCAGGAACGTCGTCTGCCCGACGAGCGTGAAATGCGCCGCCTGAAGGCCGGCGATCCTGCCGACAGCGGCAGGGAGGAGATACATCCCGAGCGGCGCGCGGAGAATGAAGTCGCCGCCCTCGTGACGATAGAACGCCGGCATCGCGCGGCTCACGAGATCGGCGAGCACGGCGTCGCGACCGAGCCAGTCATCTTTCGAAAAAAAGAGATGGCCCTCGCCGCCCAGCACCGCCAAAGACAGACCGACGCCCGCGCAGACTGCGAGCCATCTCCACTCGACCGGCCGCTCCAGCGCCTCGCCGAAGCGCCCCGCCAGGAAGACGCAATTCGCACAGACGACGCCCGCGAGCGCCAGAAGCGCGGGCAGGAGCGAGAAGCTCGGCGCGAGCAGCGCAGAGCCTGCCGAGGTGACCGCCATCGCCGCCGCGATAATATGCCAGTTCTTCAAAACGCCCCCCAAAGGAGGACGAAGCTAATCCTGAGCCATTAACAATCCAAGAGCGCGAGCGACGCGGCTGGCGCACAATCGGCGGCCAATGACGCCAGGGCGTCGGGCGCCTCGACGAAGCCGGCGAAATCCCGGTAGGCATGGCCTTGCGACGTCGCAAGCCGCGCGGCGAGACCGCGCCCCGCGCCGGCGCCCACGAACAACATGTCGCCTGAAATGGCTTCGCGCGACGCCAATAAAGCGATCTGGTCCTCGATCGCCCGCAGTTGGGCGCGGGCGAGATGATCGGCCAAGGCCCGAATCTGCGCCGCCGACAAATCGCCGCCGTCCCGGCCCACGAGCCGCGCCAGACGGGCGCTCGACGCCGCCGCCGTCTTGCCCCGCCCATCGGCCGTTGGCGACAGATCGGCGACGCTCTCCCCTTCCGGCAGATCGCCGAGCACGCGCCGAACGTCCGCCATCGATGCAAAAGCCTCGTTGACGAGCGGCGTCCAGAGCCCGTCGACGGGCGCCCGCGTCGCATAGGCTTGGGGCGCGCCGCGCGAGAAGCCGGCGTAGGCCAATTCGCCATGAACAAGCCGCTCCGCGTCGGTCTCGCCCCGCGCCGCAACGGCGCCGTTCCGAATCGGAACGAGATCCGTCGTTGTGGAGCCGATGTCGATGAAAAGCGCGTCGTCGCAATGGCGCGCCACGAGTTCGGCGCTCGCGCGCCAATTCGCCGACGCGATCGAACGGGCGGCGCCGGCGACTTCGGCGCGCGACACAAAGCCTCGCGCCCCGGCGTAAAACAGAATGTCTTCGTTTCCAATCTCGCGCGCAACGACCGCGGCGACGGAGACGACCCCACGCCCCCGGTCCTCGAAAGCGTCGGAGAGCTCCGCCGTCATGGTGACGCGATGGCGCGCGGCGGGGCCAAGCTCGACGAGCGTCTCGCGGATCGGCGCTTCGAGATGGGCGAGGCCCAGATGCGGCGCGCAGGCGCGCTGGGCGACGGCGACGAGCCGCCCGTTTTCGGCGCGCGCCGCCTTGACATGCGCGCCGCCAATGTCCCAGCCGATGGTCGCCGTCACTTGCGCATTTCTCGAGCTCTCCTGAGCTAACGACATCTAGACGGTGCAAAAGAAAAAGGGGAGCCGTGAGGGCTCCCCTTCAAAACCGAGCTGGAGCCCGAAATCAATTCGGGGCGAAGGGGTGCTTGGCTTCGTTGCGCTTGGCGACGACTTCCGAGGCCTTCGGCTCGCCGCGGACGGCGCGGGCGATGGCTTCCTTCGTGGCCTGATAGTTGTAGTCCTGAATCTTCTTGTCGTCGTTGGCGTCCCAGTGGATGAACACGCCGACCGAGATGAACAGGTCGTCGGCTTCCGAAACCGGGATCACGCCCTCGGCGACCGAGTCGGCGACCGCCTTCGCGACGCCGTGCTGCGCCGGGCCGAACATCTGGACGGCCTGCTTGGCGCCCTTGATGGTGACCTTGTTGAAGAGAATCGTGTTCGGCTTGCAGAGCAGGTTCGGCGCGACGACCGCGAGAAGCGTCGTGAAGCCGTCCTTGTTGTTGACGAGCGCGTTCGCGAAGGCGAGCTCAGCGGCCGAACCGCGCGGACCCATGATGAGGTCGATGTGAGCGACTTCGTTGCCCTCGCCGACGAGCGACTCGCCGACCAGCATCTTGTTGATCAAAGCCATGTGCGTTTCCTTTCAAAGAAACCTGACGACCCGCCCCGCGGCAGGCGTTTTGTGAATAAACCGTGCGCAATGCCGCGCCGGCCTTGAGAAGCGCTGCAGTTTCTCCGCGGCGCGCACTCAACCAGTTTCACGCGCCCGCGCCAAGCCTGGCCGCAGGCGCGCCAGAATTAGACGAGTTGACGCGCCAGCGCGAAGGCGTGGCGGAAATCGAGGCACAGCGGCTTGTCCGAGGTGACCATCTGCTTGAACAGGCCGGACTCGGCGCCGTATTTAACATTGCCGATGGCAAGCGCGCCGATGCCGAGAGCGCCATGCTCGGAAATGACGACGCCATTGTCGTGCAGGCCGCAGCCCTCGACGCCCAGCGGCGGCACGGCGTTGACGTCGGCGGCGATGAGCAGATCCTTGGCGGCCGCCAGGTCTTCCTTCGACAGAACCTGAACGCCGGCGCGGGCGGCGCAGAGCGCTATCTCGTGCTTCAGCAAAAGCTCGCGCACCATCTCATGGCTGCTGCCGTCGGCCGGCGTCACCTTGATGTTGAAGCGCTTGTTCATCTCGTCGGCCTGCTTGGCGACGCGGTCGAGGCCGCTGTAGCCGACGATCGTGACGGCGGCGCCTTCCAGCGCCGCGATCACCGCCGAGGAGTAGCCGACCACGCCGGTCGCGCCATAGATGACGATCTTGGAGCCCTTGAGCTCGCGGCCCTTCTTTTCACGCAGGACCTTTTCGGTGCAGGCGACCATCGCGCCGGCGGTGGTGAAGGAGCCGTAGGGGTCGGCGAAGAGCGACACTTCGAAGGGCTTCAGCAGCGCCTTCTGCGCCGCCTCGAGCATGTCGAGGGCGAGCACGGCGTCGCGACCGGCGAAGAAAATGCCCGTCTTCAGGGCGGCCGAGGGCGCGCGGGAGAACATGGCGTCCTGCACCAGCGCAGTCACTTCGTCGAGCGTGACGTTCGTATAGGGAATCGCGGCGTCATAGCCGGCGTCCAGGGCCATGTTCACGTCGAACGGGCTCATATGCTTCAATGTGCTGAGCATATGGAGAATTGCTTTGGCCATAGGAATTTCCCCAACCTTTGTCTTTTCGCGCTCGACGCCCCGGGCAATTGGCGGGGCTCGGCGGGAGGACAGGCTCCGGCTCTGTCGATTTTCGATGATTCCGGGCGGCTGAACGGCGCAGGCGCGCCTGGACCCGTCCGGAGCGACGAGGAGGCTTAGAGCCCAGAACGCGGCCAATGTCTAGAGGCGATTGCGCCGCAGCCGCCGCTTTCCCCGGCCCTGCGACGGCTTTAGCCTTCCGGCCGGTTGACGCTCGCCGGGCTTTGCTCTTATAAGGCTCGCGAACAGGGCTCGGCGCTGGGGCGGCGAGCCTTTTTCCGTCGTTTCCACCCATCCGTCGCGGCGTGCGGGCTTTAGCCCTCCCGACGTATGGAAGCGCTACACTGGTTTGAAAGGAAGTTCCATGTCCCGGCGTTGCGAGCTGACCGGCAAGGGCGTGCAGACGGGCAATCTCGTCAGCCACTCCAATCGCAAGACGCGCACGCGTTTCCTGCCCAATCTCGTCAATGTGACGCTGGCCTCCGACGCGCTCGCGCGCTCGGTGCGCCTGCGCATTTCGGCCGCGGCGCTGCGCTCGGTCGAGCATCGCGGCGGCCTCGACGCCTTTCTGGCGAAGGCCCGCGACGAAGAGCTGTCGCAGGGCGCCCGCGCGCTCAAGCGCGAGATCGAGAAGAAGCAGGCCGGCGCGATCGCCTGATTGTCGTCGATCGTCCTGATCCGACATGGCCCCGTCGCCGTCAAGGCGTCGGGGCTTTTGTCGTTTCAGGCCTTCGCGGCTTTCATCTCGGCCTATGAGGAGGCGGGGATCGAGGCCTGCGCCCGCCCGCCCGCGCAGCTGATTCCGATCCTGCGGAGGGCGTCGAGAATCTACGCCAGCGATGCGCCGCGCGTGACCGAGACGCTCTCTCGGCTGGGCGCGACCGCCGACGTCGTCGACGCCTCGTTCCGCGAGGCGCCGCCCAGAGCGCCGCGCCTGCCCGGCCAATGGCCGGAAATCGTCTGGCTCGCCCTCGCCCGGGCGCGCGGCGCTTTCGACCCGGCCCTGGCGCCGGCGCGCGCCGATCTGCGCCGCCGCGTCCGCACATGCTGCGATGAACTCCGGGAGGCGGCGCTCCAGGGCGACGTGGCGCTCATCGGTCACGGCTGGTTCAACCGCGCCGTCGCGAAAGATCTCGCGGCTGAAGGCTGGCGACAGACCGGCCCCGGCTTCAGGCGGCCCTGGGGTCATCTCGCTTTGTCCCCGCCCCCCGGCGAAACCTGACGCTCGGCCGTGGAGCGCGCCTGTTCATCGGCGCGCCGCTCCTTAGCTATCCGCATGGGCGGACGCGAGGACCGTACGATGGCGCATTTCATGTTCAGCACGGGGATCGAAAACAGCTGCCCGACGATCCATCACGGCCGCACGCGAATCGACGAGATGGAGCTTTGCGGGCACTACCGGCGCTGGCGCGAGGACTTCGACCTCGTGCAGGATCTCGGCGTCAAGACGCTGCGCTATGGCCTGCCCTTGTGCACGACGTGGCTCGGCCCGGACCGCTATGACTGGGAATTCGCCGATCTGGCGTTCGGCGATCTCGAGCGGCGCGGCGTCATCCCCATCGCCGATCTTTGTCACTTCGGCGTGCCGGACTTCATCGGCGATTTTCAAAATCCCGATTTCCCCCGCCTCTTCGCGCGCTACGCCCACGCCTTCGCCAAGCGCTTCCCCGCCGTGCAACTCTATACGCCGATCAACGAGATGTTCGTTTGCGCGACCTTCTCGGCCGCCTATGGGTGGTGGAACGAGCAGATGACGACGGATCGGGCCTTCGTGACGGCGCTCAAGCATATTGTGAAAGCCAATGTGCAGGCGATGCACACGATCCTCGCGGCGCGGCCCGACGCGATCTTCGTGCAAAGCGAGTCGACGGAATATTTCCACGCCGAGAATCCAGCCGCGATCGCGCCGTCCGAAGACTTCAACGAGCGCAGATTCCTGTCGCTCGATCTCAACTACGGCCGCGCCGTAAATTCCCAGATGTTCGTCTTCCTCATGGATAACGGTATGACGCGGCAGGAGTATAATTTCTTCATGCAGCGGCACCTGAAGAGCCATTGCATCATGGGCAATGACTATTACGGCGCCAATGAGCACAACGTCGCCGCCGATGGGACCATGACGTCGTCCGGCGAAATCTTCGGCTACAACGAAATCACCCGGCAATATTACGATCGCTACCGCCTGCCGGTGATGCATACGGAAACCAACACATGCGAAGGCCCGCGCGGCGACGAGGCGGTGCGCTGGCTGCGCAAGGAATGGGCGAATGTGCTGCGCGTCAGAAACAGCGGCGTGCCCATCGTCGGCTTCACCTGGTATTCGCTCACCGATCAGATCGACTGGGACATCGCCCTGCGCGAAGCGCGCGGCAAAGTCTGTCCGCTGGGACTCTACGATCTCGACCGCAAGCCGCGCGCCGTCGGCCTCGCCTATAAGCAGTTGATTCGGGACTGGCGGGAGGTGCTGCCGGCGCAGAGCATCTGTCTCACCGTGCCGCTGGCGCCCTATGGACTCGTGCGGAGCCCGTCCCCCGCGCAGCAGCAGGAGATGGAAAAGGCGCAGCCTCATTAAAGTCCCCTGCTCCGGTTGTCGGCCGCGGAGCGGGTCTCAACCTAATTGGCGCGCTCAACTCAAGAAAGGGGCGGCGGATGCCAGGGACTTCGAACGGCGAACCTCCCGTCATTGTCGTCACGGGCGCCTCGGCCGGCGTTGGCCGCGCCGTCGCCGTCGCATTCGCCCGTCGCGGCTGTCGCGTGGCTCTGCTCGCGCGCAGCCCCGAAGGATTGGACGGCGCCGCTCGCGATGTCGCGACGGCGGGCGGCCAAGCCTTTGCGCTCGTCACCGACGTCGCCAAGGCCGATGAGGTCTTCGGCGCGGCCGAAGACGTCGTCGCCCGGTGGGGCCGCATACATGTCTGGGTGAACGACGCGATGGAGACGGTCGTCGGGCCAGTCGACGTGATCACGCCGCAAGAATTCAGGCGCGTGACCGAAGTAACCTATCTCGGGGCCGTGCACGGGACGTTGGCCGCGCTGCGCCACATGCGCGGGCGCGACGAGGGCCATATCGTCCAGATTGGCTCGGCGCTTTCCTATCGCGCCATTCCGCTGCAATCGGCCTATTGCGCGGCAAAGTTCGCCATGCGCGGCTTTACAGACGCGCTACGCGCGGAACTTCTGCACGACAAGAGTCGCATTCGTCTGACGATGGTTCAGCTCCCCGGCGTGAACACGCCGCAGTTCGACTGGTCGCATATGCATTTTGCGCATCGGCACCAGCCGATCGGGACTGTCTATGAGCCGGAATCTGTCGCCGAGGCGGTTGTCGGCGCCGTCGAGGCGCGACGCGCGCCCCGTGAACTCTGGCTCGGCGCGCCCACCGTGCAGTCCATCCTCGGGCAGATCGTCGCGCCCGGCTTGCTGGATCGTTATCTGGCGCGCAACGCCTATGAAAATCAGCTGTCGAACGACCCCGTGCGCCCCGGCGATCCGGACGAACTCCTTGGCCCGGACGATAGCGATCATGGCGCGCGGGGACGTTTCACGAGCCGCGCGAAGGACAGCCTTCTTGCGGTCGACCCGGCCTATTTGCGCGGCGGCGGCGTTCTGGCGGCGCTGGGTCTGCTCGCGGGGGCGTTTCTGTGGGGACGCGCGTCGCGTCAATCCGTGAAAAAGCCACGGGCGGCTCTGCCCGTACGCGGCAGTCAGCATTCCTGAAAACGAAAAGCGACGCTGTAGCGCCGCAAAGTAAGTCGGGGAGCCATGCGCGCGGCCGAGACGGCTCTCGAGTCGAAATCGGACGCCACCAGAACGCCTCTGACCTCGACCGACCCTTCCTCGGCGCTCACATCTCCCATGTAGCTGAGGATCTGGCCGATCGCGTCTCGGCCAGCCGTTCCGGCCTTCAGTTCTATGACAACGAGCCTGCCGGCCGCATCGCGCGCCGTGATGTCAATTCTTCCGGAATCAACGCTACGCTCGATGCCCTCGTCAACAATTGTCAGGCCGGCTTCGAGCTGTTCGATCGCTTTTCGAAGCGACGCCTGCAGGTCGCGCTCGAGGCCAAAGCGCTGGCTTGGCTCCGGCCCTACAGCGTCCGCGGCAGACTCTTCCCCGCCTGCTCGCGCCTTTGGAAGCGATGCTTCGTCCCGAAAGCGCTGATAGAGAACGATCGCGTTGCGATATGACGCAAGATTGCTATAGGCGTCGCCCTCAAAAGGTATCTTCGTTGGATTTGGCTTTCCCCGGCGTCTGTCGTCGGCGGAATATTTCAAATCGCTTATCACTGAGGCGAGACGGTCCTTGGCGTAATGGTCGTCGAGATCTCCGTAATTTTTCTCGACCCGACCCACGCGATGGAGCTGCGCGGTTATCGTCGCCCTGTCGTATTTCTGATTCTCCAGCCACTGCTTGTAGTCAGGCTGCATTGTCCCTCGCAACCGTCTCTGAAAATGAATGACCCAGAGACGTGAGCGCCTCTGGGTCATCTATCGTCAAAATTTGCCGTTCACCCTCGCACATCCGGCGGCGTCGCCTCTTCGGCCAGCAGCTTCAGCGCCTCGTCGATGGCGAGTTGCGTCTGCTGCTGCGAGCCGAGGCGGCGCATCGAGATCGTGCGCTCGGCCGCCTCCTTCTTGCCCGCGACGAGAAGCACCGGGACCTTGGCGTGCGAATGTTCGCGCACCTTGTAGGTGATCTTCTCGTTTCGCGCGTCGACGTCGACATTGAGTCCGAGCTTGCGCGCGACCGCCGCGACCTCATAGGCGTAGTCGTCCGCCTCCTGGGTGATCGTACAAACGACGATCTGCAGCGGCGACAGCCAGAGCGGCAGATGCCCGGCGTAATGCTCGATCAGAATGCCGGTGAAGCGTTCGAGCGAGCCGAACATGGCGCGGTGAATCATCACCGGCGTCTTCTTCTCGCTGTCCGGTCCGATGTAGAAGGCGCCGAAACGCACGGGCAGATTGAAGTCGACCTGCGTCGTGCCGCATTGCCATTCACGGCCGATGGCGTCGCGCAGCGTATATTCGAGCTTCGGCCCGTAAAACGCGCCCTCGCCTTCCTGAACGCTCGTCTTCAGACCGCGGCGCGCAAGTTCGTCGAGCACCTTCCCGAGCGCGGCTTCGGCCTTGTTCCAGGCTTCATCCGAACCCACGCGCTTTTCGGGTCGCGTCGAGAGCTTCACGACCACGTCCTCGAAGCCGAAGTCGCGATAGATCGTCAAGATGAGGTCGTTGATCTTCAGCGCCTCGTCCATGATCTGATCTTCGGAGCAGAAGATATGGGCGTCGTCCTGCGTGAAGGCGCGCACGCGCATCATGCCGTGCAGCGCGCCCGAGGGCTCGTAGCGATGTACGACGCCAAACTCCGCGATCTTCACCGGCAGATCACGATAGGATTTGAGCCCGTTCTTGAAGATCTGCACGTGGCCAGGGCAGTTCATCGGCTTGATCGCGAAGACGCGCTCGTCCTCCGTTTTGGTGACGAACATGTTCTCACGATACGTCTGCCAATGGCCCGACGTCTCCCACAAGGCGCGGTCGAGCACCTGCGGCGTATTCACTTCGATATAGCCCGCCGCCTTCTGCTTGCGCCGCATATAGGAGACGAGCGTCTGGAACAACGTCCAGCCCTTCGGATGCCAGAAGATGGCGCCCGGCCCTTCCTCCTGGAAATGAAAGAGGTCCATCTCGCGCCCGAGGCGGCGGTGATCGCGGCGTTCCGCTTCCTCGAGCCGGTGCAGATAGGCGTCGAGCTCTTCCTGCGTCGCCCAGGCCGTGCCGTAGATGCGCGACAGCATCGGCTTCGTCGAGTCGCCGCGCCAATAGGCGCCGGCGACCTTCATCAGCTTGAAGGCGCCGCCGATCTTGCCGACCGACGGCAGATGCGGGCCGCGACAGAGATCGAGCCAGTGGCCCTGTTTGTAGACGCTCAAGGGCTCGTCCGACTTGATGCTGTCGATCAATTCGCCCTTGAACGTCTCGCCCTTGGCGATGAACCATGTCTTGGCGTGCTCGCGGTCCCATTCCTCGCGCACGATCGGCGCGTCGCGGGCGATGATCTCGCGCATCTTCTTCTCGATCGCCGGCAGGTCTTCGGGCGTGAAGGGCTCCGCGCGCTGGAAATCGTAATAGAAACCATTTTCGATCACCGGGCCGATCGTCACCTGCGTGCCGGGATAGAGCTCCTGCACGGCCTCCGCCAGCACATGGGCGGCGTCGTGGCGGATGAGCTCCAGCGCGCGCGGATCGTCGCGTGAAACGAATTCGACTCGCGCGTCCTTCTGGACGGGTTTCATGAGGTCGACGAGTTCCCCGTCGAGCGTCATGGCGACGCTGCGCTTGGCGAGAGACGGGGAGATGCTCTTGGCGATGTCGAAGCCCGTGACGCCGGGCTCGAACTGACGGGACGCCCCGTCGGGGAATGTAACCGCAACCATTTGTCGCTCCTGTCGCGCTCAATCGCCGACACGGATCGGCGTAAGTCGCTTGGCGTAGGTGAAGGAGCGCGTTTTAGCGCCTCGGACGCGCGGGCGCAAATGGCGGCCGCGCCGCCATCTGCTTTCAGGCTGCGAGCCCGCCGCGTTTCGGCTAGTGGGAGCCCTCAAGATGTATCCCGTGTCCTCCTGAAAAAACTTACGGCCACGAGCCGCGGCTGATCTCAACTGGGCTCGCCCCGGTCAAGTTTCCAGCCCCGATAAATCGATGGGTCGCTTTGAAAAATTCGATAGTCCCGCCGACCCCCCTCTGGCCGACGGTCACTCGAGCGAGGGCGCTACTCTTCCTCGTCCTCGTCCTCGCCCTGGCCTTGTTGCCTGTGCGCTTCCGAGACGGCCGAAGCAACGTCGGCGACGGACAGGAACTCGTCCTTGTCCACGTCCTTCAGAAGGTCGCCCAAGCGCTCGGAACTGTCCTTTGTCCAGTTGACCTCTTCCTTGCCGTGCTGGCGGATCAGATCTTCCTTGGAGATCGGGAAGCTCGTCCCATGGAGCGCCTGCGTCACCGACGCCACGCCGAATGCGAAGCCCTTGGCGGGACCTTTATGGCCGCTGCCGCGACCCTCGCCCGTGTTTTCGGTCGTTCGAGGCATGAGGCTTCTCCGCTTTAGTGCTTCTTGCCCTTGCCGGACGAGCCCTCGGCGCGCTTGCCTTCCTCGATCAGCTCTTTCACGCGCTGTCCGCCTTTGTGGCCGAGCTCGGAATAGCCCTCGGGCCCCAGCTCTTCCTTGCGGATTTCGCCGCCCATCTTGCCGGCTTCCTTCACGGTCATCGGCCCCTTGGGCGCCGATTTTCCACCCTGCGAACCTGTCTGTTTCTGTGGCATGACTTTTCCTCTCGCCGTTTCGGCGAAACCATCGCGTTAGGCTTCGCCGTCCTCCTCTTCTTCGTCTTCCATGTTCTCGAGGTCTTCGCCGGCGTCCTCACGCTCGGCTTGCTTACCCTCCTTGATCAGCTCCTTTACGCGCTGCCCGCCCTTGTGGCCGCCGAGGCGCCCCGCCTCTTCGACCGTCATCTGACCGCGCTTGATGGACTTTTCAGGTTCAGTCCGCTTCTGCGGCATGGCCTCCTCCTGTTGACGAGAACGGGCGGCTCAGTGGCGCGACTTCGACTTGCCGCCCTTCCCCGCGCCGCCCGGGCCTTCGGCGCGCTTGCCTTCCTGGATGAGCTCCTTGACGCGTTCGCCACCCTTCTGGCCGCCTTTTTCGCCGCCGAGATGGCCGGCCTGTTCGACAGTCATCTGTCCTGCGCCGGATTTTCCCGGCTTCTGCCCAGTCTGTCGCTGCGCCATGTCGTTCTCCATTTAGTCAAGCGCGCTCGCCGTCGGGCGACTGCCTTCAGTGACGCGGTTTGCCGCGGCCCTTGGTCTCGCTTTCCTCTTCCTCTTCGCCGGCGCCTTCTGCGCGCTTGCCCTCTTCGATGAGCTGCTTCACGCGTTGGCCGCCCTTATGGCCGAGTTCCGAGTAGCCTTCGGGGCCGAGCTGCTCTTTACGCGCCTCGCCGCCCATCTTGCCGAGTTCCGAATAACCTTCCGGGCCAAGCTGCTCTTTACGGGCCTCGCCGCCCTTCTTGCCCATCTCGGAATAGCCTTCGTGGCCAAGCTGCTCCTTGCGGACCTCGCCGCCCATCTTGCCGATTTCCGAGTAGCCCTCGGGGCCGAGCTCTTCCTTGCGGATCTCGCCGCCCATCCGGCCGGCTTCCTGAACCGTCATCGTGCCCTTGGCCTTCTGAGAGCCTTTTTCGCCTTCCGTACCATGTGTGCGGGCCATAGTGACCTCCCATTCAACCTCGCGCTGGAGTTCGGGAACCTTGCGGGCCCCTGCCGAAACGAACGCCCGAGCGCATGTTCCGGGCCCCGAGGGCCGCCTGCCGGCCAGCGCCATTGTCCGTGCCGAGCGGCCTTTCGCCTGGGTGCTCGGACGCCGGCGTTTCAGCCTCCGAAACGCCGGTCGCCCGTCGCCAGACCATCGAGGCGATCAGCGCTAGATCGTTTGCGCGCCGAGCATGGGAAGTACGTACGAACACCTAGAGGGGCTCGATCTGCACCCTCAAGAAAAACATGGGCTTGCGTAAAAGAGAGCCCCTTAAGCCCGTGCGAAAAACGGCGTCAGCTCGGCGCGCAAGCGACGATTTGACGCTTGGTCTCGACATCTGACGGGCTGACAAGCCGCTTCGCCTTGCGCCAACAGGGAAAACGCCGGCCGCGGGACGGCGCCGCCCCCGATCTTTTGCAGGCCTCGCGCGTTAAGGCGCCATGAGCCCGACCGCCGACGCGCCGCGCCAGAGCAACAAGCTCGCCGCCTATCAGAGAGCTTACGGCTATTTTGCACCCGACTGGCCCTGGATCGCGACGCTCGTGGCGCTCATTGGCGTCTCTGTCGGCGTCGGCCTGCTGGAAGCCTGGCCGCTCGCCATTCTCGTCGACACCGTCCTGACGCACGAGCCGAAAACCGGCTGGCTGCACGTCTACTTCCTAGCGTTGCTGCCCCCCGACAGGCCTGGCCAGATTCTCGGCCTCGTGATCATCGGCCTGCTGCTGCAGGTCATCGGCTATTCGGCCTGGATGGCCCGGATGATGATCAATTATTACCTCAATTACTGGGGAACGACGCGCGTCCGCGCCGATCTTTTCGGCAAGCTGCAAAGGCTCGATCTCGGCTACCACCAGTCGCGTCCGCAGGGCGATTCCATTTATCGCCTCACCACGGACGCTTTCGGCCCGTGGGGCATTATCGACATCATCATCGGCTCGTCTGTCGCGGCCGTCACGCTCACCGTCATGACCGCCATCCTTCTGTCCCGCAGCCCGCCGCTCACCTTCGCCGCCTATTCGGTGGCGCCGCTGATCGTGTGGAGCAACTGGCGGTTCGGCTTGAAAATCCACAAGCGCGCGCTCGAGTCGAAGCAAATCGACGCGGATCTTACGGCGCATATTCAGCAGGCGATGGCGCGCGTGCCGCTGGCGCAGGCGTTCCGCCGCGAACCCTCTGAATTCGAGCGCTTCCAGCAAGCTGTCCTGCGCAGCGTGAACGCGCTCCTGCGCCTCAATTGGCAGGAGCAGCTCTATCCGCTGGCGCGCGACCTCATCCTGTCGCTCGGCGCCGCCATCATTCTCGGCTATGGCGGCTGGCTCGTCTACCGGGACCAGTTTCTCGCGCCTGTGGCCGACGGCATGACCGTCGGCGCGCTGATGATCTTCATGGACTATTTGCGCAAGCTCTGGGACCCGCTCAAATGGCTTGCCGAGTTTTTCTCGAAGGTGCGGACATTCGAGGCCGCCGCAAGGCGCGTGTTTTTCGTGCTGGATACGCCGGAGTCGATCAAGGACGCGCCGGATGCGCGGCCGCTGCCTGCGGCGCCGCGTCGACTGACGCTCGACCATCTCTCCTTCGGCTATCTGCCGGGCCGCCTGGTGCTGAACGACCTCACCGCGACCATCGCGCCGGGCGAAATGGCGGCCTTCGTCGGTCCGAGCGGGACCGGCAAGAGCTCCCTGCTCAGGCTGATGCTGCGATTCCACGATCCGCTCGAGGGCGCGTTGCGCCTCGATGGCGTCGACATTCGCGACGTGCGGTTGGCCGATCTGCGCGCGCATTTCGCCTTCGTGACGCAAGACGCCTTCATGCTGCCGGCAAGCGTCGCCGAGAATATCGCCTATGGGCGTCCCGCCGCCAGTCGGGCGGACATCGAGGAGGCGGCGGCGCTGGCGGGGGCGGCGGAATTCATCGAAGCGATTCCCGACGCCTATGACGCCATGCTCAGCGAAGGCGGCGCGAATCTCTCCGGCGGGCAGCGTCAGAGGCTCGCCATCGCCAGAGCGCTGTTGAGCGAAGCGCCCTTCCTCGTACTCGACGAGCCGACGAGCGCGCTTGATCCCCAAAACGAAGCGCTGCTCACCGAGACGCTGCATCGTCTGAAACGACGCCGTACGATCCTGCTCGTCACGCACAGGCTGAACTCGGTCATGGAATGCGACCGCGTCTTCGTGATGGACGCGGGCCGCATCGTGGAGCGCGGGACGCATCGCGAGCTTCTCGCCCTTAATGGCGTCTATGCCCGCTTGTGGCGCCAGGAAGCGAGCGAAACGCCCCCGGAGCCGGCGCGCCGCTTCGCGGCCGGCGCGCCGCGCCGGAGGGCGAAGAAGCGCGTCAGTTAACGCTGGTTGCCTGGCGCTTCCCGCGCAGGTTGTATCTGTAGCTTGACCATTTATTGAAGCCTGAATGCTCTTTAACTTCAGACGCCGACAATTTTAGTCGTCCGGATAAACGTCTGGTGAGAGCTGCCCGCTAACATTTCCGGCCACAGGGTAATCCCTCGATAACCACGCCGCCGCTTCGACCCTTGGGAGGCGAGAAGAGACGGCATTGCTCGGGCAGGAGCAGGACATGAAGCAGCTGGTCTCGAAAGAACTCCACGACTATTGGCGCAGCCTCAAGGGCGCCCGTCTCGCGCCGGAGCGCAACGACATAGAATTTACCGCCATCCGGCGTCTGCTCGCCAATGTGTTCATCGTGCACTTCGACCACGCCGGCCGCTTCCCGATGAAAATGTGCGGCACCCGCATCAACGCCTTGTGGCTGGGGGAGCAAAAGGGGCGCTCCTTCCTGGAATTCTGGGACGAGCGCGATCGCGCCGCCGTCGTCTCGGCGTTCGCCGCCGTGACCGATGAGGCGCGTCCCGTGATAATGGGCGCGCGTAGCGGCGCCGGCGATCTGCCGAGGCTCGATCTGGAAGTCCTGCTCCTGCCGCTGCGCCATTTCGGCCGCACGCACTCCCTCGTGCTGGGCTCCTTCGCCCCCGCCAATGACCCCGACTGGCTCGGACGCATGCCGGTTCGCCGGCTGCATGTCCAGTCTCTGCGCGTCATCGGCTCAGAGGAAAACGCCTTGCTCGGACGTCCGCGGCTCGTGTTGCACGAGGGCGGGAAGGCCGTTTGCGCCTAAGGCGACGAATTCCTCCCCCCTTGTGGGGAGGGTTCGCCGCTAATGCAGCCCGGGCGCCTCGTGGCCCGTGCGCGCGACATATTCCGTATATCCGCCCTCGTACTTGTGAAGCCCCTCGGGCGTAAGCTCCAACACCCGGTTGGAGAGCGCCGCGAGGAAGCGCCGGTCGTGCGAGACGAAGAGCATCGCGCCCTCATAGCCGGCGAGCGCTGCAATGAGCATTTCCTTGGTCGCAAGGTCGAGATGGTTCGTCGGCTCGTCGAGAACGAGGAAATTCGGCGGATCGTAGAGCATCTTCGCCATGACGAGCCGCGCTTTTTCGCCGCCAGACAGCACGCGGCACCTCTTCTCCGCGTCGTCCCCAGAAAAGCCGAAGCAGCCGGCGAGCGTGCGCAGCGATCCCTGCCCGGCCTGCGGAAAGGCGTCCTCGAGCGTCTCGAAGACCGTCCGGTCGCCGTCGAGCAACTCCATGGCGTGCTGCGCGAAATAGCCCATTTTAACGCTTGCGCCGATCGTCACCTCGCCGGCGTCCGGCCGCGCGGCGCCGGCGACGAGCCGGAGCAGAGTGGACTTTCCCGCGCCATTGACGCCCATCACGCACCAGCGCTCCCGCCGCCGCACCGCAAAGTCGAGACCCTCATAGATGCGGCGCGCGCCGTAGCTCTTGTGGACATTCTTGAGGCTCGCCACGTCCTCGCCCGAACGCGGCGCGGGCGGAAAGTCGAAGAGAATGGTCTGGCGGCGGCGCGGCGGCTCGACCCTTTCGATTTTCTCGAGCTTCTTCACGCGGCTCTGGACCTGCGCGGCGTGGGAAGCGCGGGCCTTGAATCGCTCGATGAATTTGATTTCCTTGGCGAGCATCGCCTGCTGACGCTCGAACTGCGCCTGCTGCTGCTTGTCGCTGAGCGCGCGCTGCTGCTCGTAAAACTCGTAATTCCCGGCATAGGTCGTCAACGCGCCGCCGTCGATTTCAATGATCTTGTTGACAATGCGGTTCATGAATTCGCGGTCATGCGAGGTCATGAGCAGCGCGCCGTCGTATCCTTTCAGAAACTCCTCCAGCCAGATCAGACTTTCGATGTCGAGATGGTTGCTCGGCTCGTCGAGCAGCATCACATCCGGGCGCATGAGCAGGATGCGGGCGAGCGCCACGCGCATCTTCCATCCCCCCGACAGCGCGCCGACGTCGCCGTCCATCATCTCCTGCGAGAAGTTCAACCCCGCGAGCACTTCGCGCGCTCGGCCTTCCAGCGCATAGCCGTCGAGCTCCTCGAAACGGCCCTGAACTTCGCCGTAGCGTAAGATGATTTCGTCCATATCGTCGGCCTGGTCGGGGTCCGCCATGGCGGCTTCCAGCGCCTTCAGTTCGGCCGCCACGGCGCTGACCGGACCGGCGCCGTCCATCGCCTCGGTCACCACGCTGCGGCCGGATATTTCACCGACATCCTGGCTGAAATAGCCGATGGTGGCGCCCCGCTCGACCGAGACCTGGCCCTCATCGGGCTGCTCCTGTCCGGTCATCATGCGGAACAGGGTCGTTTTGCCGGCGCCGTTGGGGCCGACGAGGCCTGTCTTCTCGCCTTTCAAGAGAGCCGCCGAAGCTTCGATGAAGAGGATCTGCGATCCGTTTTGCTTGCTGACGTTTTCGACGCGTATCATTGGCTTTCCGGAGGGAAAAAAGGCGACCTGACGGCGGGACGGCGCGTCGCCGGCCGATTGGGCGCAGCGGCCCGGCGAGCGCAGCGCAAGCGCCGGGAGGGCGTGTGTGACCTGGGCGAAGCCAGATGCTGGCTCAAGCCAGAAATTCGTCCGAGGCCTTGAATTCCTCGATGGACCAGCCGCGCTCGATCAGGATCGACTTCACCCATTGCGGCGGATGCGCGCCGCGACCCGACCAGGTGTCGCCGCTGGCGGCGTTTCGATATTTGGCTGCGACGGCCTTGCTGTTCGCCCGCTCGGCGGATTTCCTTTCCCGCGCGGGCTTGCCCTCGATCTCGGGAAAGAGATCGGTGAGGTCGAGACCGGCGTTCCTGAGCTTTTGCTCGATGTCCGCCCGAAGGTTTTCCCTGTGCGCCTCCTTGCGGCGCGCCAGCTCCTCATTGGCGCGATGGATCAGCGAAAGAACTTCAAGGTCGGACAGGCTGGCGAACTCGTCACTCATCTTGGGCTTTTCTCTTGGTGGCCTCACCCGCCCTTCCTATTCGAGGCCGCGCCGAAATCAAGCGTTTCCAGCCCGGAGGCGGCCGCATCTGGGCGATTTAGCCCTTGAGGGAGCCTTTCTCCCAGCCATTCCCCTTCGCGGACGACGGCGCCGTGCTTGCCGACGCGGCGTCGCGGGGCCATTTCCCGATCAACTGCATGTGACAGAAAGGGGCGCGGCCATGGCCGTTCTTCGCCGCATTCGCATCGCTTTGATCGTGCTGACAGGCCTGGCCGTCGGCGTCTCCTGGGGCGCGCTCGAGCAGAGTCCTCAGACCAAGGAGTGGCTCGCCGACCGCGGCTGACGCGACAGCGCCCAAAGAACGCGCCGCCGAGCTCGCAAAACCATAATCGCCCCTATTTGGTCCTGGACGAAGTTCCCCGCGATGGAACTGACCTCACCAGGGGAGGAATTGGCATGCTTCGTAAACTGTCCCTCTGCGCGGCGTTGTTGGGCGGCGTTCTCGCGCTTCCGAGCATCGCGCCGGCGCATGAACGCGCCGGCTGGCGCGATTATGATCGCGACTACAGCATGCGCGATCGAGATCGCGACCGCGACTGGGATCGCGACCGAGATTGGGGCTACCGCCATGATCGGGGGCGCCACTATGGCTGGGACCGTGGCCGCCACGAAGGATGGGGCCGCGGCGAAAGGACCTGGGACCGGGACCGTGATCGCGACTTCTATCGCTATCGCGATCGAGACCGCGATCGGGACCACGACAAGGATTAGCCCGCCGCTGGCGCAGAGAACGCCCCGCGCCCTCGCGCGGGCGTTTTGCGTGGAAGAACTCTACATCTCTGCGATGAGGAGCGCGACAAGCGCGAGGCTCGTCGGCAGGCTCAGCGACCACAAACCTGCCGCGGCTTGGTAGATTGCGCCAAGCGCGCATCCGAGGACGAAGCCGGCGATGACGGGCAGCGTCCGTAAGGCGCGGTCGCGGGCAGCGGCGTAATCGCGCGCGTGCACGAGCTCCGTCAGGTCCAGAACGAAATGCGTGACGTTGGTCGTCATCACTGCGGTCGAGGGGACCTTCTTGAACGCGATCTGAGCGAGCGCATTTTGGACCGCCATAGCGCAAACGGCGGACATGCCGGCCAGGAGCATTGCGACAGACTGGGGATGAAGCCTCGATCCGTCGAAGACCGAGATTTCCAGGCAGGCGACGAGAAACAGCAGTTGGATGAATAGCAGCGGCCGCAGCGGAGGAAGGCCGATCCTTTCAAAGCGGATCGCCAGCATACGCGTCATATAAAGTACGAACATGAAGACTGGGACGGAGAGAAGATAAGACGCCACCGCAGGTTTGCCGGTGACCAAATTGGCGGCCAACACCACGACATTTCCGGTGATGTGAGCCGTAAAGAGACCGTTCAATCCCAGGAAGCAAATAGTATCCGTCGCTCCCGCGATGACGCTGAGCAGCACAGGCAATGTCTTGCTCGGCAGTTCAGCCTCCCTCGACAATGTTTTGCTAGCGGCTGTTGTGACGCGGCCGTCTTGGCGGTAGCGTTGCCGGCCGCTCTATGTCAAGCTTGTGACGCCGGGTTTCTTATTGGAAGCGCCCGGAGGGGGCGGTTCGCCGTTGACAGCTTGCGGCGAGCCGCCTTCGCAAGACGCTCTCCCGCCGCAGGGAAGCTTCATAAGAAAAAGTCGCGGCCTGTTCAGACCGCGACCTTTTTAAGCATCGAGGTGAGCAAGTCTCACGGAGCGCCGAAGTTCAGCGGGACCTGAGCCTGGATCACGACGTTCTTGTTGATCGCGTCGCCGCCCTTGGAGGTGTCGCCGATCTTCTGGCCGAGCTCAGCGCTCTGCGAAACCTTGCCGGTGGTGCTGTTGACCGGAACCTGCGCCTGCACGAGGAAGGACTTGTTCAGGGCGAAGCCGCCCTTCGAGGTATCGCCGATCGTCTGGTTGAGCTTCAGCGACTGGCTGATGTCGAGGGCGAAGGCGAAGTTGGTGGACAGGGCCACAGCGGCCGAAACGAGAAGAAGTTTTTTCATTAATAATTCCTCCGGAGGGGAAGCTTCAACAAGCTTCGAAGACTACCTACCCCGCCGGCGCAGGTCTCGATAGGCGCCATTTTGGCCAGCGTTGGACACGCTTTTGCCCAAAAGGAGGGGGTGGGGCGCCCAAGAGGACAGACGAATAAGCTAGACCTTGAGCTTGCCAATCGAGGGCGCTTGAGCGTCGCGCGGCCCCTGGAGAAAAAACGACCCTCCCGCAAGTAACGGACAGCGTGCCATGAGCGCCATAGAACCTATTTGTTGTGAGCCCGATCTGCAAAAGCCGGAACGGAAGTGACGACATACCTCTATGAAGCGCCTGCGCCTCAACTTGGCCAACGGCTCGCACGCGAATGGCGCCGTGCTGAAGCGATGGGCATTACAATCGATCAGGCCCTCGGCGCACAGGATGACGATGCGCGGCGTCTCAGCAAAGCGGCGCATAAGAGGCTAGGAGCCGGAGATACGCTGGTCGTGAGCAGCGTGGGCGCGCTCGGCGCAAGTTACGCAGAAATATCCGACGCGATTCGCGACCTGATGCGTCGCAGAATTTCCCTGCGTTCAATTGACGAAAATCTCACTTTCAATGGCGCCATTCAGGACTGCGGCGCGCAGGCGTCGCGGGATGCGCTGATTGCCTTTGCGGCCGCGGCAGCCGCGGTCGCAAAAAGCGCTCAGCGCGCAGCCGAGCAAGGCCAAGCCCGTCTTCTCGAGGCCAAGGCGCTCGAAGACGGAGACAGAGAGAGCAACCCCACTGTCCCTCAACTCGGCGTGATTGCGGCACAGCTCGGCGCCCTCGCGCTCGCCGCCTATTTATTCACTGCAACGGACACGAATCGGTCTGAACCCGCGCCGCCATCCGCACAGGTCCATGAACACGCCCAAAACACCGAACCGGCGAGAGAGCCGCCTCTTTATGCTTCCAAAGACTTTCTCTCCGAAATAAAGCCCCCGGCTCCCGGGACGAAATCGGAAGCCGCCGCATCGCCTTCTTCACGTGCGCCAGGCGAACTCGCTGGAGAGCAGGGCGACGAAGAGAAATCCAACATCGCTCGGCAAGACTTTCAGCTTTCTCGCGAACGCGAACTCGCTGTTTTCGCCGCAGTCGGCGATTGGCGGTCAGCTAAACTGAAAGGGAACGCGCTTCCGATCGAAGTGGGCGCGCATGTCCCGCCCAACGTGCGCCTCTCAACCTTCCCTCGCAGGCTCGTCCGGCAGGAGCCAAAACTTGGCGGCTACAAGTTTATCGTCGCCGGCCGCCGCATCCTTGTCGTTGAACCCGCAGCAAGGCAGGTCGTCGCCGTCTTTGGCGGGCCGACGGTGTAACTGTCGGCCTTGCGAAGTTTGTAATTTCGCTTTCGGCTTGGAGGCCCTCTAGGGAACGTTCTCGAGACAACTCGCCTTGCCGGCGCGTTTCAAAGCAATAGCTCGCCATATTGCTTCAGCGCTGTTTCTCTGCCCGTCCATGGCGGACATGCGCTGGCCAAGGTCTTTGGCAGCTTTTCCAAAGCGCTCGCTTTCAACAATTTGCTGGACCGCTTTCTGTATGTTCGCGGCGGTCCATTTACTCCTCGGAATATGAATGCCGGATCCGCTCGCTTCGATATTGGCAAGATTCACGAATTGCTCAGCCTGGGCGGCCACGCCGACAAGCGGGGTGCCCGAACAGATCGCGGTCTGTAGCGTTCCCTGCCCGCCATGACAGATGACGATATCCGCCATTGCATTGACGGCTTCCGCTGGGACAAACTTGTCCGTAATATAAACGTTCTCCCTGTCTCCAAGAACCGATCTCGCCTCATCGATCGGGCAAACGGACTCCGGTGAAAGAACTACCCCCGACCAGTTTCTGCCGATACCGAAGGTGAATGCCTTGACGATTTCCAGTAACTGGCCTTTCAGGCCGGAACTGCCGAGCGTACAAAATAGCCTGAGCTTAGTGGAATCCTGGAATATGTCCCTTATCGGAGCGTCCACGCATGTGTCTTTCTCGGATCGCGAAAACACAGGACCTGTGAATACGATATCGGAGGAAAAACCGCCCGAACCATAAAAATCCGGAAAATCGTTAACAATTGTGAGATCGGCTTTCAAAAGGTCGAATATGTTTACGAGAGGCTTTTTCCATCCCACCTGACGCGCCGCCCACAAGATATTCGGTTGCCGCAACGGCGGACAACGCTTCTTTATCGCTCGCGGGACCATCCTGAAGACGGCTTTTCGAATTGGCGGAGGAAGCAAGTTTCCGAGAGGCGCGTCCTCTGGAACTTCCTTGATCACATCCAACATTTGTTCTGTCGTAAGGGGAATGGGTACATAACAGATTCCGAGAATATCTTGCTCCAGCATCCTATAGGCAATGCCCGCCATGGGCCAGAAGCCATAGAGCACCACATTTGGCCGAAGGCGCTGATATGCTGAAATTTCACCCTCTATCAATGCCTTAGCGAGCGCCTTGTCGCCAATAAAATTACTTTCGGTCATTTTGTAATCGTGGCGCTCTCCAACGCCTTTCGTTCTCGGCTCGGCGTGATGAATCTTGAACCCGAGGTCGAGAACTTTCTTCTCGAACCGGCTGCCGCGAGAAATGAATATGATGTCGTAGTCAATGTCCGCGGGCGCGTATTTTCTCAGACCGAGCGCAATCTCGATGGCGCGGGTTGCGTCCCCGGCGTCTTGGAAGACCGTGCTTATCACAATCCTCACGGTTTCCTGCGCGCGTTGCATCGGTTCTCTCCGGACCGTTAAGCCATTTAGTCAGCGAGAGCCCGCCACGGAGGCCTCGGTCCTTTCATGGGACATCCTTTGCTTTGCTAGGGGACGTTCGCCAAGAGGAGGAGCAGGGGTTAAGAAATACGCATCTACGCGAAGGCCGATCGGCGCCCTCACATTTGGATCAAGATGAATGAAGGCTTGAAGGATCTTGGCGTCGAGTTTGTCCGCAGGACGGCCAGTCTGGATTTGCTTTGCGCCCATTCGGGAGGCGACCCGATAGACCGTTCCGCGGAACTTTTTGCCAGGAAAAGCATCCGCTAGAATTTCGACGCGTTGCCCAACTTTGACACGCGCGGCGTCCGTCTCGTCCACCTCCGCTCTCACCTGCAAGCCGTTGATATTCCCGACGATCGCTATCGGGGTCGGAGGCGTCGCAGAGACCGACTCGCCCCCCAAGCGCATTCGACGCAATACGATTCCAGAAATCGGCGACCTGATGAGGGTTTTATCCAGCAAGGCCGAGGCCAGCGCAACGTTCGCTTTGGCTAGATCAACATGAGCCTGAGCCGCGGCGATATCCTCGCTCCGGGACCCCGCCTCAATAGCGGCAAGCTTTTCCGCCGCCGCAGCCGCCCGCGCTTTAGCTACGTCCAGATCTGACGCGGCCTTGTCCAACACTGCCTTCGGCGAAACGCCGCTTTTTACGAGAGGCGCCCGCCGGTCGTATTCCCGGCGAGCGTAGTCGAGACCTGCATGCGCCTCTGAAAGCGCCGCCTGCGCCTCTCGCCGCTGTTCGGGCCGCGCGCCGTTAACCGTTTTGTCCAATTCCGCCCGGCGCAGCGCCAGTTCGGCGCGCGCCGAGTCCAAACGGGCGGCCTGCTCGGCGTTGTTCACGATCGCGATCACCTCGCCGGCCGTCACTTCATCGTTTTCCTCGACGCGCACCTCTCTCAAAATCCCATTAGCTTCGGCGGCGACCTCACGCTCTTCGTTCAACGGCTCAATGAGACCCGGCGCCACGGCCACGTGCGGCGTGACCTCGGGCGTGGAGGCTCTGGACGAGGTGGCGTTAACGGACGTCGCCTCGGGCGTACCTCCAAAGCCGAACCATAAGGCTACCGCTGAGAAGGCAACGACAATAGCGATCGCGGTCCCTTTAGAGAGCTTCATCCGGCGGATTCCTTTTCGTGCGGCCAGCGCCGGGGCGCAGTCTCACAGCGCGTGATACGGCCATCCTCTAAATGTATAATACGATCGGCCAAATGAAAAATTCGTGGATCGTGGGTTACGATCACAACTGCATGATTTTGTTTCGCCAAAGCACAAAACAGCTGCATCGCCTTCTGCCCGCTCTCTGCATCGAGAGCCGCGGTCGGCTCGTCGGCCATCAAGATTGGCGGGCCGGCGGCCATGGATCTCGCTATGGCGACCCTCTGTCTCTGGCCGCCGCTCAATTGAGAAGGATATGAGTCGAGCCGTTCTCCCAGGCCGACTTTTATCAAGAGGGCGCGCGCCCGCTCCATAGCTTGCTGCTTTCCGACGCCCAGCAGGTCTAGCGCCACCATTACGTTCTCAGTCGCTGTCAGCACAGGGAACAAATTATACGCTTGAAACACGAAGCCAAAGTATCTCAACCTCAGCGCCGCGAGAGCCTCGCTGTCGCGTCCCGAAGCCCTCTCACCACAGACGATCACCTGCCCCGACGTCGGCTTGAGAAGGCAGCCTAGGATCTGAAGAAGCGTCGTTTTCCCGCTCCCCGACGGTCCCGCAAGCAGCAGGACCTCACCAGCTCGGATCTCGATATTGATGTCATGCAGCACGGTAACCTGATGAGGGCCCAATTCGTAAGTATGGGTAATATTCGCCGCAGTGAGGACGGTCTGTGTCATCGGAAGACCTTGACCGGATCGATGGCGGTTATTTTGCTAAGAGAAACAACGGATGCGCCGACGCACATTGCAATAGAAAGACATCCGATGAGAATTCCGAGCCATATTGGAACTTCTGGCCGGGAGCTTAAGTTTTCGGCAACAACTACGATGATGGCGACAATGGTCAGCCCCAGGACGCTTCCCAAAGCTCCGCCAATTACCGCCTGCTGGATAACGATTGAGTAAAGATATGACCGAGGCCCGCCAATCGCTCGAATGACCGCATATTCAGGGAGCCGATCCATGGTGCTGGCGTAGAGCGTCTGCGCAGAGATCACAATGCCAACCAGCAGCGCGAGAAGCGCGGAACCGATGATCGTAGCGCCAGCGCCTGTGGTAAAAAGCCAATACATCTCGCTCCGCCGCGAGAACTCAGACGCGGTCAAAACGTCGACATCAGGCATCTTATTCTTTAACTTTACAATAACATCGTTTTGATCGGCGCCGTTCTTCAGCTTTATCAGCACATATGTAATGTCATTATCCGACTTACGAAGAAATAGGCGTCCATTTCGCAAAGACGTAAACACATAGGGCGATTGCGTGAATGTACGCATTCCACGGGTAAAGCCGACGACTCGAGCGCGCCGATCGTTTATTTCTGCGACTTGATTGAGCCCGGTTACCCCTAATTTCTCCGCATACAGCTCATCGATAACGACCCCGTCCGGGCTGGCTAGCGCTTCTCTCACGCTTGGACCCTTCGCCAAACTCGGAGGAAGCCCCATCTCCGCATCTGGGTCAACCCCGATAACGATGACGGTCTGCCGCAAACCATCGCTCCTCTGCCAGAAGCTAAAGTGCAAAAAATACGATTCGGCCCGCTCGATTCCAGGCACTGAAAGAGCCTGAAATCTTCTTCGTTCCTGGATTGGCGTTGCGAGATCAACGCTCAGCGCGCGCGGGGCGGCTATCCACAGATCCGCGCCCGCCTGATCGACGATTATGGAAGTCGTATGCATGAAATTTAAAAGCATTCCCAACTGAATTCCGATGAGAAGAGTTGAGAAGGCGATGCCGACAAGAGTGACTGCAAAACGTAGCCGATCGTGAATCAGGTTACGCCATGCAATTAATATCGTCAGACCCAGGCGGATTCTGCTCGAACGGTCGGGCCGATCGAATCCGAGGGGGACGGTCCGTGCGCTACTCCGGGATGACATCGGACCGCCTTACCTACCGCTTGCGTATGAGAAATATTTTGAGGAGGCGCGCCGCTCTGTCAGGCGACGCGCTTATTTTGCTTGGGCGAACGGGATCGCGCGCGCGAGAAAATCGCTCTCAGTCCGGGCGGGATGGCGTCCGCGATACGGTCCTGCGCCCATTGAAGACGCCTGCCCGAATCGGCGCGGCGGCGATCCTGGCTTGGCAATGCGACAAACCGGCCGATGAATACGACACCAGGGGTCTGCCGATCTCCTAGACCGACCGCGAGCGAGGGCGCGAGCTTCGCAAAGCGAGACGGCCCCTCGCTCAACTCGAAAAGCTTCTCTCTGGCCAATTCGTTCGCTAATGCTTGACCCGTCAAGGCGTATAATTTGTAGACCATGCCCCGATGCTTTCTTTCATTATCCGCGCTCGGCTCCGACTCGAAAAAGCAATAAGCATCATTATACCAAGCATGGCCCTCTAACATCTCGCTCGTCGGGTTCCGCATCCAAGTGATCTCGATTTCTTCGTCAGGCAGGAAGTACATATTTACCTCCATAACTTGGATAAAGTTCAGGTCATGGCGACTTGCTCCGAAGCAGCCACTTGCGTCGCATATGCAAGGATATAATCTTCGTCACGGAACGTCTGAACCGGATATACGCGGGCGCGCGCCTGATCCATGATTATGATCTCTCCGTTTTCCATGATCTGCACCGCTTCGAGCGATTTCATCAAACTTCCAATCCCAACTCCAAGGAGCTTGGCGACAGCCTCCTTGGCGCACCATAATTTGGTGCACAAGACGTCGAACTCCTCAGGACTGAAAGCTGCAAGCAAGTCCCGCTCACGATCACATATGAATGCTTCCAACACTGCCGCATCTCTGGTTTTAATTTGTTCAATATCCACGCCCACCGGTTCGCTCTGCGCTATCGCAATCGCACGATCGTTGCAATGCGCTATAGAGATTTTCGGCGCAACGCCCGCGGCGCCTAGGGTTACGCGTGGCGGTCCGTCGCCATCGTCGGAATTTAGAGGCACGGCCGCCGGATGAAGAAAGTCCTGAGAGAGATCGCTCCTGACCCATTTCCGAGCGGCGTCCTTGGCCACGACCCGCCCCAGGAGCCACTGTCGCTGGCGTTCAGGAAAGCGCTTCAAGGCTTTGTATCGCTGAAATTCGACTTCATCCAAGTAATAACGCGCGAGCAACATGAGATCGAAACCACGCAAATCCTCGTCCGAAACCATCAAGGATACGCTTTGGGGCGCACTTGGGCCGATTGGCGCGTCTCGACTCAAAAGATAGCGATGAGGTAAGCGACGGAAGTCAACGATGCGTCGAGGCCATTTGAATTTCCAACTGCGCCAGTCGGCGATCCTCATCCAGACGCCGCCTTGGCCGTCCTGGATCTCGACATTCGCCTGGAGCATCTTTCCTTGATCGTTTGTAATTTCCAACCGAACCGGCGTGAGCGTGCCGACCGGCGGCGTAGGGCAATAAATTTCCAGCCTGCCCAATCCAATTGGAAACGCGAAACGTTCATGCGCCAAAGCCCAAACGCCGATGAACTGGCCCACGGCATCCAATAGAGTCGGGCACGCGAGGAGTTGCGGGCTTCGCGTAAAATCGAAAAGATTTTCCGATGACAAGATCACGAAGTCGCCTATCGCGCCATTGTCTGCAACGATCATTTCGCCATGAAGGCACTGGAAGCTTGGACCATGAAACATATGCCTTTCGGCGTAAAGCGCCTCGCCAGACTGTGGAAAGGACCGCGGGTTCTCGAACTCTGAGAATTCGAAATCGAGCCCAACGCAGTAGTCGCTCCCGAACAAGACTGTTGCTTCAATAGCGGGAGCCTTTTGGGCCGGGACGTAAATTGACGTCTTAATCCGCGTTACGCCCGTGGAAGGGTCTCGACCAACAAAGTCCGCAGCGAAGAAGAGATTTGTGGCGTCAGTGTCTTCAAGCTCGATCCACCGAGTCGCCGTGACATTCTCGAAGCCGAGCAATCCTTCCCCCGGGGCCAGGCAAGCGGCGGCTTCCGCCATCGCCTCTAGACTCATGGTCATGGGCAATACCGGCAGACACGATGACGCGGGCTTTACTCCTGGCGCGTGCACAAATGAGTGATCTTCCAGATAGAGATCTCGTTGCAAGCAGAGTCGCCGATCGAATCTTATCGCCTTTCCCGGCTCGTAAAGCTTGACCGGCCCCAAGAATGGAAGGATTGGACTTTCATCAAGGGAGTTCTCTGGTTCCAAATCGTCAGGGGCTCCAATGCGCGAGGCCCCGAATCCAGCCGATTCGAAATCTCCTGTTTGTTGTTCTGCCTCGAGCACCCGGCTCACAAGCGGCGAAGCGCCAACCAGCGAACGACCGGAAATGTCGACGGAGGCGGTCGCATCTCCGAGGGTCAGATCGGTCGGGTCGTGCTTTCCCATAGTCATACTTTTTCCACGATAAGTCCGGTCGCAGTTAGCCCTGGGCCAAAACCGAGACAGACGACCCGCGTTCCACGCGTAATCGAAGGTTCCTCTAAAATTTCCTTCAAGATATGAGGCACCGTCGCAGACGACATGTTGCCGTTTTCGACGAAAATAGAACGACTGATCGCGACCTGATCATCTGTAAGGCCAAGACTTTCCTGAATGTGCTCCACTATCTTGGGGCCGCCAGGATGAATGGCGAACATGAGCCTCTCTCTCTCCTGTTCATAATCAAGATTGATGCGTCGGAACAGGTTTTCGACGAAGGGACGAACCGACTGTTTGATGATGACCGGAACCATCACTGAAAGCGTCATATGGAAGCGTGTAGAGCCCGGCACCCATGTCATGTCGTCTGCGGAATTGGGCAGAAGATGCTCGTTGAAGGCTAGAATTTTTAGCCCGGGCTGGCCACGCTGATTTATCCATTCTTCGTCCACGACGGAGTATTTGATGAAGCCGTCAGCAAATAACGTCATCGTTATTATATTTTCAGCCTTGAGCTCAGCTGTATCGCAGTGGGCGGACAAGAGCTCGCTGTGGACGATATCCACACGATCTTTTGGCGGCGTTACGCTGAACCGGGAAGATGAAAGAAATCCATGGGCCATCTTGATCGCCGGAAAGGCCCCGTAACAACCCATATGGTAACTGTGCGTTACTGTCGTGTTGAACCATTCCCTGCGAGACACCATCCGCTCGACTGGGCTCGGAGCGAGATAGCCGGAGCAGGTTACATGGATGAGGTCGTCCGGCGCTTCATCTACGCCGGAGTACATTTCGTCCAAGCAGTCTCCGACCACTTTCGCATAGCTTCCATGTCGAGCCTTGATGTCCTTCGGTGTTAGATCTTCATAATTATCAAACAGCTTGAGATAATCGTGCTCCGGTTCGTTCAAGCTGAATTGCCCATTGTCGAACTTTATGTCCGAAAGCTTGGGAAAGAAAACCAGTTGCCGACGCTTGATGACGTCCTGAGGAAGCGCGTAATTTAAGAATTTCTGACGTACATCTTTGTAGACGCTGGAGAACTCGACTCCATCCTCGTGCTCCCGCTTTCGGAATTGAGACTTCGCAAATGCGTAGGCCGAAATTTCCAAGCTCATGCCTTGGGGGGTCGGGTCAGCGAGCCGGATTGGCGTGAACCCTGTCAGAATGGGAGCAAATTGAGACATAGTGCTTTCCTTTTCCTGCTTCTTGCCTTTGCAGCTATACCGTTAGCTCCGCCGAAGCAGGCGCTTTCAAACGCGTTGTCAATTTGACGATCTCATCGAGACTAGAGGTGACGACAATTTCTGCCGGCCCGTCGGCTCCATATTGTAACTCTTCGAGACAACGTTGCGTCCCTTCCTCCAAACCAATCGGATAAATGTCTTTCGCGGCGAAGAATGCGCGTAGTTCCTGTCGAACCATCCCACCGTCCCAGGGACCCCAGTTTATTGCGACGGTTTGTACATGCGGCCAATCTACCCGCAAACGCCCAGAAAGTTTGTTAATGACCTCATTGGCTGCGCTATAGTCGGCTTGACCGGCATTTCCAAATCGTCCGGCGATAGAAGAAAAGAACACGAAGAATTTCAGCGTTTCCGGCTTCAGATTTTCGGCCAACACCATCGCCGGGACAACCTTTGTCGAGAATACCTCGTCGAACGACTGGAGCTGCTTGTCTCGAATGAGCTTGTCGTCGACGACGCCGGCTCCGTGCAATACTCCGTCGATGCGTCCGTGAGACTCGTAGATGGACGCGATCAATTTGCTGAACGCCTGCTTGTCGCGCAGGTCGATCGAGTGATACTCCACCCGAGCGCCAGCGAGGCGCATTTCGTCGAGATTTCTGGATATTTCGCGGTTTTTGAGAATTCGCTGCAGCGCTCTCTCAATTTCCACCGGCTTGATTTTTGGATTGCCGGCGCGCATGTCTTCGATCAAGAACTTTCGAAGCTCTTCAACGTTTTTGAGCGCAGTCGTCTCAGGGGACTCTGGCTCTGACAGCCGGCTGCGGCCGGTAAGAATTATGATTGGCTTAAATTTGCTCGCGAAGGCTTTAACAATATCCGAGGTGATCCCGTAAGCGCCGCCAGTCACGAGCAAGACAGAGTTTCGTTCGAGGCTGAGGTTAGAAAGGTTCTGATCTTCTCCGCTGTCTGGCTTCAAGTCTAGAACGAAGCGACCATCCGCCGTGAAGCCAACTTCTGTGGCCCGGTCCCCGCTCGTGATTTCGCGGATGGCATGTTCGACGAGACTATTTGGATCAATGTCGGGATCGACGTCGAGGCATTTGACCGTCACTTCAGGCCATTCGATTGCGGCGGTTTTCGCCACGCCCAAAGTGCCTGCAGGAAGAACCCCGAACCGCTGTGTGCGACGCAGACCGAAGTGTCCGTCCAGCGCGGTTATGTTGAGAAGCCAGTTCCCGCGCTTGTCGGACCTCAGATCAGACTCGAAGGCCTTTAGCAGGAGAAATAATCGGCGCGCGGCTTCGAATTGCGTCGCCTCCGCCCCACCCATTGCGAAGTTTGCGATGGCCCCGACCCTCTTTCCTTGGTCGTGAAGCAATGCGCTGAGCTTCTTCACGCCGTCGATCGAAGAGAAGTCGACCTCGGCGCGATTGGCGCCAACCATCTTGGTCTCGCCAGCGGCGGAAATTTCGACAAACTGACAGTGTCTGGCCGCCAGCGCAGCACGGAAATGGCTGCTCATGGTCTCGGGCGCGCCAATCGCAAGCAATACGCGGTCACTGGAGAGGAGTTCCTGCTGCTCATCCGCGCCCAAGGGCGCAGATAAGGGGATTACCGCGTAACGACGAGCGTCGTGCGCGAGGGCCTGCATGTTTGAAGACTCCGTCGCCTCAGGCGAAGACTGCGACGGAGTCGGAGATTTTTTTCCAGTTTCAGAGCCTCCCGCCTTGTCTGCTGACCGCAGTGAATCGTACCAGGCGACGACTGCACTCAGGGTTTTGAGGTTCGAAAGCTCTTCGAACACCGTCTCTTGATCTCGTCCCTCCATAAAGGGGTAGTGATCCTTCAACTCGCTGAAGATCTCGATTCGCTTGATCGAGTCGATGCCCAGATCTGCTTCAACATGCGCATCGAGATCGAGCATCTCCTCCGTGTAGCCTGTGCGTTCCGCGACGACGCGAATCAGATCATTTTTGAACTGAGGGGTTGGCGGCAGCGCCGGGGCCTCGGCGGGTTTTGGCGTTCGTGCGGCGGGCTCCGGCCCCCGTCTCTCCGGAGTCGGCGCCGCTGTTCCATTTAGCGCCTGCACTTGAGTCTTCGGTTCGACTTTGCTGGGGGACGTAACAAACTTCGGGAGGACGGGCGCGGGAGGAACAATACGCCTCGCGAGCGCTGCCGGGGGTTCCGCGGCGCGCTGCAGAGGCTCCGATGTCGTCGCGGCGCGGACTGGAAGGGGCGCCGCCTCGGTTGAGAGCGAAGCTGCGGCGGCTGAAGCGGCAAAGGCTGCTGGCGAAGAGTGGGAAAGCCCCGAGCTCATAAGGCGTTCCTGAAACTCCATGAAGCGCCACAGCGTTTCTTGCTGCTGACGTTGCAGGTCGATTAGACTCGACAAGTTAGATTGGACTTCTGCCCCGAACGAGGTCGGTGACAGAGCAATATTCGGCGCCGTCGGCGGCGGGGCCGCTGGCCTATGGCTCTGTTCGTCAGTCTGCACTTTTGATCTCCTGTCAAATTTATAAATTACGCCATTACTTGCCGGATTTGCCGGCCTCTCGCTAGGGATGGATGGCGCAGGCTCCGGCCGCTGATCCTCGCGCTTCGCTGGCGCGAGCTCGCTGTGCCGCTTTCGGCCTGTTGCGGAGGTCTTCGCGGCATACCAGGGTTCAGCCCGCCCCCCATTAACTCGCCAGGCGAGTTGCGGCGGATTCGTGCTGGCGCGGGCGCGCTGGAGCGCCTCCTCCAGCCCAACGGGCGCGAGACCCCGGTTTCGAAACCAAATATCGAGATTGACCGGAAGACCGAGAGTAACGCATTGCGCGAGAACATGCGCAAGCTGCTGCCACCCCGGGCGCCCAGCGACGTCCAAAGAGAGCGTTGCGTGCGGGCGCTTGCCCAGAATGTTATCAGTAAGCCGGCTCAGCACGACGCCTGGCCCACATTCGACGAAGACTCTCGCTCCTTCATCATACAGTTCTTGTATTTCATCGACGAAGCGCAACGGCTCCACCAGGTGCCGCCCGAGCAGCGTCTTGATCGCCTGGGGCTCATCGGGAAATCGCTTGCCGATTGTATTACTGAACACTGGAGTGGCTGGAGTCTTGACGTCGATCCGGTCCAGAACGTCGACAAGCTCGCCTAAAGAGGCTCCCATCGCTTGCGTGTGGAATGCAGCAGTCACCGCGAGCCGCATGGCTCTCACGTTTTCCTTGTCGAACGCTTTGATCGCCTCTTCTATCGCCTCGCTGGCGCCGGCGATGATCGTCTGATCGGGCGCATTGAGGCTCGCTATTTCAACCGCCAGGCTCGGCCCTGCTATGGCTTCAGCAACTCTCGCTTCAGCGGCGTTGACGGCGGCCATCGCCATTTTCTGGCCGCCGCCCGCCTTCGCGGAAATGCGGCCGCGCGCCTCGGACAGCCGGATAAGCTCCTCCCGAGACATCGCTCCCGCTACGCATAGCGCGACATACTCACCGAAACTGTGACCCGCCAGAAAATGCGGCCGCAATCCAAACTCACTGAGTAGATCGTAAGCCGCGAGCTCGATCACTCCAAGCGCCGGTTGAGCGATGCGCGTATCATTGAGTTCGGACTTCTGCCGATCCGCCTCGACCTTCGACAGGGCCGGCGGCGGGAAAATATACGACGATAAGGGTCGCGAGAGAGACTTCTCCAGCAAAGCGTCAGCTCGCTCGAAAAGCGTATGGCTCGCGCGACGCGACGTCACGAGATCGCGCAACATATTGAGTTGCTGGGAGCCCTGGCCGGGAAAGAGAAAGCAGACCTTGCCGCTTGCTTCGATGTTCGTCTTGTCGCAGAAATACACGCCGGGCGCCGGCTTGCCGCCGTTCGACTCATCCGAGAAAGATCTAAGCTTCGTCTTCAAATCGTCCGCGGACGTTGCGATGATGGACAAATGGAATACTTGTCCTCCGTTCTTCGGCCTCGCCTTCGCCTCATCCAAGTGCCAAGAATACGCGAGTTGGGCCAAAGAGGGCTGACTTGTCTCGGATGCGGCGCGCAGTAGAGTCGTTGCAGCGTTCTCGAGGTCGGCGCGGGTGCTTCGACAAAGCGTGAAGATTTCAGCGTTTCTAGGGTTGAGATCGCGGGCGTCGTGCTCGCGGTACTCACCCTGGTACTCCTCCAGAACCGTATGGAAATTTGTTCCGCCGAAGCCGAAGGCGCTTACGCCGCATCTTCTTGGTTGGTCGGCGGGCCTGGTGATCCAGGGCCGCGTTTCCGTATTGACGTAAAATGGAGACGGCTCGAACTGAGGAAGTGGACGCTCGACGCCGATCGTCGGCGGGAGCACGCGCTGATCGAGGGCGAGACTCGCCTTGATGATCGACGCCAGGCCTGCCGCGATCTTGGTATGTCCGATCATTGATTTGACCGAGCCCACGGCGCAGGTTTTCTGCGCTGACTGGGAGGCCGGGAACGCCATTGACAGCGCCTCGACTTCGGATCTGTCGCCCAGCACGGTGCCGGTGCCATGCGCTTCGATCAGCGTGACGCTGCCGATATCGACGCCCGCGTCCTCATAAGCGCGTTGCAGCGCCAACACCTGTCCTTGTGAACTGGGCGCCGTCAATGTGCGGCTGCGCCCGTCGCTCGAAGAGCCGACGCCTTTGATCACAGCGTAAATGTGGTCTCCATCACGCTCGGCGTCGCTCAACCGTTTCAACACGACGGCTGCGATGGCCTCGCCGAGGGCGATGCCATCGGCGCTTTCGTCGAACGGGCGGCAGCGGCCGCGAGGAGACAGAGCAAGCGTTTGAGCGAAGGACATGAAGCCGACCGGCCCATTCGTGGCGTCAACGGCCCCGACGAGCGCGACATCCGCGCTGTGGTGGCGAAGCTGCCGTACGCCGACCTCCAGCGCGGCCAGTCCCGAGCCGCAAGCCGCGTCAACCGTGAAATTCGCTCCACGCAAATCCAGGCGGTTTGCTACTCGGCCCGCCACGACATTGCCCAGGAAGCCAGGAAACGAGTGGCTCGTCCAGTTAGGCAAGTCTTGCGTGTAGAGCGACGATTTGATCTGCGCGGCGGCTTCCTTCGATATCCCTTCGACCCTGGGAAGAAACTTCGCGAGAAGCGTCCTGAAGACATATTCAGTCCCCAAGTCGTTCATCGCTCCAGATGCAAAGATCGTCGCGGTGCGATCGCGCGGGAACGGCCTCTGCTCGAAGCCGGCGTCCTGCAAAGCCCTTTTGGCCACATACAACGCGAGCAGCTGAACGGGTTCGATGGAGGAGAGGCTTGCGGGCGGAATGCCGAAAGCAGCCGGCTCGAATGCGATGTCCTCGAGAAAGCCGCCCCACTTAGAATAGACCTTATCTTTGACGCCGCGGTTGGGATCAAAATAGTCTTCCATGCGCCAACGATCCGGGGGCACTTCGCGTATCGTATCCACTCCAAGCAATATGTTCCGCCAGTATGTCTCCACATCGTTCGCCTGTGGCATCAGGCACGCCATTCCAACAATGGCGATCGGCTCCCCCGACGCCGACGTCACGCTGGTCGTCGGCTTGGCGAAGACGCCCGCAGCTGCATCGAGCTCCTTACCGGCGCCGATGGTCACCGCTTCGTGGAGAGCCGCCATGGTCGTCTTCTGACTGCGCAGGCGGGCCACTTCGCCCATCATATACAATCCGTCGCGACGCTGCGTTTCCAAGTCGACAGGCCGGTAGCGGCCGCCGTTTTCCGGCGTCTCGTTGCGGACAACGCCTTTCGAAGCAATGCGCAGGCGCCCGATGTTGAGCAACTCGAGCGCCATCAGGATGTCGTTCTCGGACTTGCCTTCGAGCAAAAGCTTGCGTCGGGCGTCATCGAATTCGTCGCAGAACGCCGTCTTCGCGCATCGTGTATAAATGCCGACGCCGGACTGCAACAAAGCAGTATCTCGGCAAGTCAGGGCCTCGTCTTGGAAACCCTGCGTGACGGCGCCCGATCGCACGGCTTCTTCCGTAAAGAGGTAGGCCGTGCCCATCAAGACGCCCACAGCCATGCCGCGCTCGACAAGCGGCGCCGCCAGAATCGAAACCATGGCCGCAGAAATCTCGTCGTGGACCCCGCCTGCAAAAAGAATTCGAAACGACCCCGGGTCTTTGACGTCGGAAGCGAGGAGGACCTCCAACGCCGACTCCCACAAGATAAAGCTCGAGCGTGGTCCTGTGTGGCCGCCGCACTCGCTGCCCTCGAAGATGAAATTCCGGGCGCCTTCGTTGATGAAGCCCTGAAGCAACGCGGGCGAAGGAACATGTAAGTACGTACTAACGCCGAGTTCCTCCATCTCCCTGGCTTGGCTGGGCCGCCCGCCTGCGATGATGGCGTAAGGCGGCTTGATCTCCTTGATGGCTTCCATCTGCGCCTGGCGCAATTCCAGTGGGAGAAAGCCGAGCATGCCGACGCCCCAAGGCTTTCCGCCCATGGTCTCCCGCGCTTTCAGCAGCAACTCTCTCGCTTGCGGTCCCGGCATGACGGCGAGCGCAAGGAAGGGAAGCGCGTCAGCCTCTGATACGGATTTGGCGAAAGGCGCGACATCGCTTACGCGCGTCATCGGACCCTGTAGGATCGGGTAGCGCACGCCATGCGCCTTCGCCAGGGCGGATTCGGGCGCCAATGGCTTCAGCTCCGCCGCCTGCCGAATTCTCTCTTCAGCCCCTGAGCGAATCGCTTGAATGATCCGCCCAGTCGTGCCGTAGCGACGCGCGAGGGGAGCCGCCAAGGCGATGTCCTGTCCAAGCGGGATGATCGGGTCATGATCGTCTGCGAGCTTCGCCTCGAGAGATTGGCGCCAATCCTCGCCGCGCGCGCAGGCCAGTTCGAGCTCCTTGAACTTGCTCCTGCCGTGCCGCGCGGAAATTCTGAAAAGATCGTCGTCTCGTCCCAGAACGACTGATTCGCTTCCATCGAAGTCCGGCAGCTTCTTTCCTCTCAGGAACCAGGGACCTTCCTCAGAAAGCCACAGCTGCTCGGCGAGAACCCAGCCCTTGGCGCCTGCTACAAGAGTGGCGGCCGCGACACGCGGACCGACGCCGCCTCTGATCCAATAAGGAATTCGAACGAGCCCTCGAAGCTCCTGCGCCAAGATGTACGACGCCGTCTTGCTGACGCGTCCGGCAACCTCGCTGCCGTTTGCGATGACGCCATCATAACCCGCAGCGTCAGCCATCACAGCAGACTTCGCGTCGCTCGCTTCGACGACGACGCGATCCGCAAGTCGTCGCGCGGCGCAGAGCAACTCCGCTGTTGGCTCCTCTCTTCCGCCGATCAGCAACAGGGGGACTTTGAAAGGCAGCGTCTCGGCCAGCCGGTCCATCCCGCGGGCCGGCAAACCGAGCGTATCCCAGCGCACGCCCCACGACGCTGCGCCGATCGCGTCTCTCAATCTTACGATCTCTCTCTCGACCGCAGACCGGTTCTGACGGAAGCCGAGGTCCAAAATTCCAACTGCGCCAGCGCGTGCGGCTGCAATGGCGATCGTGGCGTCGAGCTTATGGCTCGGCGTGAGCGCTAGAACCGTTTCCATGGCTACTCCCGAATCCGCGACGCGCGGGACGCAACTCGGCGCCGGGCGATAACCTGTTTCGAGATTACTGGGCCGACCAAAAGACTTCGCTAATGCCATTCCATATTCTCCAAACCATCGGTGACGCCTTCAAGAAACGTGCCGTCAGGAGAACTCCTTCACGACGAAAGACGCGTCAGCATTTCGATCGAGCTCATTTAGAAATGTCCCCCAATGTTCGACGACTTGCGGGTCATGAGCGGCTTTCTGACCCCTTAGCAACATGGCGGCCCTCCTATTTAGAGGCAAAAACTGGCCTGCATGACGCAGCGCTGCGTAACCCAATAGTATTCGTCTCAGCACCGCTGCTCGGGTTTCTATGCCTGCAAGCTCTTCGGCGATCGGTTCGACAACAAGCGCGGCCATAGCTATAGCAGCGCCTTTCACTCTGTCTTCTGCGTCGCGGAACGCATGCTCGGCTTCCTGCAACTCTCTCTCAAGAATCTCGCCGGCCTTCTTTGCCGCAGCGAGCCTCTTCTCAATATCGATCATTTGCTGCCAGACAGTCATAGTTTCAGGAGAAAACTCTACCTGCGGCCGCTCTACGCCGCCGATCGACTTCATGATTGATGCAACGCATTCTTCTGTTACTACGGAACCGATATATGAGAATCTGGTCAACTGCTCCTCAAGCGCGTCTATCATCTCGCGGCTTAAACTGACGGCAGACCGGGCTCGTTCGAACTTCTCTCGGCACGCATCTCGCTGCTTTTGCGCGCAAAGCAGTTTTTCACGAGGACTACCGTCGGTGATCTCACGGGGCGGAGTTGGAATGGTCCCGCGAAACTGGCATTCCGTAGCCGGACTCTCGACAACGCTCGAACCTGAATCGAATCTTGCGCCGTTTGAGTGGGAGCCGTCATCGGAGTTCCTTTCCATCCAAACCTCCAATCAGGAAATGCTCCGTTGTAGTCTGGCAAAGCCACCACGCTCCGGGACAAAAATGCTGCGTCGCAGCGTGATCATAGCGCAAACGCGCGAAGTCTCGGTTTGGTTGCATCCATGGGCGCCACATTTTTGAGCCCCTTAATTATTTGATGTGAATTATTTATGCAGTTTCGAAATGAGGCTGTCTGCGTCGAGCGTCTCGAAACAATCATTCAGAGATAAAGCGCGACCGGCGCTGGCGAGCAATTCTAACTCAGGACGGCGTTTGCATCCGGGTACACTTGACAGGCAACAATTAGGGAGAAAAACGTCGAAACGCCTAACTGTGAAGCAATGAACGATGATAGTGAGCGCTGCTAAGCTTATTTTTCATGCACAAAATGCATTTGTATAACTCTACGCCAGTCTAATCGAAAACATATTTTGATGCAAACATACATGCAATTTATTAAGAAGTGTGATCTAAGCGTGGCCTGCACACCGACTCATCACTAGGTGACAGCGCTGGAGCTTGAGTATTCGATGCGCCAACTCTTGTGACGACGCAATCACAACTAAATCATCACTCCATGCTTATCGACACCAGCTTACTGCAGTTCGCCAGAGGACGCCCCTGGAGAGAAAAATGAGCGCTGCGCCGCCAGTGATTCCGCGAGTTACAGATGGTAACCTATCTTTCGTCGCGGCTCTTTTCCTGCTCAATCGGTCAAGCTCAAGTAAGACTGGAATCAAAGGAATGTGGCCTTGTTCTGGCCAGTATTTTGCTCCTTGCTATGGCGCATTTTATCGCAAGACCGCCAGATCCTTTCGCAGCTGCACACTCTTAAGCTTAGCAGGTCGGACATTTATGAAGAAACCGACGAAGCGTAACTTGTCGTTGGCGATCGCCCTCGCGCTTCTCGTCTCGACTCCGCGCTCCGCCCCGGCGGAAACGATCGCGCGCGCCCTTGCGCGCGTTTACAGCAGCAATCCTGATCTAAACCAACAAAGAGCGACGGTAAGGATCAGAGATGAAGACATTGCGCGCGCGTGGTCGGGTCTTCGGCCTATTGCAAAACTCGAGGCCGGAGCGGGGGCCCAGCGAACTGACCTCAAACTCGGCTTTCCGCCAGTGCGGTCGCCGATTAACGGACAGTTCGTCACCTTGAGAAACCCTGCTACGGGACAGCCCTTTTCGTACTCGACCAATTTCGCAGCCTATCCACGGGATGTGAAGGTCTACGTCTCGCAGCCGCTGTTCGACGGGGGCCGTACTGAAAACGCAGTACATCAGGCTGAATCGGGAGTCTTCGCCGCACGTTCGGTTGCCGATCTCTCCGAGCAGTCGATCTTGCAGGACGCAGCGAAAGCCTACATGAATGTCTTGCGCGACACGGCTGTGCTCTCTTTGCGCAAGAACAATATTTCAATTCTGCAAACTCAACTCAATTACACGCGTCGCAAAGTGCAAGAGGGGGATCTCACCAGCACCGACGTAGCTCAGGCGGAAGCATCGCTCGCGCAAGCCCGCTCGGATTTTTTTGGGGCGCAGGCTCAGCTCAAGAACAGCCTGGCAATTTACGAGCAGATCATTGGAGAGCCGCCCGGACGGCTCGAGCCCGCGAGTTCGGTTGAACGGCTCCTGCCGAAGTCTGTCGACGAAGCAATTGAGCTCGCCCTAAACACACATCCGTCCCTGGACGCAGCTCGGCATCAAGTAGACGCGGCGGAGTTCGCAGTGAATGCGGCGTGGAGCAATCTTGCGCCGCGGCTTTCGCTCGATGGGCAGGTCTCACAGCAATATGATTCGCTATTGTCCCTGCGCGAGGCGGTGCTCGCAGCGCCTAACTCCAGGGAATTCAACGCCGCGGTGCGCCTGAACTTGGATGTTCCACTCTACCAACGCGGCGAGGAGTACGCCGCCATTCGGCAGGCGAAGGAAACCCTGGGGCGCGAGAAGCTGAATTTCGACTCACAAAGGCGAAACGTTCGCGCGGCGGTCATTTCGAGCTATGGCCAACTCAACACCGCCAGATCTCAAACCGCAACGGATGAATTGGCGATAAAAGCTGCCGAGGCGGCGCTGCGCGGCGTTCGCGAAGAAGCAAAAGTGGGGGCCCGCACCACCCTGGACGTGCTCAACGCCCAGCAAGCTCTGCTCAACGCCCGCGTCAACCTTATCATTTCGCAGCGGGATCGTGTTGTCGCCTCCTACGCTGCGCTCTCTGCGATCGGGAAGCTTTCAGCAACAACGTTGCAACTGGACGTCCAGCTCTACGATCCATCCGCGCATTTTGAACGGGTGAAGAATAAGATGATTGGAACGGACGCAGATTAAGTCGTCCGGTTTACTGATCCGCCCCACGGCTCGACAAGGTCGCCGCCAGCCGGTTGGCGAGCGCCATAATTGTTAAGGTCGGGTTCTTCTCGCTGAGATCCGGCATGACGCCCCCGTCACATAAGTACAGGTTCGGGTGGTCGAAGCTGCGGCATCCGCGGTCCACGACGCCGTCATGTGGGTTGGCGGCCATTCGGCAGACGCCCGCATAGTGTATTCCAAGACCAGGCAGCGTATCGGGCGCGGCGTTGACGCCAATCGCAAAAGCGGCTTGCAATATCTTTCGGCCCCACAGCTGCATTGATTTCTGCATCTGCAAATCCTCGTTGCTCCAGGCGTAGTCCACATCGACCTGCGGCACGCCGTAACGGTCGCATTTATTACTTCGGCGTAAGCGGTTGCTGATGCGCGCGCTCGGTTTGCCCATGAAGAACAGACCGACATAGGTGGAAAACAGCCAACGCGCGAGCAGGTCTTTCAGGCGCGCCGGAAAAACCGCCATGCCGTCCAGATAAAATGGAAGCCAGGGCAACATGTGTCCGCACTGGATCTGAAAGCCGCCACGAAAATCGGAGGCGCTGAACAGAAAACGCGGGATCAGAAGGTGATCGCCGATTCCGGGGGGATCGGCGGGCTTGCTGCCGCCAAGCCACCAGAGCGAACCGGAAGCGCGGGCGCGCACATGGTCCTGCAAATAGCAGCCGACCAGCCCCGAGGAATTGGCGAGCCCGTTTGGCCACGCGTCGTCCGTCGAATTGAGAAGGAGGCGGGAAGTCTCCAATGCGCCAGCGGCGACGATAAATGTATCGGCCAGCACCTCGAAGCGCTCTTGTTTCGACGTGTCCAGGCATTCGACGGCTTCGATACGCGAAGAGCCCGAAGCGCGCCTCAGGCGCAAGACCTTCGTTTCGTACGCAATGCGAAAGTTGCGCCGTCCCTCGATGAGCGGCAGCAATCGGCTCGAGAATTTGTAGATACTGCCGGTTCGGCAACCGTGCACGCAGTGGCCGCACTGCAAACAGACATTAGGCGCATCGGCCCGGGTCTCGATCGCCTTTCGGGTTGGAATCGCCCGTAGCGGCAGGAGACGCATCCTTCGGACTGCCGACTGCATCGCCACATCTGGGCGCCGTAGCGGAAGCGGCGGAAGAAAATCGCCGTCGGGAAGAGCGGCAAGGTTCTCATGTGAGCCGCACACGCCGATCAATTGCTCAATTTCCGTATAGTGAGGCGCGAGGTCGTCGTAATCGATTGGCCAGTTGATGTCGCCGTCGCCAAAATCACGCGCGCGGAAGTCCCGCGGCGACATTCGCAATGCGACGCCACCCCACAGATTTTGCTTGCCGTTGAGCCGGAAGATCTGACGGTTGCAAAAGACGGCCGCCGCCTCTTGGCTCGTCGAGGCAATGTCAGCCGAAGCATACAGACGGCGCGCCTTCGCATTTGCGTCGAAAAAAACGTCGCTCGGCGGGTCGTCCCACGATCGCTCCCGCGAAATGCCGAAGTGTTCGTCCTGCGCCGGCGGGAGACCATTGTTGAAGTAATCATCCGTGATGGAGGCCCCCTGCTCGAGGGAGAGGACGTCGCGCCCGGCGCTTGCAAGTCGATAGGCCAGAATGCCGCCAGCGGCGCCGGCGCCAATGATGCAAATGCCTGTTCGCTCCCGGCGCATTCTCAACTCATTCTTTCGCGGAATTCGTCGGAGGCGTAGTAGCAATAATCGAGCAATCTCCTCAACCGACCGAGCGCAGCTTCGGGGCGATCGCCGGTCCAGTGGAAGCGTCCGCGTGCGTGATCATAACAAGCGCCGGACAAGGCCGTGTCGAGGGCGGCGGCAAGTTCGTGATTCTGGCGGCACGCTGCTAGAATCTCCGGCAAGCGCGGCAGGAGATGCGTGCGGTGAATATGGCTGCGCGCCAACTCACTGAACAGCAGCAGCGCATCGCGGTTCTCGTCGGTGATGGACGCGGCAAATCGCAGGTCACTGGGAACGAGGCCGCGGCCCACGAAGTCTGCGATCGTGTCGCGTATGGTCTGGGTCAGAGGCCGCCGCCTGTAGTGCAATTCACACGTCGCGCGGTCGGAGCTCCCCCAATAAAACAGGGGTTGCGAGCGCACGAAGTCGCGATGCAAGGGGCTGCGCAGCCACCCGAATGTCAGGGCCGATGCTGCGTCGAGAGTAGTTACAAGGGCGGATACGAGCCAAAGGGGAGCCCGCGGCGGTCGTCTGATCCCCGTCTGCTCAGACATCAAGTCATAAAGCTGCAGCGCATCGATATTCTCTCCGCCCAGGATGTATTGGCCGTGGCCTTCCGTGAGCGCCGCCACATGGGCGCGCGCGACGTCGCGCACGTCGCAGACGCTGTGGCCGCCGCACGCAACCATGATCGGGAATCGCTTCAGACAGAACCATTGCAGGAGCAAGGCGCTCGAAACTGAGCTGTTTACCGAAGCGCCGGGGCCCAGCATGAGGCCAGGATTGAGGATCACCACGTTGCGACCGGCGGCGCCCGCCTCGCGCGCCAATTGTTCGCAGGCCACTTTCGCCCGATCATATGCATTGAGGCGCGCGACGCAGACATGAGCGCGGCCGCTCGTCTCGTTGAAGACCAATGGCTCGAGACTGCCGGCCATCGCTGACATCGACGAGGTGAAGATAACGCGCGCCGATGGATTCGAGCTTGAAATCGCGTTGAAGAATATCTTCGTTAGCTCGACATTCTGCGCCAAATATTGGTCTAGCGGCAGATCCGGCTTGAAATTCCTACCGGCTGCGAAGATCGCGGCCTCACAGTCGGCCAGCGCGTCGGCGACATAGGCGGCCTCATGCAGATCGCCTTCGAGTCGTCGCACCGAGCTTGGGAATTTTGCGCTGGACCCGCTCCGCACGATAGCGACGACGTCGTGTCCTTCGGCCAACGCGGCCCGAACGATGTGTTCTCCGAGATAGCCGCCGGCGCCCGCAATCGTCACCTTCATGAGGATCGCTCTCGATGTCGCAAACTAGGCAAGGAAGGTCCCCGCTTATTTATCTCAGCACAATTCATTCCGTTTACAAAATAGCACGAGCGGCGGGTCTGGGCGTCTGGCGGATGCGCTCTGGCGAATCAATGGCTGGCGATCGCAAATAGGACTTTCGGCAATAGTCTTTCCTAGCGCCGTCTGTGCGTCGCCGCGCATCGGCGCTGGCTCGCTTTTGGGAGGTTTGCGCGGGGCTGGCGCCGTTATGCGGCCGGCTGGGGCGGCCCGCCGTTCCCTCATCGAGCGGGCCGCCTTCCAATATCTTTGCTTAATTGCCGCGGCTGCGCTCGCCAGGAGCCGCCCCGCCCGCTTCGGCGACACGTCGGGCGTGATCCGACGAGAGCTTAGCTTTTAGCTGAGCCATCGCCGCCCGTCGAACTTGGCAGGGCGTTCAGCAAGTCTTGCACCGCGTCGATCGAAGCCGGCTTGGTGAGGTGCAGATCGAAGCCCGCTTCCTTCGCGCGGTGGCGATCCTCGTCCTGACCCCAACCCGTCAGCGCGACGAGGGTGAACTGAGGCCCCCGGCTGCTACGTCGAATGCGACGCGCTGTCTCGTAGCCGTCCACAGCGGGCATGCCGACGTCTATAAAGATCAGATCGGGGTCGAACGTCTCGACAAGGGCAATGCCGGCGGGACCGCTATAAGCCTTGCGAACAGTCGCCCCCAAGCCCTCCAGCAACAGACCGAAGCTGTCTGCAACATCGGCGTCGTCGTCAATGACAAGTATCCGCGCCGCCATCCTGTCCCGAGTCGCCGCCTCGTTGGTCGACGCCGTGACGGCCGTGGGCGCCGTGCCGAGAGGCAGCCAAACCACGAATTCGCTGCCGCGTCCAACGCCTTCACTATGCGCTTCAATTCGCCCGCCATGCAGCTCCAAGAGTTTGCGCACAAGCGCAAGCCCGATGCCGAGCCCCCCTTCGGAAAGCCGAGCTTGACCGTCTGTCTGGGCGAAGAGTTCGAAGACGTGCGGCAACATCTCGGCGCTGATGCCGACGCCATTGTCGCGAAAGCGCAGAACGACGTCGTTGCCCGCGCGCGCCGCCTCGACTTCAAGGCGCCCCCCGGGCGGCGTGTATTTTGCAGCGTTATGGATGACATTGGCGGCAATCTGAGAGAGACGCACCGGATCGCCAAAAACCCACGCCGGCTCATCGGGGGTCTTCATGACGACGCAATGGGTTTTCTTGTCGATGAGCGGCTGGCAGGTTTCCAATGCAGCCGACAAGAATTCCGCCAGGGCCACATTCTCCTTGCGCAGTTCTATCTTGCCACGGCTGATCCGGGAGATTTCGAGCAGGTCGTCTACAAGCCGGACAAGATGATCGACCTGACGCTGCATCATATTAAAAAGATGCGCTTCGGGATGCTCTGAACCATGCTTGATTTTCAGCAAGTGCACCGCGTTGCGAATAGGCGTGAGCGGGTTTCGCAATTCATGCGCCAAGGTGGCGAGAAACTCGTCCTTGCGTCGGTCGGCTTCTTGCAGGGCGACTTCCGCCTCGTGGCGCGCCGTCACGTCGGCGTGTGTGCCGATCGCCCGGAGCGGGCGGCGGTCGGCGTCGCGCTCCACCACTTGACCACGATCCAAAATCCAGCGCCAGGAGCCATCCTTGTGCAGCAGGCGGTGCTCGCATTCATAGAAGTCGGCGCGCCCTTCCAAATGGTCGATCAGCTTGGCTGCGACAGAGTCCCGATCGTCGGGATGGACGAGCACTTCCCACGCCCGCACATGGGACTCCACCTCGTCGAGGTCGTAGCCGAGCATGGACGCCCAGCGACCGCCGAACTGAACCCGGCCGCTGGGCACGTCCCAGTCCCAGAACCCGAGTTGCCCGGCTTCCAACGCCAGCGCCAGCTGCTGCTGGCTCTCGCGTAGCGCCAATTCCGCCCGTTTGCGCTCAGTGATGTCGATGTTCACGCCCGTGAGACGCACGGGCCTTTTGGCGCTATCCGTGAAACCCTGGAAACGGCCTGCGATCCAACGCACCGAGCCGTCTCGCCAAACGACTCGCCACTCGTGTTCAACCGGCTCGCCGGTCGCAAGGGTTTCCTCGACCTTGGCGATCGCGCCGGCGCGGTCGTCGGGGTGAACCAGCTGCTCCCACGCCGCCTGCGATCCAGCGAATTCACCGGGCGCGAGACCATACATCGCCTCCAATTCCGGAGTCCAAGTATTCACGCCCGCGGGGATGTCCCAGTCAAACGCGCCGATCTTTGCGGCCTCGGTCGCCAGCCGCAACCGGGCTTCGCTCGCACGGAGGGCTTGTTCGGCTTTCTTGCGCTCGGTGACGTCTTCGACGAGCGTGATGATCCACCTGGGGGCGCCGCTAATATTGCGGATGAGCGAGACGCTCTTTCGGACCCAGATGACTTCGCCGCATTTGCGAATGTAGCGGTTTTCGACGACGAAGCTTGGAATTTCGCCGGCGAGCATCCGCTCCGTCAAGGCTAGATTGGCCGAGCGGTCGTCAGGATGGATGAGCTGCGAACCGTCTTGGGCGAGAAGATCCTCCAGCGTATATCCGGTGAGCTCACAATAAGCGGGGTTGGCGTCCAGGAAACCGAAGTCTGGCGCGTTCACCGCAAAGCCTATGGCGGCGTTGGCGAAGGAAACGCGGAAGCGTTCCTCGCTTTCGCGCAACTCGGCTTCCGCCCGCTTTGTCTCGGAAATATCGAGGACGAACGCCACGCCATTGGTACGGGTTTCGTCGAACATTGCTCCGGCGACGATAACCGGCACGCGCGCGCCGTTCTTGTGAAAAAACTGTTTCTCGAATGGCGAGGCGTTCGATCCTGCGGCTTGCGCTTCAAGTATCGCGGCGTCATCGACGAACTGGAACTCCGGCGGCGTCATTTTCCGCCAGTTGATCCGTCCTTCCTGAAGGTCTGCGCGCGAATAGCCGACCATCTCCAGAAATTTGTCGTTCGCGTCCGTAACCTCTCCAGCCACATTCCAATAGATCACGCCTAGAAGGCCGGCCTCGTAGAAACGCCGCATCCGCTGCTCACGCTCGCGCAACGCCGCTTCGGCCCTTTTTTGCTCGGTGATGTCGCGCGCGGTCCCTATTATGCCGACAATATTGCCCGCGGCGTCGCGGTAAGGCGCCTTGTTCGTCAGATAGCAACGGGTCCCGAAAGCGGTGCCCAGCGTTTCCTCGAAGGTCTCGGTTTGCCCCGACTCCATGATGCGGCGATCATTGGCCATGATGGCGCGCCCATCCTCTGGATTGTCGAAGACCTCCTCGTCGGTCTTGCCGAGGCAAAAATCGGCCGGCTTGCCAATTGCGGCGAATGTCGCGGGATTGGCCAGCAGCAGTCGGCTCTCTCCGTCTTTGAGAAAAATTGCGTCGGGGCTGCCATCGAGCACCGCCTGCAGCAGCCTTTCGCTTTCACGCAGCTTCTCCTCGGCGCGCTTACGCTCGGTGATGTCGCGCACAAATGCACGCATGCCGACAACTACTCCGGCGTCGTCGGTCACGGTCCACGTGCGGAGACTGACCGGAAAAACGGTTCCGTCCTTGCGGATGTATTCCTTCTCATATTCGTCGGATTCGCCGCGCGGCAGGACTTGCTCCTGCACGATGGCGGCCTCCATGTCGCGCCAGATCGCCGGGGTCAGCTCCTGATAGGTCAATTGACGGAGTTCAGCGCCGGTATAGCCGAGCATGCGCTGATAGGCTGGATTGGCCTCGAGAATATGGCCGCTCAGATCGACGGTGACGATGCCGTCGCGACTCGTCTCGAAGAGCAAGCGGTAACGCTTTTCACTCCCCTGCAATGCTTCAATGTGCTTCTTGCGCTCGGTAATATCGACGGTGACGGCGACCCCGCCAAGCAGGCGGCCGTCTGGCCCGATAATGGGCGCGCCGGAAGCTTCCGCCGTCCACCGACGGCCACTCGGCAGTTGCACGTCGATTTCGAAAGGTTCGACTTCGCGTCGTTCGCGCACCGCCGCCTGCAAGGGAAGCTCTGAACCCGTTAATTCGCGGCCCTGGTTGAAGAAGCGAACTCGGCGACCGGCGTCGGCCGGGTCAGGAGCAAGCGCCGAAATATTGTCGCGGGCATTGATTTCAAATTGTGCAAAAAGCGCCTTGTTGCCGGTAATGTACGCGCAGCTCGGATCGCTCGAATAACTCAGGCCGATCGGCGCGGCGTTCATGATTGCTTCGAGGCGTTGCCGTGTTTCGGCAAGCTCCTGCTCGGCTTCTACTCGGTTGTGGAAGTCGATGATCGAGCCGTTGTAGCCGATAAATGCGGCTTGTTCGTCGCGTTTCGCCGCGCCAACCGCCATCGCCCAGCGAAAATGTCCATCCGCGCGCCTGAGCCTCAAGACGATCTGGAAAGGCTGCTCCGATTGTATCGCCCGCGTCAGCTCCGCCCTTACCTGATCGCGATCGCCGGGGTAAACCGTTTCAAGCCAACCCTCCTGCAAGGCTGAATCGGCGTTTTGGCCCGTGATTTCGCGCCAAAGAGGATCAATGTAGCTGCATTGCCCGTCGCGATCAGTCGACCAGTCTACAACCCAGAGTGCGTCAATATTAGAGAGAGCCATATGCATCCAATGCTACCCTGGACAAGAATTGCCGACGCCGCCGCAAGAGTCCGATCCGGATCGGATGACGTCTAAAGCCACAGGAAATACTCATGGCGCTTTATCGGCGTCCCTCGCTCAAAGCCTAGCAGGCGCCCAAGCATTGGCTTTACCCTGAGCGCGCTCGCCCGGTTACCTAACATCCGCGCGCAAGGGTGGGGCCTTTGTCAATGGGCTGCGTCGTCGCGGCTCCACTAAGCGTTACCGTAGCGCAGCCCGCGTTTGGGTGCTGGCGCACCGCACGTAGCGCTCCCGCGACGGTTTCATCATGGCAATTTCTTTGAGATTGCTCGTGGCAAATTGCCACACGCCCGCAAGCGGCAAATAGCCCGGCCCACGCCACTCCCGGGGACGGCGCGCGGCGCTCCCGTCTAAGGTACGACGCTTGCGCAACCTCGCGCAATGCGCCCGCATACGGACCGGGACAGACGCATCTGATACCCAATGCGACGAACCCCTGGAGCAGGCAAGGAACGCGCGTCGCTCGACGGCGCCCGCAAAGGGGAGAGCATAGGTCACTGTGAGTCTAATCAATGTCTTTCGTAGAGCTTACGCCGGTTGTCCGCCCTTTCTGGGCGCGCGCTGTCTCCACTCTGCCAATCTTTGGCGTGTTGGCTTTTTCGGTCTCCGGCCTCCTCCTGGCTGTTTCAACCTATAAGGCGGCGAAAGACAGGGATTGGCCGGCCGCTTTGATCGGCGTCGCGCTCACCTGCATCTGCGTCATTTGCGTGGCTTGGCTCGTCCTGTTTTGACTGAAGCTCGGGTCTGCCTCGGAGGATACAGTAAGACCTTGTAGAGTCGCCTTTCCCGGGCGGACGCTGGAAAGCGCAGATGAACAAATCCATGGTCGAAGAGGAGGCCGCCTGGCGGTCACGCCGCAATCCTCCCTACATGGAAGTCTTCGGCGATGACCGGCTGCGCGCCCGGCGCGTACCGCGCGCGTCAGCAACGGCGCAAGCCTTCTGGCTGGGGGAAGCCTTCTGGCTAAAGTCAGCGCGCCTGAAGGTTGGTCTGACGCAGCTCGACGTCCTTGCCGATCGGCGCGATCATGAGGCGTTGTTCGTCGGGACCGGGCTGTTCAGTCCACAAAGCGAGAAACCCGCTCTTCGTGGCGACGACTCTCGGGTGGGAGGCCGTGATCTTCAGCGGCGACAGCCGCTTGGCCGGCGTCCAATGGAGCCCGTCGTCGGTCGACGTCGAGGCGAAGACGCCAAGGCTGCCGTCGCCGGCGTCAGGGTCGACCATGTCCCATACCGCGGCGAGACGACCGTCCTTGCCCAGCGTGAGATCGCCATGCGCCGCCGTATCGTCGCCGAGGCGTCGCGGCTCCGACCAGCTCTTTCCGCCGTCCGTTGATTTGAGGTGATAGAAGCCGGCGCTCTCCTTCTTGCGCGTGCCCACGACCGCATGGATCTCGGGCCGCTTGCCGCTCTTGATCGCCAGTCCGCCGCCGATATGCGGACAGCCGGGGAAATCCCAGCCGAAGGCGCCGACCGTCGCCAGCCGCGTCCATTGATGCGTCTTGGGCTCGACCACGCCGATCGCCATGTCTGAGGGTTGCTTGTCGCGATAGAGAACGTAGAAATTACCAGCCGCGTCGGCTTTGCCGGTCGTCCAGCAGCAGGCGCAGGAGGCGGCGTCGAGCGTGGCGTTCTTCGACCAGTTTGCGCCGGCGTCGGTCGAAAACGCGTAGCGCAATCCCTGCGCGCCCGGCGCCGGCGGCGGGCCGTCGCGGCTATCGAGCCAGGCCGCGTGAAGCGTCTTACCGTCCGAGGCGAGCGTGAAGAAGGAATGCGGCCCTTTTGCCCAATCGGCGGGACCGGCGAGCGGCGTCCATGTCTTGCCGCCGTCGCTGGAGCGCGCAGCGACCATCGGGCCGGCGCCGCCATGCGACGCGCCGTCGACATGGCTCATCCACATGGCGATGAGCTTGCCGTCGACGACGGCGATGCGGGCGTCCGACCCGCGCGTCACCGTGGCGCCGGCGCCGGATGGCCCCTCGACTTGCGTCTGAGCTGACCAGCTCTTGCCGTCGTCGGCGGAGACCTGGTGCCAGATGGTCGTGGCGCCCTGCGCATGCCGTCCCGTCAGCAAATGCAGCCGGCCGCCCTCCGCGACGACGTCGAGGCTGACGACGCCCGTCGGCAGGCGCATCGCGTGTTTGGCGTGTTCAGCCGCGCTGTGCTGCGCATGTGCGTCGCCCGACGGCGGCGCTCCCGTCGGCGCCGCCTCCTCCGCAAGCGCCGGCCCCGCGGCCAGGGCGATGACGAGAGCGAGCGGCGCGCACGCGCGCCCGTCTCGAAACTTTTCTCTATTTTTGGAGTCAGATGCGCGCATCCCGAGCGTCCTTCCTTCTGTCGGTCTTCAACCGCGTATGCGTTGCGTCGGTTCAGTAGGTCAGTTTCAGCCCCGCCGTGAAAAAGGCGCCAGGGTTGATCGTAAATTGATAGTAGCGGCCGAGCATATTATTGCCGGCAAAGTAGATCTCCGCAAATTTGGTCGGCTTGTAGGAGATATAGGCGTCGAGCTGCCAGAAGCGGTCGAAGCTGCCGTAGACGCCGCGCACGAAGTCGGCGTTGGTCGCAAGGTCGTAACTGTCAGCCGTATATCTTCCAGTAAGCGTGCTGGTCCAATCGCCATAATTGGCTTCGAGAGAGGCGTTGAACAGATTGCGCGGCGCGTTCGGGAGACGCTTGCCGACCGTTTCCGGCTGATCCGGCGCCTCGAGGGTTTGGGCGTCGAAAACATTGGTGTAGGTCGCATAGGCCGTCAGCCAGTCGGTGATCTGCTGCGAGCCGGTGATTTCGAATCCGCGCACAACCGCTTCGCCAGTGTTCACCGTCGTCGACCAGTTCTGGATGATGCTCGGCGCCGGCAGGCGACGGGTGGAGTTGTAGTCGGAGAGCCAGCTTTCGAAGAAGGTCGCCTTGGCGAAGGTTCCCGTCTGCTTGAAAAACTGCTCGTAGCCGACCTCCCAGGAAATGGCCGTCTCGGGCTTCAAATTCGGGTTGGAGAAACTGCGCACATTGCCGCGCGTGCTGTCGACGTAAAGCGCGTTCAGCGTCGGCGCGCGGAAGGCGCGGCCGGCGGAGGCGCGCATCACGCCGTTCTCCCAGGGCATGTTGGCGACGAGTGAAACTTTCGGATTGAAGTTTACGACGTCCTGGCCCGGAAAATTATCGTAGGGCGCGCCACCCGTGACGCGCACGCCATGCGTATGCCACCAGTCGACGCGGCCCCCGAGATAGGCCGTCAGCCAATTTGTGACCTTGATTTCATCCTGCACGAAGCCCCAAACGAAATTCGAGACCCCCTGCATGCTGCTCGTGAAGAGCGTCGACGATCCGAAATTGGTCCAGTCGCTGACATTATACGCCTGAAACGTCGCGGCGCCGCGATCCGTGCCCACGCCCGTCGTGAGGTGATGCGCGAAGAAGGGGAGGAACTTCACCGGGAAGGTGTATTGCACGCTCGCGCTGAACAGGTTCTGCGGATAATTATTATAGACGCCGGCTCCGCCCAGCGCCCAGGCGTTGGAGCCCGTCGCGGAAGAAGGCGTCGTGAACCGATAGACTCGCGCCATGTTGCTGACGTTCAGCTTGATCTCCGATTCCTCGGAGAATCGATGTTTCGCAAAGCCGTAGCTGATCACATTCGATTCGTACGCGAGGCCTGCGCCGAGAACTGCGCTCGGCGTGATGCGGTTCGCGCCCGAGACGCGCGCATTATAGGCGAGATAGCTGGAATAGGGCGCATAGCTCTCGAACAGCCCCTGCATGGAATTGCTGAGAAAATAGCTGACCCCCGCACCGAATTTGGTCGCGTTGTCGTAGTCGTAATAGAGCTTGAGCTGCGAATTGACCGTCCGCCATTTCGCCTCGCCCTGCAGACCGAGATTCCACAGCTGCTGCCCCTGTGCGTTGACGGTCGGGATGGCCCCGGCGACGTAGGGCGCGACCAGCGCGCGCTGAATGACGTTGTCTCTGAAGCCGGAACTGCCTTCCCAGCGGCCCCCCGCGCTCCATCCGACGCCGTTTGGCAAACGATCGCGATAGATGACGTCCCCGGCCTGTCGGGAGAACTCCCCGAAAGACGATTCGCCGCGGGCCAGAATTTCACGCTTTTCCGGTATTTTGCTGAAGGCGCGCACGACGCCCGCATAGGCGTTTGCGCCATAAAGCGCCGAGGATGCGCCGGGCAGCGTCTCGATGCGCTCGATGTCGTCCATGAAATATTGCGAATAATTGAACGACCCGAACATCGGGTCGTTCATGATCTGATCGTCGTAGAGGAACAAGGTGCGCTGCAGGCCCGAAATGCCGCGGAAAGAAAAGCGGCCGGCGCGATTGGCGGAGGGCGCCGCATAGCCGAGACTGTTGCCCCATGAATAGATGCCCGGCGCGTCGCGAATGATCGCGCCGAGGCGCGGCGCATCGCGGCGCTGGATATACTCCTGGCTGAAGACGGTCAGGTCGCCGGGGGCCTCGCTCACCTTCTTCTGCGTGCGGGTCGCGGTCTCGACGACGATTTCTTTTTCCGGCGCAGGCTGATTAGCGCCGGAGCCAGTCGTCCCCGTCGAGGGGCTCGCCGCCGCCGGACGACGCGAGAGGCCTGGACGCGCGGGCCCGATGCTGATGGTGGGAAGCGATGTCTGGGCCTCGGCGACGGAATCGAGGGCGCAAAGAAGGGCGACGGCGGACGCGCCGCCGCGCAGCAGGTGCGGGACGTGCATGTAATTCTCCTGATCGGCCGCGTTGAGGGGCCGTGCGAACGAATGGAATTGGCGACGCGCCTGCGCCGCGGCTCATGCGCTCAGGAGAAGAAAGGGGGCGCGCGCGAGGACCAGCTGCTTGCCCAGCCGGCCGACTTCGGCCGTGCGTCTTTCGGCTCGGGATAAACGGCTGCTCGCGGCGCGGCGTCACGCATCAACGCGCATGCGATCCACGCCGATGCGGCGACGGCGACGAACGCCGCGTCGCGCGCATGGACCTGGCATAGGATGCAGCAGTCGTGGGGGTTGTGGCGCGCGCGCTCGGAGGGATCGCCAGCGTCGCCTTTATGGCAGATTTCGGAGTCGACCAGAGAACTGACCGACGCGCCGTCAACCGGGTGCGCGGCGTGGGCGACGGCGGCGAGGGGCGCCAGCAAGCCCTGCAAAGCCAAGAACAGCGCCACGCAGCCGGCAATCAGCGCGCCGCGAGTCTCTGTCCATGGCTTTACCGGCTGGTTCCGCATCATTGGCGAAAAACACCATCGCCGGGGAATACGGTCAAGCTCGAGGCGGCAGGCTCGACTGAAAACAAACGCAGTGTGACTTGAACGTCACAGTTAGCTTGACAGCTGCGTCTTAGCGGTCCTAGCTTCGACGTATGCGCGGCGTCTTCAAATTTGTCAGGCTGGGGCTGGTCGCGGTCTACGCGCTCTCGACCCTTGTCGCCGTCCTGCTCGGCGCTGCGCACCAGTCGCCCGAACGCGGCGTCGAACATTCCGCGTCTGCGGCGCTGGCCCACGCCTTGTGCCTTGGCGGCGAAGAGACGAATGACGCGTCGAAACGGGCCGGCGCCTGTTGCGGCGCCTGTCAGCTCAGCGACGCCGTCGGCCTCCCGGCGATCTCGACCGCGTCCTTCTTGATGCGTGATGAGGCGTCGACCCGGCGTGGCTTCGCCCAGCGTCTCGGGCATGTGACCGACGACACGCCGGACGATCTGCGCTCTCGCGCGCCTCCCGCGCTCGTCGTCTGATCTCCCAAAACCGAAACGCCCGCCGCAGGACTCACGCCGTCTGACACGGCTGCGCGCCAAGAGACGCGGCGCGGTTCGCCACTGTTGCGAGGGAGGCTCGCATGACTTTTCTAGACTCCTTTTTTCGCCGGTCCGCCATTGACGACGCCCCTGGCGTGACGGAGACCGCCCAGCGTCCCGCGCCGAAGACGGAGGCGGGCGGCTCCAGGCTCTACCGATGGTCGTTCGTCATTCACAAATGGGCGGGCCTGGCCGGCCTGGGCTGGCTCGCGGCGCTCGGCGTGACCGGCTTTCTGATGGATCACGACGAGTGGCGCTGGATGCAGCAGGGCAAGGCGCCCGCTTGGCTGACGCCCGTCGACCTACAGGACTTCGCCGCACGAAACGTGGTCCGTTTCCACCAGATCGACCCGACGTCGTCCTCGAACCGCATCGCCGGAGGCCCGCGCGGTTTGTGGGCCTCTTCCGACGGCGGCGCGAGTTGGACGGCCACTCGCTTCGTCGACGGCGACCATCCGCAAATTTCGGGCGTTACGCCCGATCCGGCTCTCGGCTGGGGACGTCTGTGGTTTGCGACCGACAACGGCGTCTATCGCTCGACCGACAAGGGCGCCGCCGCCGCGCCGGCGGGACTTGCGGGCGCGCATGTCACCGCGATCGCCGCGAGCGACCGGGCCGACCAGCTCCTGCTCGTCGTCGACAAGTCGAAAGTGCTGCGCTTCGGGACAGACGATGGCCAGATCGAAGAGATCGCGCTGTCGCCGCTCGACGAACAGACCCGGCCGCCGACCGTCGACCTCATCCACTTCGTCCACGACCTGCATTTCGGCCGCGCCTTCTTTGATCCGCTGACGTCGCTTGTCATGAACGACATTGGCGGCCTCGGCATGTTTCTGCTGGCGCTCACCGGGCTGCTCTACTGGGGACTGCCAAAATATTGGAAGTCGCAGGGCCGTGAAGCGGGGCGCGCCTCGAAGGCCGCTAAGAAGACGACGATCAAGTGGCTCTTCAACCTGCACAGCCCGACTGTCGGCTTGGCGTCGGTCGTGATGCTTCTCTATCTCTCGGTTACGGGGGTTCTGCTCGGCCATGGCCGCGAGCTCCTGATGTGGATGCGCTCGGTGCAGGTGCCGCAAGCCTATCTCACGCCGGCCTTCGCGCTGAAATCCTGGGACGGCTGGATCGAGGCCATCGTGGCCTATCCGGACGCGCCGGGGGTTTTCACGATCGGCAGCCGCATCGGCATGTTCACGACGGCGGACGGCGGCCAGACCTTCGCGCGCGAGGAAGACGCGAGCGGCCGGCCGGTGGTCGCCGCCGCACGGCTACGCCGAATCGGAGACAAGGTGCTTGTCGCCAATGGCATGGCGGGACCGTCCACGATCCGTCCTGACGACCGCGCCCAGGAAATCGTCGCCGCGCCCGAGAAATCGCGCATGCTCGGCGTACCCGGCCCCGGCGGGGCGCGTCCCGCTGCGCCGCCGGACGCGGCGGAACGACGGAAGAAACTGGGCATGGGCGGCATGGAAGGCATGTTCATGCCGACCGACGTGACTGAGCTCGACGACAGGCTGCTGTGGAAGAGTTCGAACAAGTTCTTCGTCACCGACGAAGAGGGTCATTCGCTGGAATCCTTCGAAGTCGCTCAACCACCAGACGAAGGCGTTCCCTGGATTAACTGGATCCTGCGTCTGCACATGGGAACGCTCCTCTGGTCGGAATGGAAGTGGATCAACGACGTGTTCGCGATTGGCGTCGTGGTTCTCTCAATCACCGGCCTCGTTCGCTGGTGGCGAAAGAAGTGGCTTTGAGGGAAGAAGCGAAGGGAGGGCGCGTCGGTCCAATGGCCTTTCCCCCGTCTCCGATATCTCTCGGCGCGCTTCCCCCCGATTCGCACGCGCGGCGCCGCCTGAGCGCCCTCTGCGGTCCGCGTCGTGCGCCAAAGCACATACGCTTCGTGGTCGCCCGGAATATTGTCCGTCCATCGGCTGGCGGACCCCTGCGACCAACCCGCTGACCGAAGAAGCCGCCGGAGTTTGAAACCCCTCCGGCGGCTTCGCTGGATTTACGACGCCGATCGCCGAGTGAATGGCGACCCTCGGCAGCAGGGTCGTCAGCCTTTCGCCACTAAAACTTAACCGTCAAGCCAGCAATGACGTTGCGGCCCATTCCCGGCACAGGGCTCGGAACGGGGAAACGGCTGTAGTTGTAATTCGTCCAGACCATGTAGCCCGCCATGTTGAAGCCGCCCAGCGCTGGGAAATAGAGTGTATTGGTCAGATTTTCGATCGCGAAGTCGACCCTGAAATTTTGCCACTCGTAGCTGCTGCGGAAGTTGAACAGCGTATAGGCGGGGGTCATTTGCTCCGCTCTTTGCACCGACACATGCGTCTTCGCGCCGACCGTGTAAACCTCAAAAGCGTTCGTCCAGCCGCCCAATTTGTGTTCCAGACCGACGCGCGCGTTTATCGGCATGATGTGGTAGAGACCGTCGCCTGCGCGCTGCGACGAGGTCAGAATGTAGCATTGCGTATCCTGGTAATAGTCCTGCAGGGTGACATTCTGCCCCGTGGTCGCGAGGCAATTCTGCGGATTGCCACGTCCAGATCGACGCCGTAAGTGTAACTTACGAGCGCGGTTAGATCGAAGCGACCGAGGCTGTCCTCTTCATAGAGTTTGGCGCGGCCATTGGCGTCGACGCCATAGATGATCGCCCTGTGGTTGACGAATTGCAGCTCCTGGAACGTATAGGGACCGGCATTGTAGTAGCCGCCAAAGCGGAAGCTGCTGACGCGCTGCGCGTTGATGAAATTATTGACGAAGCTGAAATAGGGAGCGATCTTGGCCTCTATGCCGCGCTCCTTGTCCTTGAAGGCCCCCGAAACGGAAACCGTGTGAGCGACTTCCGGTTGCAGGGCGAGATTGCCGACATAGCCGTTGCCGTCGCCAAACTGATTGATCATCGCCGTCGTCATGGAGCTTACGCCCCAGGAGTAACGCTCATAGAGATTCGGCGATCGAGTCTTGCGGGCATAGCCGGCCTCGAAGGCCGTATTTTCGGTCGGCTTGTAGCGAAACTGCGCGGTGATGTTGAAATTCGGATCGAAACGCCGGCGGTCCTGCTGGTTGAAGAGAGCGGCGGCCGTCGCGTCAGGATTCTGCATCTCTCCCGGGCGCCAGAGATTGCCGGAAGTCAGCATGGGCATGATCGTCGGATTGTTGGGATCATACGCCTGGGCCGCGTCGACGTTGGAGAAGACCAGATCGCTGCGCACGCCAAAAAGCGTTTCGAGTTGCGGCGACCAGTTGGTTTCGACCTCCGCGTAATGGCTCCAGCGGTTTCGCATTCCGTTTTGGATGTTCCACTGTGTGAAGGGCGTCATCATGAGCATTTTCATGCTGTAGATGTCCGGAAACGGCGCCATGAAGGTCGTGTTGTCCAGCATCGTCATCACGCCGCCGCCGGGAATCGGCTCCCACCAGTCGTTCAGCCTGAAGCCATGGAATTCGCTCCCCACTCGCAACAGGAGCCGCTCGTCGATCCTGTGATCGAGGTTGATCGAATAGCCGTAATCGAGGCCGGTTGTATCCATCGGCATGTTGTTGGGCTGCTTGTCCTGCAAGAAACCCATCTTGTGCGCGGTGGAATTCCAGTAGAGACGCGCGTCGACAACGCCCCAGTCGATCGTTCCGTTATATTTGGCCTCGGCCAGATACCCCCGGTTCCCGATCATATCCATGCGCTGATTGACGAATCCCTGATAGGGGATGTTTTCGTACGCGACGCGCAGCGACGCCAAATGCCCATCGGCCCGATAGGCCAGGGTTCCGGAATGATTCTCGGAAATGAAGTCTGTCGAGAACGCCTCTGCATTGTTTCCGCCTGCGTTGTAATTGCGGCCGCGCGCCCAAGAACCGTTATAGAGGAAGGCAAAACGATCCATTGCCTCGTTGACCGTCGCCGACGTGCTGATCCCGACGTTGTTCGAGCGATAGGCGCTTGAAATTTCTCCAGAGGCAAGCATGTTCACGTCCGAACCGTGCGCCCACTTACCCGCCTGGAACAACGGCGCCATCGTCCCGCCGACCTGTTTTTCCTCCGAGGCGCCGGGGCTCCGCGCCAAAAACACGGGCGATTTCGGCTCTGCAATGATGGTCCCACCGATGGAGTCGCCCCCCTTGCTGACGGGCACGACCCCCGAATAGACCTCTATCTTCTCGACGTTGTTCGAGCCGGTATAGGAGAGCGGCGGGTTCATATGGTTGGCGCAGGCGGAAGTGATGCTCACGCCGCCCGTGAGAATTTTCACACGATCGTCCGCAAGGCCCTGGATAACGGGAAGGCGGGAGACGCCGCCCGCTTCATACATGGTGACGCCCGGCGTCCGCTCGAGAAGCTTCGTAGCATCTTCGGACTGGACGCGCAGAACCTCGATCTTCTGTTCGTCGACGATCGAAGGTCGGCTGATCGGCGCCGTCTCCTGCACGGGCTGTGGCGGCTGCGCCGTCGTCGCCCGAACGGGCGTCGGCCGGCTTGCGGAAACGTAAAGATCCGGGAGCTTCGTCTGGGCGACGGCCTCCGAAACGGCAAGCCGTCCGACGCCCAGAACAATCGCACTGCATGTCAGGAGTCGCGCTTGTAACATCGCTTCACTCTCTCTGAGCGGAAAGCCGCCTGGCGCGCCGAAGAACGCAATCTGTCAGCGACGAGCAGTTTGGGTTTCGAACAGCGGCGGTCGCCGGAAGAGGGGGGACCCTCCTCCGGTAAGCTGACGACGTGGCGCGCGTCAGTATTTCGCGATGACCGGAGCGGAAGCGCCCCAGTTGAAGTGGTAATTGACGCCGGCGCGAGCAATCACGCCGTTTACGTTGACCCGCGTGTGGGGAAAGAGCCCCTGCGCTTCGCCGATCACCGCGCCCATTTGAGCAGGAAGCCCGGAAGCCGGCGTGTTCGCATATCCCTGCACAGTGAGATTGCCCAGATCGTAGTAGAACGCTTCAGCCTTCAAAGACCAGTTCGGCGTAAACAGCCATTCCAGGCCGCCGCCGGCGTTCCAGCCCACGAGCGTGGTCGACGCATTTCCACTCCCAAACCCAGTCTGCGAGTAAGGGTAATTCAGCATGCCCGTGTTGATCCAATTGGTTACGCTCACATAATTGGCGTTCACCGTAGCCCCGCCATAGGTCAGTCCGCCCGTGCCATAGACGAGAAGAGTGGGGGTGACGAGATAACCCAGGCGCCCGCGCACAGTGCCGAACCAGTCGAGGGACGCCTGTACGTTGCCGTAGCCGAACACCTGTCGGTCGGCGTGCGGCATGTTCATTCTACCCATCCGGTAGGAGTCGACGGCGGCTCCCGCATAGCTCCCGGAACCATTCATGGTGGCGCCCTGTATGTCCGCCTCCAGGCCGATGAGCACGCTTGAACCCCACTGATAGTTGTAGCCAATCTGGCCGCCGCCGGCGAAACCGCTCAGATTCGCCGAGCCCTGCCCCGAGTTGGCGGCCTGGATCGCCCCGAATGTGCCCGCCAGATTTGGAACCGCCCATGTCGTGAAATAGGTTGACGCATATTGATCCCAGGCGGACGTCGCGGTCGTGACGCCATTGCTGCCGCCAAAGCCGTAGCCGGCGTTCAAACCGACATAGAAACCGCTCCACAGCGGCGGCGGCGGCGCCGGCGGCAACGGCGGGGCCTTGCGAGCGGGAAGGTCGGCGGCGAGCGCGCCGCCAGCGGAAAGCATGAGCGCGAACGCCGCGAGAGAGGCAGTCGATTTCATTGAAGTCCATCCTGGGTTGAAAGCTGCTTGCTGAAGGCCCTCCCCGCAGGCAAATGGGAAGCGGCCTGTTTTGATGGGCGCGGTTCAGCGTCGAGGAGGCTTCGCGTCGACGAGTCCTTTTCCCTGAATCGCAACGGCTCACGGGTCTGCGGAAGAGCCATCTTCAGGCCCCGCAGCCGAGAACAACTCATGCGCTGACGAACGCCGCCGTTTTGAAAGATTGTATGTGGCGGAAGACGCGCTCTATTCGCCGACACGTCCGAAAGACGATCAGGTCGAAGGCGGACCTTGCGATGTCCACGTGCTCGCCCAGCCCTCAAGGCCGGATGCGAGCGGCGGGTCTTCATGCGCATAACTCGGCTGGTTGGCGCTCTCCGGTCGCAGAATCGCCAGCAGGAGGGCCGAAAGCGGCGCGACGACGAGCCCCGAGCCCTTGTCGCCCGGCATCACGCATGAGGCGCAACTCGTCCCGCCCGCATGCCCGCCCGTGGGTAGGTCCGACTGGGACCCGTCCTTGGCGCATCTGACGCCGGCGACCCACTGTGAAAGGGTGACGACCCTGGCGTAGCCCGCGTGACCACCCCCCCGCTCCAGCAGCAAGGAAACGCCCCCTTGAACGACAAGCGAGAAAGCCAGAGCGACCGCGATGAACGCGGCGGCGCATGACTTTCGACGATGGTCGAGCGTGAGCATGGCCGTATATTCGAGAAGCGTCGCCTGAATAGCAACCGCATTCGGCGCCATGCGCGCAGATCGTGTCCAACTGTTGCTAACCAGCAACGCTCAAGCTATGACGAAGGCGCGGCCTCGGAAATCCCGCGCTCTCACGCCGCCGCCAAATTGCGTGACGCAGTCGGCTTTTCGGCGTCGCCGGCTTGCGGAGACTGCAACTTTGAGTTGGTGGCCGGAATGCATCAATGCGCCGCCAGTCCGAGCAACGCGCGTCCGGGACGACTTTCGTGAGTGGGAGAAAGCCAAATGACGACCGTCGTTGATAACTTCAACCCTGTTCTCACGGGCGTTTACTACGGCGACAGCAATCAAGACGCTATTTGGGCCGGGCATGGCATGCCGCCCGGCTATCTCGAGAACTTCGATTTCTCGCAGGCCGTTTTTTATAGTTTCGAGCAGATCAATTACAACTGGATGGCGATGGACATGCCCGGCAAGGCAACCTTTTCGTCCTCTCAGTTCGGCGACGGCCTTATCGGCAATGACGTGCAAATCTACGGCGCGTGGGGACGAACGGACTTCATCGTAAACATGGCGAGCGGCGGTTCGCTGAACATGTCGGCCTGGCAGTTCGTACAGGGAAAATACTACAATTGGCTCACCGGTGAAGATTATGTATTCATCAATGGCGCTCCCGGTAATGAAACGATCATTGGCTCGCCTGTCGCCGACACCTTCGTCTTCAAGGGAAACTCCGCCGACTACAAAATTTCTTCGAATGGAGCAGGGGGCTTTATCGTGAGCGACGCAGTCGCCGGTCGCGATGGCCGCGACAGCATTACCGGCGTGGAGTTTCTGCAATTCCGAGATCAAACGGTCGCGACATCGAGCCTCACTCCTGCGCCCCCCTCGTCGCCCCCGGCGTCGGCGACGCCTCAGCAATTGTTGCTCGGCCTTTATGCGGCCCTTTATGATCGGGCCGCTGAGATGCCCGGCTATTCCTATTGGGTTGACTACCTCCGCCAGCAACCTGACGCTCGGGGGGTGACATTGGCGAACGCGCATGTGGGAAGCACGACGTCGCAAGACGCAAAGGCGCTCGGGCAGGCCTTTGTCACAACCCAGAGCGCCTTCTTCGACGCGACATACGGCAGGTTGAGCGATCCTCAGTTTGTCGAGGCGCTATACACGAACATCGGCGGGAACGCTGGCGATGCTGGCGGCATTCGATATTGGACCAGCCAATTGCAAGGCCTTCGAAGCGAGGGCCTGGGCACGCAAGCTGCACGCGCTCAAATCGCCGGCGCATTCGTGCAGGCGATGATCAGTTACGATATTCCCGCAAACGCAGCGAGCCTGTCGTCTTCAGAATTCCAAGCTGCGGTCGAGCGCCAGGATTCCTTCAAGAACAAGATCGCCGTTTCACTGGCTTATGCGAATGCGTCGGGGCAGACAGGCGGGGAGATCCTCGTCCCCCATAGCGTCACGGATGCGGCCTATCAGGCCGCGATACGCGCGATTGATCACGTGACGTTCGACGTCCGCACAGTGAACGTCGCCATTCTGGGGATCAACAATTCTGTCGCGCATCAGGATCTGTCACTGATCGTCTGACAAGGGGCTTGCTCAAGAACTTCGCTGTTGACTTGTGGCTCTGCCATGAACCTTGCCAACATGCTGAGCTCTCGGCGTCCGAGCCGTGGATGCTCGCCTTTTGCGACATCGCGCAAAGGGAGCGGATGAAGACGCCACCTTGCCTTTTCGGTCCCAAAGAAACATCACGGGTCCATGCAGTAGCAGGCGGAGCCATCGAAGTTATTGAAACCCTCAGGAGCGGCGGAAGCCGTGCTAGCGAAGCCGATGCTCAGGGTCAGAGCGAAGGCCGCGAAGATCGTGATCAGCTTGGTCATGGTGGGCTCCGTCAGTCCTGTCCGTGTTTCGATGATTGACGGTAGCTCATCCAAAAGCGAACGTCGGTGCGTCGGCGCACATGGCCCTTGAGCCGTTTCTCCCTCGGCTAGCGGCCTGCCGCCGCCATGGGAGGCGTTGCCACCTTTGGCGCCTGCTGTTGACGCAAGCGTGCTGGACGATGGCTGTCGGCTGCTCGCAGATAGCTGGGCGGCGGCTAAGCTGAGCAGCTCTCAGCCGCCCCTGCCTCTAGCTCTCTGATCTGACTGGCGCGCCCGGCACGATTCGAACGTGCGACCTCTGCCTTCGGAGGGCAGCACTCTATCCAGCTGAGCTACGGGCGCGTGACGCGAGTCCGGGTCTTCTTCTACAGGAAGCGGCGGCCGCCTGCAACGTCGGAGCCGCTTCTGGGCCAGGAAAGCTCATGCTATTCCGGCGCAATCACGGGAGGGTCGGGATGGCGCGCTTTGTGGCACCTTTCTTTGAAGAGTGGCGGGACCGATTGCGGGCGTGGCGGGACCGCCTCATTGCTGATCCCCATTTCCAGCGCTGGTCGCTCGCCAATCCGTTCACGCGGCCCATCGCCCGCCGGCGCGCCCGCGCGGCGCTCGATCTCACGGCCGGTTTCGTCTATTCGCAGGTGCTGTTCGCCTGCGCGCGGCTGAAGCTTTTCGATGTTCTGGCGGCCGGGCCGCTGACGGTCCCGGCGCTGGCCGGCCGGCTCGGCCTGTCCGAGGCGGCGACCCGGCGGCTGCTCGACGCCGCGGCGTCGCTCGATCTCGCCGAGCGGCGTGGCGCCGAGCGCTACGGGCTCGGCCAGCTCGGGGCGGCCTTTGCGGGCAACCGCGCCGCGCTGTCGCTCGTCGAGCACCAGCCCCTGCTCTACGCCGATCTCGCCGACCCGGTGGCGCTGCTCAAGGGCGAAAAGCGCGCGCGGCTCGCCGATTATTGGCCTTATTCCGATCTCGAACAGCCCACGGCGCTTCAGGCCGACGCGGTTGCGCCCTACAGCGCGCTGATGGCGGCCTCGCAGCCGATGGTGGCGCAGGAGGCGCTCGACGCCTATGACATCTCTCGCCACAAACGGCTGATGGACGTCGGCGGCGGCGAGGGCGTGTTTCTCTGCGCGGCGGCGGCGCGCGCGCCGCATTTGCAACTGACCCTCCTCGATCTTCCCGCCGTCGCCGAGCGCGCCCGGACGCGGCTCGACGCCGCCGGCCTCCTGTCGCGGACGGACATCATCGGCGGCGACTTCTTGCGCGATCCGCTGCCGCGGGGCGCCGACGTCGTCACCCTCATTCGCATCGTTCACGATCAGGATGACGCGCGGGCGCTCGCGCTCTTGCGCAATATCCGCCAGGCGCTGGAGCCCGGCGCGACGCTTCTCGTCATCGAGGCGATGTCGGGCGTCAAAGGGGCCGAGCCGCTCGACGCCTATTATGGCTTCTATACGCTCGCCATGGGTCGCGGCGAGCCGCGCCGCGTTGAGGAAATCGAAGCGCTGTTGCGCCAGGCGGGCTTCGGCGGATTCGAGCTTCTCGGCAATGCGTTGCCGACGCTCACGAGCATTCTCGTGGCGAAGGCGATCTGAACTCCTCGCCGCTGATCGGGACAGGGGGGCGGGCGCGCTTACCTATGCGCGCGCCGCCACTCGATGAGCCCGGCGGTGGATTGATCCAGCCCCGTCGTCGGCCCCGAGGCGTTCTCGACGATCGGCGCGAGCCGGTTCGCAAGCTCCTTGCCGAGCTCCACGCCCCATTGGTCGAAGGGGTTGATGTCCCAGATCACGGACTGCACGAAAACCTTGTGTTCATAGAGCGCGACAAGGCGGCCGAGCGTGCGCGGATCGAGGCGGCGATAGAGAAAGACGCTCGACGGCCGGTCGCCTGAAAATACCTTATGCGGCGCGAGCCGCTCGACTTCTTCGTCGGAAAGCCCCTGCCCGCGCAATTGCGCCTTGGCCTCGTCGAGCGTGCGCCCGCGCATGAAAGCCTCGGCCTGTGCGAGGCAATTCGCAACGAGCAGCGCATGATGACGCGCGTCGGCGGCCGTCGGCTCGGCGGCGACGAGGAAGTCGATCGGGGTGACGTCGGTTCCCTGATGCAGCAGCTGGAAGAAGGCGTGCTGCCCGTTGGTGCCGGGCTCGCCGAAAATCACCGGCCCGGTGGCGTGGCCGACGAGGCGCCCGTCGCGCGTAACGGACTTGCCGTTCGACTCCATATCGAGCTGTTGCAGATAGGCGGGGAAGCGCGCCAGACGCTGGTCGTAGGGAATGACCGCATGCGCGCAGCGTTTCATCACATTGCGATGCCAGACGCCGAGCAGCCCCATCAAGACGGGAATATTGCGATCGAGCGGCGCTGAGCGGAAATGCTCGTCGATGTCGCAGCCGCCGCGCAGGAACTCGGTGAAATTCTCCGGTCCGACGGCGATGACGAGCGCAAGCCCGATCGACGACCACAGCGAGTAGCGGCCGCCGACCCAGTCCCAGAAGCCGAAGACGCAAGTGGGGTCGACGCCGAAAGCGGCGACCTTGTCGAGTTTCGTCGACACGGCGGCGAAATGTTTGGCGACCGCCGCTTCGCCCAGCGCCGCGACGAGACGCGCGCGGGCGCTGGCGGCGTTCGCCATTGTCTCCTGCGTCGTGAAAGTCTTGGACGAGACGATGAAAAGCGTGCGCGCGAGATCGAGGTTCGCGAGCGTATCGGCGAGATCGGCGCCGTCGACATTGGAGACGAAATGCGTGCGCAGCCCTTCATCGGCGTAAGGCGAGAGAGCGCGCGCCGCCATCGCGGGGCCAAGATCCGAGCCGCCAATGCCGATGTTGACGACATCGGTGAATGTCTGGCCCGTCGCGCCCTTTGCGTCGCCGCTGCGAATGGCGCGGGCGAAGGCGAAGACCTTCTCGCGTTCGGCGTCGATCGCCGGGCGCATGTCGACGCCGCCGATAATCAGCGGCCGGCCCGAAAGATCGCGCAGCGCCATATGCATCGCCGCGCGCCGTTCCGTGTTGTTGACCTCGTCGCCGCGAAACAGCGCGTCGCGCCGCGCTTCGACATCGCGCGCCTTCGCGAGCGCGACGAGCAGATCAATCGTCTCGCGCGTGACCTTGTGCTTGGAAAAATCGAAGAGAAAATCATCGAGCCCGATGCTGAAATTCTCGAAGCGGGCGGCGTCGGCGGCGAAGAGGTCGAGCGTCCGAACCGCTTCAAGCGTGGGCGCATGAGCATCGAGCGCGAGAAAAGCGGCGGCGACGGCGTGGGACATCTGGCGTCTCGAAATGGAAGGAGCCGCCGAATCGGTCGGGCTCGGGGACGAAAGTTTTAGCGGAAAGCGGCGTTTTCCGCAGCGCGCCCAAACCTATCTTATTTTTGACTGTATTATGACAGCCGGATATGAAATCCGTATCGCTTGGATGACGCTTCGGTGACAGGAACGCCATGATGCACCCGATCCCCTTCCTCGACCTGCGCGATGGCGGCCCCATCGCTCACGCCAGGGCGCGGACCGAGGCCGCCGCGGCGCTTCGCGACGCCTGCCTCGGCAAGGCCGCGCCTTTCGGGCGCATTTGCCTGTCGCCGATCGATCGACTGGCCGCGAACTGGCTGCGCCGTTCGGCGTCGAAATACCGCGCCGAGCTCGAGCATGTTGCTGAAATTCTCGGCTTTCCGGGCGCCGTTACGCTCAACATGGCCTATCTTTTCGCCTGCACGACCCAAGCCTTCGAGGGCGCGGACGGCCTGCCGCGCATCCGCCGCACGCTCGACTGGCCGTTTCAGGGGCTCGGCCAGGCCGTGGAGATGGCGTGGCAATCGGGGCCGGCGGGCGAATTCTACAACGCCACCTGGCCGGGCGCCGTGGGCGTGCTGACCGCCATGGCGCCGGGACGCTTCTGCGCCGTCATCAATCAGGCGCCGATGAAGCGTCGCCTCCGCGGTCCGCTCGGCTTCGCCTTGGACGCCGCCGTCAATCTGCGCGACGCGCTGTCGCTCGAAGGCGGCTGGCCGCCGGACCATCTGCTGCGCTACGCCTTCGAGACCTGTGAGACCTTCGAGGAGGCGGTGCGTCTCATCGCTCGCGAGCCGCTGGGCCGGCCGACGCTCTTCACCCTTGCCGGCGTTCGGCCCGGGGAAATGGCGCTGATCGAGCGCACAGAGCGAGAGGCGCGGATCTACCGCGGACCCGCGATCGTCGCCAATGACTGGCAGGAGCCCCAGCCCGGCTGGCAGGCGCGCATGAGCGAGGCCAATAACATCGCGCGGCGGGCGGCGATGCGCGATGTCCTGCCGGAGGCGGCGCTCTTTTCCTGGGTGAAGGAGCCCGTTTTGAACCGCCTGACACGGCTCGCCGTGGAAATGTCCGCAGCCGGCGACGGCGATTTCGCTGCGCGGGGCTATGAGTGTCCCTTCCTGTGGAAGGGCGAGCCGCGCGCGGTGACGCAGGACTTTCATCTGCGGACGGCCGCGCCGGCGGCCTTGGCGGCCTGACTACAGCTTCGGGGCGGCGGCCCGGCGCAGACGGTCGTTGATGGCCTCGCCGAGCCCGCGTTCGGGAATATGCGCGACCGCCACCCTCTCGACGCCTCGGGCGTCGAGCTCACGCAGAGAAGCGAAGAGATTGGCCGCGGCTTCCACGAGATCGCCGTTCGGGGACAAGTCGATCGTCACGGTCCCAGGCGGCGCGCGGCCGCTGAGCCGGCCCCCGAAATCGAGCGCCGCCTCCCCCTCGATGAGCTCATGGGCTTCGAGTCGAAGCCTAGCGTTGGGCGCATAATGCGAGGCGGTCATGCCGGGGGCGGTCACCTCCGCATGCGCCGGGGCGACGAGCTTCTGGCCCAGAAGCTTCTCGATCTTCTCGCGCGGGATCGCGCCCGGCCGCAGCAGCGTGGGCGCGTCCGCGCAGAAGGAGACGATCGTCGACTCGAGCCCCGCCGCCGTGCGGCCGCCGTCGAGGATCATGTCCACCCGGCCCGCGAGGTCTTCCGCGACATGCGCGGCCGTCACCGGGCTGACATGGCCCGAGCGATTGGCCGAGGGGGCCGCGATCGGCCGACCGAACGCGCGGATGAGCGCCATCGCTACGGGATGGTCTGGGATGCGCAGCGCGACGCTCGGCAGCCCCGCACGCGCGAGGTCGCACACCGAGCCGCCCGGCGCCGCGGGGGCCACAAGGGTGAGCGGGCCGGGCCAGAACGCCTGTGCGAGCGTCAACGCCGCTTCCGGGAGCAAAGCCTCGCGCTGCGCCGCGTCGATGTCGGAAACATGAGCGATCAGCGGATTGAAGGAAGGGCGCGACTTGGCGTCATAGATGCGCGCGACCGCCCAGCCGCTCGTGGCGTCGGCCCCGAGGCCATAGACGGTCTCGGTCGGAAAGGCGACCAGCCCGCCGTCGCGCAAAATCTCCGCCGCGCGCACGATCGACGCCGGATCGGCGGGCGCGAGCGTGGTCACGGGGCGCGGCCTCGATAGGGCGGCGCGGGGATGGCCATATGCGCGGCGCGCAGCGCCTTGGACCAGCGCTCGCGCAAATCCCTGAAATACTCGTCGCTCGAATCGATGCGCGTCGAGACTTCGAGTTGGAACGCGTCGCGGCGCAGCAGCGCAATGTCGATCGGCAGACCGACGGACAGGTTGGAGCGGATGGTCGAATCCATCGAAATCAACCCGATCTTCAGCGCGTCGTAAATGTCGGTGTCGAAGTTGACCGCGCGGTCGAGGATCGGCTTGCCGTATTTGTGCTCGCCGATCTGCAGGTAATTGGTGTCCGGCGTGCATTCGATGCAATTGCCGGCGGTGTAGATCATGAAGAGCCTCGGCGCACCGCCCGCGATCTGGCCCCCGAGCAGCAGCGACACGTCGAAGCTGACGCCGGCTGATTGTTCGGCGGAATTGAAAGCCTCCATGCGCGCGCGCCGCACGGCGCGGCCGACGAGTTGCGCGGCCTGGAGCAGGGTCGACGCGGTCATGGCGTTTTCGACCTCGCCAGTGTCGGGATTCTCGAAGCCTTCGGAGAGAAAATTCACCACGCCCTGGGTGACGGATAGATTGCCGGACGTCGCCAGCAGAAGCACGCGCTCGCCCGGCTTCTCGAAAATATGCAGCTTGCGGAAGGTGGCGATATTGTCGAGGCCGGCGTTGGTGCGGGTGTCTGCGACGAGCACGATGCCGTCGCGCACCAGAATGCCGCAGCAATAGGTCATGGACGCTCCCCAGCCGACCGCGCCGCCCGTGCGCCGCGCCCGCCCCGTTTACAAGTTCCGGGCCAAAAGGCACAAGGGCAAATACCCGCCCCCTCCGACCGGCGAATCATGCGCATCAACGGCCAGGACTTCCAAACGATATGGCTCGACGCCGACGGCCGGCGAGTCCATGTCATCGACCAGACCCGCCTGCCCCATCGTTTCGAGACCTCGACGCTCGCCACCATGGACGACGCCGCCAAGGCGATCCGCGACATGATCGTGCGCGGCGCGCCATTGATCGGGGTGACCGGGGCTTACGGCCTCGCGCTCGCCGCTGCGGCGGACCCCGCGGACGCGGCGATCGCGGCCGCCTGTGAGACGCTGCTCGCGACCCGCCCGACCGCCGTCAATTTGCGCTGGGCGCTGGACCGGGTCCAAGCGCTGCTGCTTTCGGCGGCGCCGGCCGAGCGGGCGGCGTTGGCCTATGCAGAGGCCGGCCGGATCGCGGACGAAGACGTCGCCTGCTGCGCGGCGATCGGCGACCATGGCGCGGCGCTGATCCGCGCAGCGGCGGAACGGCGGCGGGGCGAGCCGGTGAACATCCTCACCCATTGCAACGCCGGCTGGCTCGCCACCGTGGATTGGGGCACGGCTCTGGCGCCCATTTACAAGGCGGCGCGGGCGGGCGCGCCCCTTCATGTCTGGGTCGACGAGACGCGCCCCCGCAATCAGGGCGCGAGCCTGACCGCTTTCGAACTCCTGAGCGAAGGCGTGCCGCATACGGTGATCGCCGACAACGCCGGCGGCCATTTGATGCAGCACGGCCTCGTCGATCTCGTCATCGTCGGCACGGACCGCACGACGCGCAGCGGCGACGTCTGCAACAAGATCGGCACCTATCTCAAGGCGCTCGCCGCCCATGACAATGGCGTGCCCTTTTATGTCGCTTTGCCGAGCTCGACCATCGACTGGCGCATCGCCGACGGCGTGGCGGAGATCCCGATCGAGGAGCGCGGCCCGCGTGAAGTGACGCATATCAGCGGCCGCACGGCCGAAGGCGCGGTGGCGGAGGTGCAAGTGACGCCCGAAGGCTCGCCGGCGCGCAACTGGGCGTTCGACGTGACGCCCGGCCGCTATGTGACGGGGCTCATTACGGAGCGCGGCGTCTGCGCGGCGACCGAAAGCGGCCTTTCGGAGCTCTTTCCCGATCTCGCCGGCTAACGGTCGCGCGGGCCGTAGCTCTTGAAGCGTTCGACGGTCCGAAGGATTTCGTCGTCGGGGAGGATGACGGGCTCGCCCGCCACGGCGCCGAGGTAGTAGACCTGCGCCAGCGCCTCTAATTCCACCGCCCGCCACAAGGCCTTGCCCATAGTGTCCCCGACGACGATGGCGCCGTGATTGGCGAGCAGGACGCCGTCTCGGTCCTGCAACCCCTCGACCACGAGCCGAGAGAGCTCCGCCGTCCCGTAGGAGGCGTAGCCGACGCAGGGCACGCTCGGGCCGCCGAAAGCGGCGATCATGTAATGCACGGCGGGGATCTCGCGCCGCAGCGTCGCGAGCGTCGTGGCGTAGGTCGAATGCATATGCGCGACGGCCCGAACGTCCGGCCGCGCTCGATAGACGTCGAGATGAAAGCGCCACTCGCTCGACGGCGGCAGCGGCCCCTCATAGGCCCCGGTCGTATCCGAAAGCGGCATGCGGGCGATCATCTCCGGGCGCAGGTCCCGGGCGGAAACGCCGCTCGGCGTGACCAGCGCGGCCTCGCCCAGGCGCAGAGACAGATTTCCCGCCGAGCCGTGATTGAGCCCCAGCCGCTCGAGCTCCAAAGCTCCGGCCACGATCTCCGCCCGCGCCTCGCCTTCCTTCATCGTCCCCATCCCTCGCGCGGCGATATTGCCCCTCCGACGGTTTGCTGTATAGGGACGTAACGCCCGCTCAATGGCGCAGGGGCCGGTAGCTCAATTGGTTAGAGCCGTCCGCTCATAACGGACTGGTTGGGGGTTCAAGTCCCTCCCGGCCTACCAATGCAAAATACAGGCATTGATTCTACTTTGCTTTCAGGTCTCCCGTCCGCACGGGGGAGCCGGGTGCTCCATAGAACCCTGTTTCGTTCTCTCCGAACTTGGCCATTCCATCCCGCACGAGTCGTTTCCGGTCGGCCTTTTGGCTGTAGCGCGCCGACTCTTGCGAGCCGTCGGCCCAGCCGTAGATCGCGTTTAGTTGCCGCGCCGTCACGCCGTTATTTGCGAGTCTGGTGGCGCCCACCACCCAGCGGCCAATGCGATCAAGATGCCAGCGGCAAACTGTAGCAAACCACCAAGGCAGATTCGGAAAAGGTGAGATTGTCGACATCAAAATTGACATGTGGCGACAACCCCCCTTTATATGAACTTGGAATCATCCATCACCTGGAGGATTTCGTCATGAAATCACTCTTTCTTGCTTCTATTGCTCTCGTCGTAACCTGTGGCGTTGCTTCTGCTCAACTCGCAATACAACCGTCTCTGAGGCCGGTTATTCCGATTAACCCGCTGGGAACTCCGCTCCAACCGAGACTGCAACTGCCGATACGCACCACTCCAGTTCAGCCTCTCTTGCTGCCCGCAAATCCCCGCCAACCCAATTGTGCCTGTCCCGTTAGCGTTGGTGAACCGTTCCAATTTTAGAACTATAACGCTTTCAGCCAACGGCTTTCGGGGCGAAGCTCGATTGCTAGGAGACGCCCGTGTGAATGGAGTTCCCTAGGCCAGTTTAGGTTGACATTGTAGCGCTTTAACCGGTTGTCGCTTCTGTGTCGCCGCCGGGCCGGGAGCGCGAGGCGGTCAGCGGCCTTTCGGTTTTTTCCCCGGATTCGACGGCGCAGGCTTCTTTGCAAGCGAGGCGGTTGTCGCCTTCCTTGCAACCGGCGCGGGCTTCGGCCTGGCGGGTTCTCTCGTCATCCGGCTTTTGGGGGCTTGGCTCGAAGCGGGCGCGGCCTGCTTTGCAGGGGTCACCGACGGCGCTGGCGCGGGCGTGGGAGCGGCGGGTGTGTCCATTGCGGTCGGCGGCGACGGCGAGACAGGCTCTGCCGGGATCGGCGCCGGCTTTTCCGCAATCGGAGCCGCCGGCGGCGCGACAGCGGGAGTCACAACAGTCTCTGCAACATGTGGGGTCGGCGGCGTCGCCGCCGGCGCGGGCGCGCGAGCTTCGGCGTCGTCGGTTTTCCGCGAGGCTCCGGGAAGCGGCGGAAGCATCCACAAAACAAGGAAGCCGAAGAGCGTGAGACCAACCACGCCCAATAAAAAATTTCTCATAGGCAATCCTTTCGAAACCGAAGGAGCCGGATGTACTCAATTCTGCTCTAAAACCGTTACAGTTGGCAAATGCAAAGCCAAGCGAAATAAGGCCGCGCGCCTTCAACTTAGGAGACTTAGTTTTTCCTGTCTCGACGATAGTGCGGCGGAAGCGGCGCAAAGCGTTCGAGCGCCGTGATGGAAAAGAAACCGCCGATCCATGCGCCGAGCGCGGCGAACAGAACATAGGCCCAATTCGACGTATAACTGATAACAGCGAAGGCTGACAGCACGTACCACGTGCTGCTCCAGCCGGCCGCTGCATAGCGGCGGCGCATCGACACCGCCGCATTGAAAAAGACATAGACGGCGTCGGTCAAGGCTGTCGATAAGACAACGCCAGCAGCGACCCAAGGGTCGATCGGGGGAATAGTCACGTGAGGGTCACCGCGTTTAGTGGAAGGAGCATCAGGACTAAACGAGATCGCCGCTTACTGTAAATGCGATGTTTTTGGCGCGTCCCAGGCAAAGAAACGCAAAGCCTGGTCCAAGGCCGCGACCCCCGCTAATGATTTTGTTGTTATGCTTTTCGCGAAAGAGAATCGAATGAGCGCACCAGGCCAAGACCCGACCAAGGCGACGGGCGACCGCGCCACCTGGTCCGGCGATGCAGGCGATCGACCGGCGACCGACGTCTGGCTCGCGCAATTCGAGCCGGCATGGCGCCCGCTCGATCCACAACTGCGCGACGTCCTGCGCATGATCTATGCGCGACTGAAGGGACTGCCCCCTCCGGCGCAGCTTTCGCCGGACGAACTTCGGACGATCAATTCCAGCCTGTCCTTTTTCTTCGGCGCAGGCGCCCCCGCGCTCCCGCATATCGAAGAGCGCACGATCAGCGTACCAAGCGGTCGCGCGCGGATCAGACTCTATGATCCAGGCGCCGCCGCCCCGGCGCCAACGGTCATTCTGCTGCACGGCGGCGGCTGGGTCATGGGGAGCGTCGACACCTATGACGGCTTCGCCCGCCAGATCGCGCAAAGATCGGGTCTTCGGTGCCTGAGCGTCGACTATGCTCTCGCGCCCGAGCATCCTTTTCCCGCGCCGCTGGACGACTGCATCGCGGCCGTCCGCTGGGCGGCGTCCGAGGGATCGACCCTCGGCGTTGACGCAAGCAGATTGGCAGTCATTGGAGACTCCGCCGGCGCCAACCTCGCGCTCGCTCTCTGCCTCGCGCTGCGCGACGCCGGCGACAGCCCGATCCGCGCAGCCGCGCTGCTGTACGGCGCCTATTCCCTGGACCTCGAAACGCCGTCCCATCGCGCCTACGGCGGCGGCGCATATTTTCTTGGCTCCGCCGACATGGGTCGATACCTCAACGACTATCTTCAAAATGAAGCCAGCCGGCGAAATCCGCTGGCGGTTCCGCTACTCGCCAAGCTGACGGGCCTGCCGCCGCTCTACGTCGCGGCCTGCGAGTTCGATCCGTTGCTGGACGATTCCAGATCTTTGGCGGCGCGCGCCGACGCGGCTGGCGCTCAGCTCGAGTTTCATGCCTGGAACGGCGTCGTGCATGGCGTCGCAAGTTTGATGGGCTGGATCGACGCCATGGGCCCGCGCGTCGATCATCTCTGCGATTTTCTCAGACGCGCCACCCGCCTATAATTTCCCTGAAGAGCTGAAGCGATAGTGGAGAGGCGCGTGATCAGGATTGTCGAACACCGAAGCGCCCTGCCGAATGGGCCCATTATCGCCCTGCATATTCGCCGCGACGCGAACGCCGAGCCGTCCATTTTCGCCCGGGTCGCCATTGAGGTGTTCGGAAGAAGTCCCGCGCCGGACGCCTTTCCGGAGCGCTTGCCGGTTGCGGACGCTTTCCTGCAGGCGTTGTCCTATGCCGAGCGCCAGGGGATAGCGGTGATGTGGATCGATGATCCGCTCGGCCTGTTCCCGCCGCAAAAACGTCCGGCGCCAGACGCGCGCCTCGGCGGCTGATACATTCTTTCCCAAACCCTCTGGAGTTCGCACCCTAATCGCGGGGACCGGGATAGACGCCGCGCAGCGCGACGCCAAAATGCCGCCGCCATGCTTCGTCACACCCGCA